>JBFMBZ010000021.1:0-16077 GCA_040754615.1 Candidatus Omnitrophota bacterium | reverse complement strand
AAAAGCTGTCTAGTTTTAATTCTCAAAGCAGGGCCTTCAAGGTCCATACAAGATAATGGGTAAGGTAATTGCAGTCTGTAATCAGAAGGGCGGGACGGGTAAAACCACGTCGGCAATTAATATTGCCAGCTATTTAGCTTTGGCTGGCAGGAAAGTTATGCTCGTGGATTTAGACCCTCAGGCCAATGCCACCAGCGGTGTAGGCATAAATAAGCACAGCGTTACTAAGAGCACTTACCATGTTCTTTTAGAAGAACTGGACATTAAAGAGACCCTGCAAACGACTGCAATAAATAATATGTGGGTTGCGCCTTCTAATATTGATTTAACCGGCGCCGAAGTAGAATTAGTGGGCGCGCTGGGAAGGGAATATAGGTTAAAGCGCAGCCTGAGCAAAGAAAAGGATAATTTCGATTTTATCATTATAGATTCTCCGCCGTCGCTGGGCCTGTTGACCATTAACGGGCTGTGCGCGGCAGATTCAGTTTTGATCCCCGTGCAATGCGAATATTATGCCTTAGAAGGATTGACGCAATTGAACAACACTATTAAGCTGGTGAAAGATAACCTGAATCCGGACCTGTCTATTGAGGGGGTGCTCCTGACCATGGCGGATTTCCGGACTAATTTAACTAAGGAGGTCATTCAGGAAGCCAGGAATTTCTTTCAGAGCAAGGTGTATGAGACTGTTATCCCGCGCAATATCCGTTTAACCGAAGCGCCGAGCTTTGGAAAACCGATATTTTTGTACGATAAGGATTCTTTGGGTGCGCAACGCTACGAAGAATTAACTAAGGAGATTTTAGGAGTTTCTTTGAATGCCAGCCCATTAAGTTCAGGAGGGAATATATAATGGAGAGAAGAGCACTGGGAAGAGGAATCAGCGCTTTAATTCCTGAGGCAGAGTTAGGCAAGAAAGAAGAGATTATTTATGTCCAGACTGATAAGATTAAGCCTAATCCTTTTCAACCCCGAGAGGAGTTTGATAGCCTAAGCATTGAAGAATTAGCCCAATCCATAAAAGAAAAAGGCGTAATCCAGCCGCTCTTAGTGCGTAGAAAGGGCGAGCATTATGAACTAATTGCCGGAGAGCGGAGGTTACGCGCAGCTAACTCTTTGGGGCTCAAAGAGTTACCGATAATGGTTAAGGATGTAGAGGATCGCGACTCTTTAGAATTAGCCCTGATTGAAAATATCCAGAGGCAGGGGTTAAATCCCATAGAAGAGGCGCGCGCCTTTCAATACTTGATTGAAAAATTTCAGGTAAGCCAGGAAAAGATTAGCGCGGCCCTGGGAAAGGCAAGGGTGACTATTACCAACACCTTAAGGTTATTAAAATTGCCGCAGGAGATCCAGCAGGAGATGAAAAAGGGAAGGCTTGGCTTTGCGCACGGACGGGCGCTTTTAGAAATAGAAGACACAAACTTGCAGAGGCGCCTGGCGCAGGAGGTAATTACGAAAGATTTATCCGTGCGGGAACTGGAGAGCCTGATTAAGACCAGAAGGCCGCATGCCCCAAGCCGTAAACGCGCACCGGCCAAGGCAGACCCTTATGTTTCTCATTTTGAGCATGAGTTACAGCAGGCATTAGCCACTAAGGTGCGTATTACTAAAAGGCAAAAGCGCGGGCATATCCTGGTCGAATTTTATTCCCAGCAGGACCTGGAAAGAATCGTAAAGGTAATTAAGGGTAATTAAAGGAGCGGGGGGCTTATGAACGAAGCGGTGCTGATACTGATTAAACCCGACGGGCTGAAAAAATCCCTCACCGGGAACATCCTGACGCGGCTTTCGGAAACAAAGCTGGAGATCGTCGCAGCCAAGATGGTGCGCGTCTCGCGGGAATTGGCAGAGGAGCATTACAAGCATTTGAAAGACGAGCCATTCTTTCCGGATTTGATTAAATATATCCGCGGAGAATTGCATGACCGGCGCAAAGTCATGGCTTTAGTTTATTGGGGGAAGGACGCCATAAAAAAATGCCGGGAATTGGCAGGGGCGACCAACCCGGAGAAAGCTGAAGCCACTTCCATACGCGGCTCCTACGGCAGGATAACCACGACCGGAGTTTATGAAAACGTGATTCACGTTTCTTCGAACGAAGAGGAGGCGGCGAGGGAGATTAAATTGTGGTTCGAGCCGGATGAGATTATCGTGGATTTATTCCCCAAAAAAGAGGTTACGGTTAAGGAGCTTAAAAAACACGACTGGGCCTAATCTTTAAGGAGGCAGTTTAAAAAATGATTAAAAGCATGACTGGTTTTGCGTCGGCAGAGGCGAGTTTCAAGCCTTTTGGAAAAATTTCGGCAGAGTTACGCAGCTCAAACCATAAATTCCTGGAGATAGTTTTGCACCTGCCCGAAGGCTTAATTGCCCTGGAGGAAAGGATAAAAAAAATAATTGAGGCAAAAATCAAAAGGGGCAGGTTGACCTGTATTGTCAGCGTCGCGGATAGCGCGAGTGCCCGTCCGTTGGTTAATAGGCCTCTTTTGCAAAGCTACGTTTCTATTTTGCGCGGCCTCAAGGCGCAATATAAAATTAAGGACGAAATCAGCATTAACGCTTTACTGCATCTACCCGGCGTTTTATCGCTTGAAGACCGCAAAGCCCAAAAAGCGGCTATCTGGCCGAAATTAAAAACCATAATTGAAAAGGCGGCGGATGGTTTGGATAGGTCCCGCCAAAAAGAAGGAAGGGCAACTTATTATTATTTAAAGAATAGGGCAGAGGCGCTCTCAGGGAACTTAGAGTCCATAGAGGCGCGTTTTAAAAAGGCAATTCAGGCTAAGCTGGGCAATATCCCTTCGGCAGAAGAGCGTTCGGCATTGCTAAAAGATACGGATATTTCGGAAGAATTAGAAAGGCTTATTTTCCACATCCGGAATTTTAAAGATAAGCTTTCTAAGAGCGGACCCATCGGCAAAGAATTGGACTTTATCGCCCAGGAGATGCAGCGGGAGGCAAATACTACTGCAGCTAAAAGCTTTGATGCCTTGATTTCTTCCAAGGTAGTGCAGATTAAAAGCCAGATAGAAAAAATCCGCGAACAGGTACAGAACATAGAGTGAAGAAAGGGCCAAAGAACGGTTTGATATTCGTCATATCCGGGCCGTCTGGCTCAGGAAAAACTACCCTGGCTGAGAGGATCTTAAAGGAGGGCAAGCTTAAGCGCTCTTTGGTTAAATCCGTTTCCTTTACTACACGAAAGCCCAGAAGCAACGAAAAAGAAGCGAGGCATTATTTTTTTATCAGCGAGGCAGAGTTCAGAAGCCTGCGCAGGGCAAGGAAAATACTGGAATGGACAAAGTACCTGGGGTATTATTACGGCACATCCCGGGATTTTGTTGAGGAGAAATTAAAAAAGGGAAAGCATATTATATTGTGTTTGGATTTGAAAGGCGCTAAAATAATTAAGCGCCTTTATCCTAAGCGCACGGTGCGCATTTTTATTCTCCCGCCTTCGCTCAAAACTTTGCGGGAGCGCATCGAGGGGCGCTGCGTAAAAGTTAGGGCGCAGGAAATCCAGGGGAGGCTTGAGCTTGCGGCAAGAGAGCTTTTAAGGAGCAAAGAGTACGACTACTGTATCGTTAATAAGAATTTAGGAGAGGCCACGGAAAGATTAAAAGGGATAGTTTTAAAAGAGATAGCGAGGTAAGATATGCCGTATGTTGCGTTGGAAAAACTGCTGAACAAAAAAACCGATTCCGTATATAAGCTGGTCATATCCGCGGCGAAACGGGCGCTGGAGATCGCCGAGGGCAAGCCGAAGCTGGTAGATATAAATCCTTCTGCCAAGCCTTCGACCATAGCTTTAGCGGAAATAAGCGAAGGCAAGATTACTTATAAGAAAATCAAAGCCAAGGGTTAACATGGCCGGTAAAAAAGAGGTTATTTTAGGGGTTACTGCGAGCATTGCCGCATACAAGGCCTGCGATTTGGTGCGCAGGCTTAAAGATGCGCATTTTTCTGTGACCGTGGTGATGACAGCCGAGGCAGAGGAGCTGATTAAGCCGGTGGTTTTTGCCAGCCTTTCGGGTAATAAGGTATACCGGGGGTTATTCCAAGAGCCGGATGCCTGGGAGATTGAGCATGTTTCATTGGCCGGGAGGGCGGATATAATATTGGTTGCGCCTGCCACGGCAAATATTATCGCCAAAATTGCCTCCGGAATTTGTGATGACTTATTAACCTGCACTATTTGCGCCACGAAGGCCCCGGTTTTGATTTGCCCGGCGATGAATGAGAATATGTATAAAAATAAGATTACTCAAGAGAATATGAGGAAGCTGAAATCCCTGGGTTATAAATTTGTGGAGCCGAAAGAAGGCTCGCTTGCTTGCGGTAAAACCGGAATCGGCTGCTTGGCAGAGGTTGAGGATATTGTTAAGGGAGTAAAGAGAGTTTTAAAATAATGGGCATTAAATTTCTGGTAAACAGGGATTTCTTTAAGAGCTGGACACCAGAAATGGCTTATGTTTTAGGCTTTATTACTGCAGACGGTAGTCTTGAAGATGCGTCATATTTAAGAGGAAAGTATTTGCGAATTTGTAGTAGCGACATGGAGATCATGGGGAAAATACGAAAAGTTTTGAATTCGGAACACAAAATTGTTTCCTTTAAGCCAAAACTTATCTTAATCAGAGGGAAAAGATATTTGAATAAAGAAAGATATATGCTTAGAATCGGAGATCATGAACTTTACAATGATTTAATAAAATTGGGCATCACGCCTCGAAAATCAAAAACTATAACACTGCCAAACGTACCTTCGGAATTTATGAGTCATTTTTTAAGAGGCTATCTTGATGGAGATGGCTGTATTAACCTATATCACAAAAAGAAAAGACTATCTGTAACATTTACTTCAGGTAGTAAATTATTCTTGGAACAGATTGCACAAATGATAAGCAATACTTTAAAGGTGAAAACTCATAATGTCTTTAACAATAATAATGCTTTTCAAATAAAATATTCTACAAGAGAATCAGTACCATTATTGGACTATATTTATTCAGGTACTACCAATGGATTGTATCTAACAAGAAAATATCAGGAATTCATAAATTTTTTGCAGCTATATCCTCAATGGGAAAAGCGTTGTGGCGTGGTACCCAAGCGGTCAAGGGAGTTGTCTGCAAAACAACTATTCAGCGGTTCGAGTCCGCTCCACGCCTTTAAAAAATATAACTCTTTTTTTGAGTGGAGACAAAGCAAGACAGTTCTCAATTAAATTTTATCGCCGGGGTGTTGGAATGGCAGACAATGGGGACTTAAAATCCCCCGCTCGTAAGAGCGTGAGGGTTCAACTCCCTCCCCCGGCAATTTTGGGCTCATAGCTTTAGTTTGAGCCGAAGGCGATCCGCCTCCGGCGGAGGTTAGAGTTAAACAAATTTAATACGGGCTCATAGCTCAGTTGGTTAGAGCGTTGCGTTGACATCGCAAAGGTCAGAGGTCCGACTCCTCTTGGGCCCACCATTTGAATTTTTCGACAAGAAAAATTCAAATGTACTCAAGCGAGCGTAAAGCGGCCCGACAAGGGCCGTAGCGAGCGGAGTACTTATCACACAGAAGGTAAACATGAATTTAGATATATTAAGACACTCTTGTTCGCATGTGATGGCTCAGGCGGTGAAGGAGCTCTGGCCTGAGGCCAAACTTGGCATCGGCCCCTCTATTGAAGACGGATTTTATTATGATTTTGATAAGAAAGAGCCTTTTACCGACGATGATTTAGCCAAAATAGAAGAGAGGATGCGCGCGATAATCTCTAAGAACGAGGCGTTTATCAAAGAGGAGCTGGATAAAAAAGAGGCCTTAGAGCTGTTTAAAAAATTAAAAGAGGATTTTAAAGTTGACCTGATTACGAATCTTCCGGATGAAAGGGTTTCTATCTATAAAACCGGAGAAAGCTTCATGGATTTATGCCGCGGCCCGCACGTTTCTTCTACCGGCCAGATAAAAGCCTTTAAATTACTTTCGGTAGCCGGTGCCTACTGGCACGGCATTGAAACTAACCCTATGCTGCAGCGTATTTACGGCACCTGTTTTCCCACTCAGAAAGAATTAGATGCATACCTGCAAAATATTGAAGAAGCCAAGAAGCGCGACCACCGCAAAATCGGGCCGGCCTTGGAATTTTTTGACATCTATCACGAGGAGGCAGGCGCGGGGTTGGTATTTTATCATCCCAAAGGAGGCCTGCTGCGCACGCTCATAGAAGATTATGAAAAAAAAGAGCATTTAAAGCGCGGTTACGAGATAGTGCTTACTCCGCATATTATGCAGGCAGATTTATGGAAGACTTCCGGGCATTGGGATTATTACCGGGAGAATATGTATACATTTAAAATAGACGAAAAAGAGTTTGTCTTAAAGCCGATGAACTGCCCCGGCCACATTTTAATTTACAAATCAAAGACTAGGAGCTACAAGGAGTTACCCATACGTTACTTTGAGTTAGGCACGGTTTATCGCCATGAGAAGGCAGGGGTTTTGCACGGTTTATTACGGGTCAGGGGTTTTACCCAGGATGATGCGCACATTTTTTGCACTCCTGAGCAATTACCTCAGGAGATAAAATCCATCATTGATTTTGTTTTTGATGTAATGAAGGATTTTGGATTTTCCGAAGTAGGGATTGAATTAAGCACCCGGCCGGAAAAATATATCGGCTCAGAAGAAGATTGGGACAAGGCAACAGGTGCGCTGGAGCAGGCTTTAAAGGATAAGGGGTTACATTACGAGATAAATAAAGGAGAGGGGGCTTTTTACGGCCCAAAGATTGACATAAAACTA
This sequence comes from Candidatus Omnitrophota bacterium, assembly GCA_040754615.1. Classification (GTDB taxonomy): domain Bacteria; phylum Omnitrophota; class Gorgyraeia; order Gygaellales; family Profunditerraquicolaceae; genus JBFMBZ01. Next base: position 9,282 of record JBFMBZ010000021.1, on the reverse strand, counting down.
AAAGATGCTTTAAAGAGGTCCTGGCAATGCGCCACCATACAATGCGATTTTGCCCTTCCCAAAAGGTTCAATTTGTCGTATATTGACGCTAACGGCCGCGAGCAACAGCCGATAATGCTGCACCGCGTTTTGCTGGGAAGTATCGAGCGCTTTATCGGAGCGTTATTAGAGCATTATAGCGCTGAGCTTCCTTTATGGCTTGCGCCGTTACAGGCGCTGGTTATCCCCATTAAGGAATCCGTGGCAGATTACGCCGAGAAGGTCAAGGCCGCGCTTATAAATGAAGGGATCCGCGCCGCAGTCGACGGCCGTAACGAGACCCTGGATAAAAGAATCCGCAATGCCGAAATCAATAAGATACCTTATTCGTTGGTAGTCGGCGAACGCGAAGCAAGATCTGAAACCGTCTCCGTGAGAAAAAAGGGAGAAGGAGATAAGGGCGCTCAGCCATTAAGCGTTTTTATGGAAGAGATAAAAAAGGAGGTGTCCGATAAAAAAATTCATCCGCACTAATGAAAGAATCCGCGCTGCGCAGGTAAGGGTCATCGGCCCGGATGGCGGGCAGCTGGGCATAATGTCAGCGCAGAGGGCAATGGATCTGGCAGACCAGCATGAGTTAGACCTGGTGGAGGTGGCTCCCGGTGCTGTCCCTCCCGTATGCCGCATCATAGACTTCAGTAAATTTAAATATGACCAGGAAAAGAGGGAGCGCGAAGCAAAGAAGCATCAAAAACAGGGCAAGCTTAAAGAGATACGCCTTAAGCCCAATATCGACGACCATGATTATGCCACCAAGCTGAAACAGACCGTAACTTTTTTAAAGAAAAAAGACAAGGTGAAAGTGAATTTATTCTTTCGGGGAAGGCAGATGGAGCATCTGGACTTGGGCAGAAAGATTTTAGATAGATTTATCATTGATACTCAGAATGACGGTCAGGTAGAAAAGGAGCCGAGCCTTGAAGGTAGGATTATGTCTTTGGTCATATCTCCTAAATAAAAATAAAATTGCGAGGAACAGATGGGTAAACTGAAAACAAAAAAGGGTGTAGCAAAGCGTTTTAAGTTGACAAAAAAAGGCAAGATTATGTATGCTTCCGGAGGCAAGAGCCATCTTGCAAGCAGCAAGGAACCGGAAAGATTACGCAGGCTAAGAAGGCGTAAGGTCTTAACAGACAAGAAAAAAGTTAAATATCTAAAAAGGTTATTGCCTTATGGCTAACAACTAATAATTACCAGGGAGGAGTGAATATTCATGGCAAAGATAAAACACAGTGTGGCAACCCGCAAAAGAAAAAAGAAAACATTAAAAAAAGCAAAAGGTTATTGGGGGGACCGCAGCAAGCAGTTCCAGCAGGCAAGGCGGGCGCTGATGCATGCTTTGGTGTATGCTTACCGGGACAGGCGCAATAAAAAGAGGGAGTTTCGCCGGCTCTGGATCAGCCGTATTAATGCTGCCTGTCGAGAGGCCGGCATGACCTACAGCGCGTTCATGAACGGCCTGAAAAAAGCCAAAATTGCCTTAGACAGAAAAATTTTGGCAGACCTTGCGGTAAGAGATAGCAAGGCTTTTAAGAAGCTCGTGGAAATAGTCAGAGGCAAATAAACTGCGAGGATAATATGTATGTCATAATCGTCGGTTGCGGCAGGGTAGGCTCAGAATTAGCCAAATTGTTATCCAATGAAGGCCACGACGTGGTGGTCATTGACAGAAACCGTTCCTCCTTTGACCGTTTAGGGGGCACATTTAACGGCCTGACGATAGTGGGTAACGGCTTTGACCTGGAGTTATTAAAACAGGCAGGGGTTGAAAAAGCAGATGCCTTTTGCGCAGTGACGAATGGAGACAACACAAACCTGATTGCTGCGCAGGCGGCCAAAAAGATATTCAAAATTCCGAAGGTCTTTGCCCGTATCTACGACCCGCAGCGCGCGCACATCTATTCGGCTTTGGGGTTAGACATTATCAGCGGCACCATACTTTTTGCCTCAATGCTTCGAGACAAAATAATCGAAAGCCGCTTTTCCAGCTACCTGATTGAAACTAAGGAATTAGGAGTTCTTGAGATTGAGGTAGCTGACGGCCTGGCAGGCAAAAGAATCGAGGAGATCAATATGCCCCAAGAGCTTTTAGTAGTTGCTATCCGTAGGCTTTCCGGAGTAGTTATCCCTGAGCCAGCCACTATTCTTAAAAAACAGGATACGCTGATGGCAGTGGTTAAAGTCACAAGCCTGGAGAAGATAAGGAAGAAATTTAATTTATAATAAACAGAGGTGGGTATGTATATTGTAATTGTAGGCGCAGGAAAAGTAGGTTATTTTCTGGCGAAAAGGCTCATTGCAAGTAAACACACGGTGGCAATTGTAGATAAAGAGAAAAATATTTGCGAAGAGATTGCCAAGGAAATCGAAGCCTTTGTCATTAACGGAGACGGCTGCGAGCCGCGCATTTTAGAAGAGGCGGGGATTGAGCGCGCAGATGTTTTGGCTGCCGTTACCGGAGAAGATGAGGATAACCTGATTATCTGCCAGCTGGCGAAAGAAAAATTCAATCTCCGGCGCACCGTAGGAAGGGTAAATAACCCTGACAACGAGCATCTTTTCTCTGAGTTGGGTATTGACGTACCGGTAGATGCCACAAAAATTATTGCTAAAATAGTGGAAGAGGAAGTTTCCTTCTCGGATTTTGTGAACCTGATGAGTTTTAAGCGGGGGAAACTTTCCATCGTCAGGGTCGACCTTCCCGAAGATTCCCCTGCGATTAACAAAGAATTAAAAGATATACAGCTGCCTGCGGATTCAGTCCTGGTTTCCATTGTCCGGGGGGAAGAAGTCATCGTCCCCAAAGGAAATACCGTGCTTAAAACCGGAGACGACGTCATTGCCCTCACATTAACAGGCAATGAGCCGCAGTTGTTAAATCTGTTAGCGGGCAAATTATAATGAGAATCAAGGCTATTTTAAACAGCATTTGGGGTATTTTAACTGAGGTTTCGTATGCCATGCTTATTATACTGGCCGGTTTTATTGTTTGTCTGTTAATATCGTCTTTAAGGCATTTTTATAAATGATCCTTAAGCCCCGCCTACAAGATATTAAAATCATAGGTTATTATCTGGGTAAGATTATCCTTGGCCTGGCCTTTACCATGCTCATCCCTGCCGCTATAGGTTTGGCCTCTAATGAAATTAATCCCTCTCTTGATTTCATCATCGGTTTTGAGCTTACGTTATTAACAGGGCTCTTTTTATGCAAAATCTGTTTTACGGGCAAAGACCTTTCCTGGATGCACGGGATGATTGTGGTCAGCATTTCTTGGGTTGCGGCCATGTTTTTCGGGGCGGTGCCGTTACATTTAAGCGGACAATACAAATCCTTCCTAGATGCCTGTTTTGATGCTATGTCGGGATTTGCCACTACGGGCCTGGCATTGGTGCAGGACCTTGACCATTTATCTTACAGCCATAACCTCTGGAGGCACCTGACCATGTTCATCGGAGGCCAGGGAATTGTAATTATTGCCCTTTCATTATTCATAAAAGGTTCTGCGGGAGCATTTAAAATGTATGTGGGGGAAGCCAGGGAGGAAAAGATACTGCCCAACGTGATTCACACCTCCCGGTTTATTTGGTTAATAAGCATTACATATTTGATTATCTTTACGATTGCCTTGGGGTTTTGTGGCATATTTATCGGCCTAAAGCCGCATAACGCATTTTTCCACGGTGCCTGTATTTTTATGGCAGGTTTTGATACCGGTGGGTTTGCCCCGCAATCCCAAAGCATCCTTTATTACCATAGCCTTATTTTTGAAATTATCACTATCTTAATTATGGTCTTTGGGGCTCTTAATTTTAATTTCCACTATCAACTTTGGACAGGCAACAGAAAAGAGCTTTGGAAGAACATTGAAACAAGGGCGTTCCTTTTAAGCATCCTGCTCACTTTCTTTGTTGTAGTAATGGGGCTTAGCAAATTTAACGTATACCCCCAGGCAATAGGGCTGTTCCGCAAGGGGTTTTTCCAATTAATCTCAGGTCATTCTACCACCGGGTATATGACCGTATATGCCAGGCAGTTTATTGCAGAATGGGGGGATTTTGCCTTGATTGGGCTGATTATTGCTATGGCCGCGGGAGCCTGTGTTTGTTCAACCTGCGGAGGTATTAAAATGCTGCGTCTGGCTGTAATATTCAGGGCCATGAAAGAAGATTTAAAAAAGATTATCTTGCCAGAAAAGACAATAGTTGTTGAAAAGTTTCATCATATAAAAGAAGTCTTTTTAGAAGATAAGGTTGCTAGGGCTGCGCTTCTGGTAACCTTTTGTTATTTAGTCCTTTATGGGATAGGCACCCTCGGGGGGGTTGTTGTTGGTTTTCCGTTTTTGGAGTCCTTGTTTGAATCTGTATCAGCGGCATCCAATGTAGGTTTTTCCTGCGGCGTCACCTCAGTCTCTATGCCCGCCGCGCTCAAGGCAATTTATATCTTTCAGATGTGGGCAGGCCGCCTGGAGTTTATGTCCGTGTTTGCTCTGTTGGGATTCTTAGTTGCAATATTCAAGGGGAAATGATAATAAAGACACAAAGTCAGGCTCGAAATATTTTTACCTTCTTTCTTTTGCTGGGCTTTTTGTTTTGCACAGCAAAAATCGCAGTTGCCCAATCCCTTTCCAGCTCAGAGCTGATCAATAATGCCAAGCAATATGACGGGAAAACCGTGGTTTTTGAAGGCGAGGTTATCGGCGACATAATGCAAAGGGGGGAATATGCCTGGGTTAATTTATATGGCGGAGAAAGCGCCATCGGTATCTGGATAAACTCCTCTTTAACCAAAGACATCCTTTACACCGGCAGTTATAAGGCCAAGGGAGATCTCCTGGAGGTTACCGGAATTTTTCATCGCGCCTGCGCTGAACACGGCGGAGATTTAGATATACACGCTGCGGCACTGCGCAAAATTGCCCCGGGAAGAAACATAAGCCATAAGATAAATCCGGCAAAAAGAAACTGGGCGCTACTGGGGTTAGGAGTAGTATTGTTAGCATGGATATTGACGCGATTAAAGTCGAGATAAATACGGATTTAAATAACATAACCTCACTGAAAGAGCTTGAGGAATTCCGTATTAAATATTTAGGCAGAAAAGGGGTGATTACCCAGTTATTCGGCCAGATGCCTTCATTGTCTGTTCCGGAAAGGGCGTCTTTCGGCGAGCGCATTAATGTGTTAAAGAGGGAGCTTCTTCAAAGCATAGAGGAAAAGCAGAAGTCTTTGATTTCAGAGCCCGATGCGTCCAGCGCGCCTAGTTACGATATCAGTATGCCGGGCATCAGCCAGGCGCTCGGCACGTTACATCCGGTTACCCAGATTACCGACGAGATTTGCGCCATATTCAGCCGCATGGGCTTTTCTGTGATAGAGGGTCCGGAGGTAGAAACCGAATACAATAATTTTACCGGTTTGAATATCCCTCTGGAGCACCCGTCGCGGGATGCCTTTGATACTTTCTATCTAAAAGGGGACACAAAGTTACTTCTCAGAAGCCACACCTCTCCGGTACAGATCAGGGCAATGAAATCGCGTAAGCCTCCTTTGGCAGTAGTTGTGCCGGGAAGGGTTTACCGTCCGGATGCCGTGGATGCCTCGCATTCTTTTATGTTCCATCAGATAGAAGGGTTTATGGTAGATGAAGGGATAAAATTTTCCGACTTAAAAGGGGTGTTACAGGTCTTTGTCAAGGCTGTCTTCGGAGAGGACATAAAAATGCGCTTTCGTCCGCACTTTTTCCCTTTTACCGAGCCATCCGCAGAAGTGGATATCTCCTGCATTATTTGTAAAGGAAAAGGGTGCTCGGTTTGCGGCAGGAAAGGGTGGCTGGAGATACTCGGCGCAGGGATGATCCACCCCAATGTATTTAAGCATGTCGGATATGACACAAAGAAATACTCCGGTTTTGCCTTTGGCATGGGGGTGGAGAGGATAGCCATGCTTAAATTCGGGATTAATGATATCAGGCTATTTTTTGAGAACGACTTAAGGTTTTTGAGGCAATTTTAAGGGATGAAATTTACTTATAATTGGTTAAAAGATTTTGTGGATATTAAAATCAAGCCAGAGGCGCTTAGCCAGAAGCTTACTCTGGCCGGCTTAGAGGTAACCTCTTTAGAGGAAAAAGGAGGAGATTTTGTTTTTGAAATTGAAGTAACCTCAAACCGTCCGGATTGGCTGTGCGTAATCGGCATAGCGCGGGAAGTTGCGGCAATATTAGGTCGCCAGTCGCCAGTCGCCAGTCGCCAGTCAAAGAATAAAAAGTTATCACACGCCGCTCACAGCTTTACGCCTCTTTCAATTCATATCGAGAATAAAAAAGATTGCCCTATATATACTGCCAAGATAATCCGAGGTGTCAAGGTCGGTCCTTCCCCTAAATGGCTGAAAGAAAGGTTAGAGCTCATTGGCTGCCGCAGTATAAACAATATAGTAGATATCACTAATTATATTTTATTTACTTACGGAGAGCCCCTGCATGCCTTTGATTTGGATAAATTAAATGCTGCTGCTATTTCTGTGCGCAGGGCAAAGGCAAACGAGAAGATTATCAGTATCGATGGCATAGAGAGAATGCTAAATCCGGAGATCTTAGTCATCGCTGACCAAGAGAAGCCCGTAGCCATCGCCGGAATAATGGGCGGAAAAGATACTGAGGTAACGGAGAAGACAAAAAACATTCTTTTAGAAGCTGCGGTTTTTAATCCTATTGTTACGCGGCGCAGCCGTCAGAGGCTGGGGTTACAGAGCGAATCTTCCTACAGATTTGAGAGGAGTGTTGACGCTTCAGCAGTTGAGCCGGCTGCCCTTACGGCAGTGAAACTTATTCAGGAGCTGGCCGCAGGCACATTCTGCGCTGCAAAAGCTAAGGGCCAAGCCAAGGCAGCCAAAAAAATAATTCTGCTTTCGCCCCTTAGCGCGCAGCAGGCATTGGGAATTAATATCAGCGCATCGGAAATCAAAAGGATTTTAAATCGGCTTGATTTCACCGTAAAATTAACCAAGGGGAAGAATTTCTTAGTCACGGTGCCGAATTTTCGTCAGGATATCCGGTCAGAAATAGATATAATTGAAGAAATCGCAAGGAGTTACGGTTATGATAAGATTCCGGAAACTTTACCTGCATTAAAGCTCGGCGCCGGCGGCTTGACCCAAAGAGACTTGATTTCCAATATAAAAAATATCCTCATTGGCCAAGGGCTGAATGAAGTCATTACCTATAGCCTGGTAGCCAAAGATTCACTAAGGGAATGTAATCTCGCGCAGGCCCAAAACTTAGTAGAAATCCAAAATCCTCTAAGCCAAGAACAGGATGTATTAAGGCCGAATCTTTCTTTAAGCCTTGCCACTAACATTGCCTATAACCTGAATCAGAGGCAGGATTACGTGGCGATATTTGAGTTAGCCAAGGCCTTTTCTAGTTCTACCCCTTATCCTCAAGAGAGTTTATCTTTGGGGATCGCACTCTGCGGAAGCAAAACTATATTATCCACAGAGGGCCTGATAAAAGATTCCGCAGGGTTTTTGCATTTAAAAGGGATTCTGGAAACGCTTTTTCAGAGGCTGGGGTTGGGCGATTTTAGTTTACGCATTATCTCTTCCAATTTGGTAGAGGCATTCTTAAAAGAAGAGCGGATTGGAGAGCTTATCCGGCTAAAACCGGGCTGCCGGCAGGCGCTTGGCATTAAAAATAAAGAAGCCTTTATCGCAGAGGTTTATTTAGAAAAGGTTTTATCCTGCGTTAACACCCAAAAGGCCTTTCTTCCCCTGGCGAGGTTCCCCGGCATTAGCCGTGATGTCAGCGTTATTGTAAAAGAAGAAACGACATTTGCCCAGATACAGGAAGAGATAAAAAAGCAAAACATAGAGCACCTCATCTCCCTTATGGTGGCTGATTATTACAAGGGAAAGCAAATCCCGTCCGGATACAAGGGCCTGACCATCTCCTGCCTCTATGGGTCAACTGAGCGCACGTTGACAGAGGAAGAGGTCTGCCCTTGGCATAATCAGGTAACCAGCGTTTTAACAGATAAGCTCGGCGCAAAAATCCGTTAGAGGCCGCTTCGGGAATTTCAGTTGTATTTTATTTAATTTATGATATACTATTATGAGAATAATAGTGTTCTTTTAAATTCCCTGCGGTGCGCGTTGGAAAACCGATAATTATTGAACCAACACCAATTCTATGGGTGCCTACCCTTCTCTGGTACTGCGGTACCAGGGAGAAGCGCCCACTTGTAACTGAACCGGTTCAACTATCACTCCAACGGCACTGGCGGGGATTTTTTTTGAGCAGACAATTTACGGAAGCCATAGCGACGTAAATTGTAGGCGGGCTTGTAAGCTTAACATATGGTCGCCGTCTGCGAAAAAATCCGCCGAAGCCCGATAAAGCTATGAACGAAGATTATCAAAGGGCGAAGGAGGATAGGATATTAGTATGGACCTCTTTGAAGAAAAAATTCCTGAAAAACAGAAAGACCTTCCCCTTGCCGTAAGGATGCGGCCGCAAAGCTTAGATGAATTTGCCGGCCAGGAGCATATTTTAGGTAAAGGCAAGCTTTTGAGAAGGGCAATAGAAGCTGACCGGCTGAGTTCTCTAATACTCTACGGCCCGCCAGGCACAGGCAAGACCTCTCTTGCCTGGTGTATCGCCAACATCACCAAATCGCATTATGTTGCCATCAATGCCACTACCTCAAATGTGGAGGAATTACGCCGGCTCATCCTCTCTGCAAAACAGAGGCAGAAAAGTTCAGGGCAAAAAACCATCCTTTTTATTGATGAAATCCACCGTTTTAATAAAGCCCAGCAGGACGTGCTTCTTCCCGACGTGGAAGAGGGAAATCCCATACTTATCGGCGCGACAGTACACAATCCTTTCTTCTCCCTCGCCTCGCCTTTGCTTTCGCGCTCGCTTGTCTGTGAATTAAAAGGACTCAAGGAAAATGAACTCTTAGTTATCCTCAACCGCGCCTTGGAAGATAAAACGCGCGGGTTAGGTAATTTAAAAATTAAAGCCGATAAAAAGGCGCTCTCCTTTTTGGCAAAGACCTGTGAAGGTGATGCCCGCCGGGCACTCAATGCCCTGGAGCTCGCTGCCTTGACGACCCTTGAATCTAAAGAGGGGGTAATTATTTTAACTCTTGAGGTGGTTTCTGAATCTATCCAAAAGAAAGCAGTGCTTTATGACCGGGATGAAGATGCGCATTACGATACTGCCTCAGCCTTTATTAAA
>JBFMBZ010000020.1:0-15294 GCA_040754615.1 Candidatus Omnitrophota bacterium | reverse complement strand
CGACTCCCGAGCGCAGCCCTTCGATAAACTCAGGGTTGCGTCCTGAGCTTGTCGAAGGACGCAGCATTTCCGCGCAGGGGAAATGCAAGCGGTGCTGCACGAAACAAGACAAGACAGGACCCGCAAAATTGAGGTTGATTTGCGCTTAAATTATGCTAAAATAAGAATTTCTTATGATAAACATAAGGCAGGTAAAAACCTATTCGGTGAAGGAAAGGCTTAGCAGGGTAAGAGAAGCGGATTTTGCAAAAGCTCCGGCTAAGGGCGCTTCTTTCCTTAAGTTTTATCATTCTTTGCCTAATATATTAAAGGCAAAAGAGTTAAACCTGGTTGCGGATGCGGTTGTTAAGGCCGGCAAAAGAGAAAAATCAGTAATCTTTATGGCTGGCGCGCATGTGATTAAATGCGGCTTAAGCCCCGTATTAATCGAGCTAATGAAAAGAAAAACCATCACAACCATCTGCTTAAACGGCGCGGGAATTATCCATGATTTTGAGATTGCTTTTTTAGGCAAGACCTCGGAAGATGTCGCGCAAAATCTAAAGAGCGGCAAGTTCGGCATGGGCCGGGAAACCGCAGAGTTTATTAATAGCGCAGTCAATGACGGAGTGCCGCAAGGGCAGGGGTTAGGGGAGGCAGTAGCAAAACAGATAAGCCGCGCAGGGCTAAAATACAAGAATTTGAGCCTGCTTTATAACGCTTACAAATACAATGTGCACGTACTGGTATTTGTGGCTATCGGAACGGATATCATCCATCAGCATCCTTCTTTTAATGCAGCGCTTACGGCAGAGGGTTCAGCCAGGGATTTTTACCTTCTCGCCGAGGATGTGCGCAATTTAAATAACGGAGGGGTCTCCTTAAATTTTGGCTCGGCAGTAATACTGCCCGAGGTTTTCTTGAAGGCGCTTAACCTCTCGCGTAATCTGGGCAATAAAGTTAAGGATTTTACTACGGCGAATTTCGATATGATCCACCATTACCGGCCAAGCCAGAATGTCTGCTTGCGCCCGGTTATGACAGGTGGCAAGGGTTATTATATTATCGGGCACCACGAAATTATGCTTCCTCTTTTAGCGCAGGCAATTATTGAGAAGATATAGGGGGAAAAATATGCAAAATTTAAAAAATATAGTTGCTAAGTTTCCCAAAGCAAGGATACTGGTGATAGGGGATTTAATTTTAGATGAATATATCTGGGGCAGCGTCGACAGGATTTCTCCTGAGGCGCCTGTGCCCGTAGTCTGGGCGAATAAAAGTACATATGTGCCCGGAGGAGCGGCTAACGTGGCTTACAATATCCGCTCCCTGGATGCCAAGGTCTCCCTGGTAGGGGTTGCGGGCAGGGATAAGAACAAAGAAATTTTATTTAATGAGCTAAAGAAAAGAAGGATAAATACAGAGGGCATTTTTACGCAAGGCGAAAGGCACACCACCTTAAAAACGCGCATCCTTGCGGGGCATCAGCAGGTAGTGAGGGTGGATTGGGAGAACAGGGATTTTCTCCCCGCGGCCTTAAATCAGAAGATAATTCAATTCGTACGCAGAAATATAAATGGTTTTGATGCGATAGTTATAGAAGATTACGGAAAGGGAGTGATAAATATAGATTTACTGCGCCAGATTATTGATGTAGCGCGTAAAAATAATAAGATTATCACCGTTGACCCCAAGGAGGAGCACTTTCAGTATTATCGTAAGGTTACCTCCATAACTCCCAACAGAAAAGAGCTGGAAAATGCAGTGAGGAATATAAAAATCAGGGATACGACTAACAGGTTCAAAGTGCATAATGACAGGTTAGCTTCGGATAAAGACATTGATTTGGCGGCCTCAAGCCTCCTTGAATATCTGGAGCTGGAATCTGTCCTGGTGACGCTGGGAGAACAGGGGATGTGCCTTTTTGAAAGGAATAGAAAGCCGCATCATATCCCGACGGTTGCGCAGGAGGTTTTTGATGTTTCCGGGGCAGGGGATACGGTAATCGCAACTTTTACCCTCGGGCTTTGCTGCCGGGCTTCTAAATTGGAAGCTGCGCACTTAGCTAATTATGCGGCAGGCATAGTGGTGGGCAAGGTGGGGACTGCGGTCACTGACAGAAGAGAACTGGTCAAGAGGTTAATATAATGGATGCAATCGGAGTTATACCGGCAAGGTTTTCTTCAACCAGGTTTGAGGGCAAGGTCCTGGCCGATATTTTTGGAAAGCCCATGCTCCAGCATGTATGGGAGAGGGCAAAGGAAGCGCTCACCCTTGAAGATTTAATCATTGCCTGCGACGACGAAAGGGTGGCAGAGGTAGCTGCCTCTTTCGGAGCAAAAGTAGCCCTGACCTCTAAGGGGCATTTAAGCGGCTCTGACCGGATAGCGGAGGTCATTAATCCTTTGGATGCCAAGGTAGTTATCAATATCCAGGCAGATGAGCCGTTAATCCATTCTACCATGATTGATGCCGTGGCTTCGGCGCTGCTTAATGATAAAGACGCTGCCATGGCAACTATTATGAAGAGGATAAGCGACCCGCGCCAGATTAATGACCCCAATGTGGTGAAAGTAGTGGTGGACAAAAATAACTTTGCCCTTTATTTTTCCCGGGCGGCAATCCCATTTCTTTCCCAGACTAGCGAAATAGGCCAGGCAGTTTATTTTAAGCATATCGGGCTTTACGGGTATACAAAAGATTTTCTTTTTACTTATCGTAATTTGCCTGCCTCCAGGCTGGAAAAGACTGAAAAGCTTGAGCAGTTACGCGTGTTGGAAGAGGGTTTTCGGATTAAAGTTATTGAGACTAAATATGATACCCTGGGAGTAGATACGCCCGAGGATTTAGAAAAGGTAAGGCAATATTTCAGGAATAGAAGGCGCGATGACCAAGCAGATTAAGATCGGAGATGTTAATATCGGAGGAGGAAATCCCCTGGTTCTTATTGCCGGGCCCTGCGTAATTGAATCCGAAAGGGTTTGCCTTGACACCGCAAGGCGGATCAGGGACATTACGGGAAAACTCGGGATCCCCTATATTTTTAAATCCAGTTTTGATAAGGCAAACCGGCTTTCCCTGGATTCCTACCGCGGCCCGGGGATAAAAAAGGGATTAGAGGTTTTGTCTAAGGTCAGGCAAAAGGTGCAGGTTCCGGTATTAAGCGATGTGCATTGCAAGAACGATATAAGCGAGGCAGCCGCGGTGCTGGATATGATCCAGGTGCCTGCTTTCCTGTGCCGCCAGACGGATATACTGGTCGCGGCCGCAAAAACAAAGAAGCCCGTAAATATTAAAAAGGGCCAGTTTCTGGCGCCGTGGGATATCCTGCCGATAATTAAGAAGGTTGAGTCTACGGGAAATAAATCAATTGTGATTACCGAAAGAGGTTTTTCTTTCGGTTATAATAACTTAGTTACGGATTTTCGGTCCCTCGCCATAATGCGTGAATTCGGCTACCCGGTAATCTATGACGCCACTCACAGCATCCAGCTTCCGGGCGCAAGGGGGGGCTCATCCGGAGGCCAGAGGCAGTTTGTCGACGGGCTTTCCAGGGCGGCAGCGGCTTTTGGCTGCGACGGCTTATTCCTTGAGGTGCATCCCGAGCCCGATAATGCGCTTTGCGACGGGCCGAATATGATTGATTTAAATTCGTTGGAAAAATTATTGAAACAGGTTAAAAAAATTGAAAAGGCGCTGGTAAAGAAATGAAAAATCCGCTTAATCGCGCAAGAGAAATCCTGCAGATAGAAGCCGAGGCAATACAGGCTTTAAAGCCCAGGATAAAAAAAGATTTTCAGAGGGCCCTTGAGCTTATGCTGAAAACAAAGGGCAGGGCAGTGGTAAGCGGGATGGGCAAAACCGGCATCATTGCCCAGAAATTTTCCGCAACCCTCGCCTCAACAGGGACGCCGAGCCTTTTTCTGCATACTGCCGAGGCAATACACGGAGACCTGGGTAGGGTTACGGGCAACGATGTCGTCATCCTTATTTCTAATAGCGGGCAGACAGAGGAGATAAAACAGCTCCTTCCCCTGTTAAAGAAAATCGGCACAAAGATTATCAGCCTTACGGGAAATCCCGCGTCGCTGCTTGCCAAGCATAGCGATGTAGTCTTAGATGTTTCGGTGAAAAAAGAGGCCTGCCCTTTTGGCCTTGCGCCCACTGCTTCAACCACCGCGACGCTGGCTATGGCTGATGCCTTAGCCATATGCCTTTTGGAATTAAGGGGGTTTAAGGAAAAGGATTTCGCATTTTTTCACCCCGGAGGCGCTTTAGGAAAGCGGCTCCTTTTAAAGGTGGAAGATATTATGAGAAAGGGCCGGGATAACCCTATAGTCCACGAAGACAGGAAGGTCTCTGAAGTCCTTTTGAAGATAACGCAAAGCCGGGCAGGCTCTGCGACGGTGATAGACAAAAGAGGGAGGCTGCGGGGGATATTTACCGACGGAGACCTCAGGAGGCACCTTGAGTCCGATGAGAAGCTGATTACGCGCAGGATAAAAGAAGTAATGACGAAAAACCCTGCCGTAGTGTATAAAGGAATGCTTGCTGCCGAAGCCATGCGCATCTTAGAGGAAAGAAAGATTGATGAGGTCCCCGTAGTCGATAGAGAAAACCGCCCCTGCGGGCTTTTAGACGTCCAGGACCTTTTAAAAGCCGGGTTGGTTTAACTATGATTAACTACGATATCAAAGAAGAATTAAGGCAGAGGGCAAGAGAGGTTAAGCTCCTCCTTTTAGACGTGGACGGGGTCTTAACCGACGGCAGGATTATTTATGATTCGCGCGGCCGGGATATGAAGTTTTTCGATGTCCACGACGGCCTCGGAGTGTACATATTAAAAAAATCGGGTATACCTACCATATTGATTACCGCGAAAGGCTCCCGGGCAATAAAGCCGCGCGCCCGGGATATGCAGGTGGACGCAGTATATGAAAATATCTCGCCCAAGACCGCTGTTTTGGAGAAAATATTAAAAAAATATAACGTGCAGCTTAGTGAAATTTGTTTTGTGGGAGACGACCTGGTAGACCTTTGTATTATGAAAAGAATAGGCTTTCCCGTCGCCGTATTCAACGCCTGCCCTGAAATCAAGCAGATTGCTTCATATATCTGCATTAAAGAAGGCGGCAGGGGCGCGGTAAGAGAGGTAGCGGAACTTATTTTGAAATCCAAAGGGATGTGGAGTAAGGCAATAGAGTCGTATGAGAATTAAATCCATTTTAATCCTGGCGGCCGTAATAAATTTGTCCTTTTCGTCCGTGTATGCCAAAGAAGAGGCATTGCAAGATGAATCAGACCAGCAAATCGGGGATTTTTCACTCGCAGGTTACGGGGAGAAAGGAAAGAAATCCTGGGATATCTGCGGTAAGACTGCTGATATCTTTGATGAAATCGTCAAATTAAAGAGTGTTATCGGTAATTTATACGGCGTAGATGAGAATATCCAGCTTACCGCCGACAGGGGAGATTTCAATAAGAAAGACGGCAAGGTCCATTTAGAACAAAATGTCATTATTACTACTTCTTCCGGAGCAAAATTATGTACCGAGTCGTTAGAATGGGACCGGAAGGCGCAAGTGGTTTCAACAGAGGAGCTGGTAAATATAGAGAGGAATAATATGGTAGCAGCAGCTACCGGAGCCAGGGGTGAGCCTAACCTGAATAAAGTCTCCTTAGAGAAAAATGTCCGGCTGGATATCAGCCCGGCTGGCCAATCGGCGCCGGAGCCCGGAGCAAGCGGCGTGAAAGAGAAGATTATCATTACCTGCGACGGCCCCCTTGAGATAGATTACGAGAAGAATATCGCTGTCTTTAAGAATAATGTTAAAGTGGAAAGGGCTGATTCCGTAATCTATAGCGATATAATGCATGTATATTTCAGCCGGGGCAAAGATGACCCTATTGCCAAGGCCGGAATAACGGCCAGCAGCATAAACAGGATAGTGGCCAAAGGCAATGTCAGGGTGGTGCGAGGAGAAAATGTCTCTTATAGCGAAGAAGCAGTTTATACGGCAGAAGACAGGAAAATTATTTTAAGCGGAAGGCCGCGCCTCGTTATTTATTCCACGGAGGACTTAAAAGATGCATCTTTTGGAAACTAAAGACCTCTCTAAATCCTACGACGGCAGGGAGATTGTAAGAGGGATAGATATATTGGTAAAACGCGGGGAGATAGTGGGGTTGTTAGGCCCTAACGGCGCAGGAAAGACCACCTCTTTTTACATGATCGTGGGCGTAATCCCTCCTAACCGCGGAAAGATCATTTTTGATAACACCGACATAACGAATCTGCCTATCCATGAACGCGCGCGTTTCGGAATCGGATATCTTTCTCAGGAGGCTTCGATATTCAGGAAGCTTACCGTGGAAGAAAATATCATGTCTATTTTAGAAACGCTGCCTATCGGAAAGCTCGAGAGAAGAAAGCGCCTTGTTGTGTTATTGGAGGAATTGAATATCGCGCACCTGGCCAAGAATAAAGCCTACACCCTTTCAGGCGGGGAAAGAAGGCGCCTGGAGATTACCCGGGCGCTGGTGACTAATCCCTCTTTTATACTCTTAGATGAGCCTTTTTCCGGAATAGACCCCATTGTGGTAAATGAGGCGCAGGAGATTATCAAGGGTTTAAAGGAGCGGGGCCTGGGGATACTGCTTACCGACCATAATGTCAGGGAGACCCTATCCATAACAGACAGGGCTTATTTAATCGCCGAGGGGAAGATCCTTATTTCAGGGACAGCCCAGGATTTAATCAACGACCCCAAGGCGCGCCAGATTTATTTGGGTGAAAAGTTTAGTATGTAACAGGCTTGAGGAAACGGAGAAGAAATGAAGATAGAAGTCAAAAAAATAGATAAGACCAAAAGAGAGATAAGCATTGAGGTAGGCCAGGATACAGTCAAGAATAAATTCAGCGACGTCTTCAAGAAGATTTCTCAGGAAGCAAAGGTCCCGGGTTTTAGGGTGGGCCACGTGCCGCAGGAGATACTGGAGAAGCATTATTCAACTTTTGCGCACGAGCAGGTATTGAAGGAGCTCGTGCCGGATGTTTACCGGCAGGCGATAGAGAAAGAGGGCCTGGATGCAGTGGAGCTTCCGCGGATATTTGACGTAAGGTTAGACAGGCAGGGCCTTTCTTTTAAGGCTGCATTTGAAGTAGTGCCCCAGATTGACTTAAAGAATTATAAGGGCCTTGCGGTCCATTACAAGAGCGTCAGGGTAGAGCCTGACGAGGTAAAACGAAGCATTGACTCTTTAAAAGAAATGAGGAAGGCCCAAAGCTTAGACGATAACTTTGCAAAGGGGCTGGGTTATCCTTCCTTAGCGGAATTACAAAATGCTTTGGAAAAACAGATTTTCCTGCAGAAAGAGAATATCCAGCGCCAGAATGTAGAAAACGAGGTAATTGAAAGCCTGCTTAAGGATGCGGATGTAAAAGCTCCGGATTCTCTGGTTAAAAGGCAATTAGAAGATTTGGTGCGCCAGGCAAAAGTGGACTTGGCATTAAAAGGCTTACCGCGGGAGAAAATCGATGAACAGGAAAATACACTGAGGCAGGAGTTCAAGGCCCAGGCAGAGAAACAGGTAAAGGTGTACCTGGCCTTGTCGGAAATAGCCAGAAAAGAAAACATTGCAATCGATGACAATATGCCGCGGGCCGTTATGGAATTTTTGTTAAAAGAGGCGGATTGGCAGATTCAATCTTAAAGCGGAGGTGGGTATGAGTATTAAGAATCAGACGTTAGTGCCGATGGTTATTGAACAGACCAGCCGCGGTTATGAAAGGGCTTACGATATTTACTCGCGCCTGTTAAAAGACAGGATTGTTTTCATCGGCACGCCCATAGATGATTACGTCGCAAACCTGATAATCGCCCAGATGTTATTCTTGCAGATGGAGGATGTGACCAAGGATATAAATATTTATATTAATACCCCCGGCGGCTCGGTCACTGCGGGCCTTGCCATATACGACACTATACAGTTCGTAAAATGCGATGTGGCGACCTATTGCGTGGGACAGGCATCCAGCATGGGGGCGTTACTGCTTTGCGCCGGCTCAAAGGGCAAACGCCACGCCCTGCCTAATTCGCGGATTATGATTCATCAGCCATGGGGAGGGATTCAGGGCGCGGCAGAAGATATCTCGCGCCACGCCAAGGAGATTTTACGGATGCGGGATAAGATTAATGAAATATTATCTTCGCACACAGGCCAGCCCTTGGAAAAGGTGCAAAAAGATACGGATAGGGATTATTTTATGTCTGCAGAAGAATCAAAATCTTATGGCTTGATTGATGAGGTAATTATAGGGAAGAAAAAATAATATCCCGTTTTTACAACTTAAAACAAGGAGTTGATTTATGAGAAAAAATTATTTACTTACTCCCGGCCCTACGCCCTTACCCCCGCAGGTTTCTCAGGCAATGGCCAGGCCCATAATCCATCACCGTACACCGCAATTTCAGGCAGTTTTAAAAGAAGCAGGAGAAGGATTAAAGTATGTTTTTCAGACCAAGAATGATGTTTTTATCTTTACTTGCTCCGGTACCGGAGCCATGGAAGCGGCAGTGGTCAATTTGTTGTCAGGGGGGGATACCGTAATTACAGTAGAAGGAGGAAAATTCGGAGAACGCTGGACAGAGATATGCAAGGCCTATGGGATAAATTGCGATGTCATCCAGGTTGAATGGGGCAAGGCAGTAGAGGCAGAAGAGATCGGGAAAAGATTAAAAGCAAACCCCAAGATAAAGGCTGTATTTACCACTTTATGCGAAACATCAACGGGCGTGGCAAGCGATATTGAGAAGATAGGAAAGGTTATAAAGGATACGCCGGCAGTCTTAGTGGTAGATGCCATAAGCGGATTAGGCGCAATCGATTTAAAGGCCGATGACTGGACCTGCGACGTCGTTGTTTCCGGCTCCCAGAAAGGGCTGATGCTTCCTCCGGGATTGGGGTTTATTTCAACGAGCGCCAAGGCATGGAAGTTAATTGAGCAGGCGCGGTCGCCGAAATATTATTTTGATTTAATTAAGGCCAAAAAAGCGCTGGATAAAACCGATACGCCTTTTACTCCGGCAATAACGCTGGTTATCGCACTTAACGAAGCTTTAAAAATGATAAAAGAAGATGGCCTGGAGAACGTTTTCCTCAGGCATAAGAAGATGGCAGAGGCTACCCGAAGCAGCCTGAAGGCATTGGGTTTGGAATTGTTTGCGCCCAACGCTTATTCTGATGTGGTGACGGCGGCAAAAGTGCCGGCAGGTGTTGACGGAGAGAAACTGGTAAAGACTATGCGCGATACTTACGGCGTGACTATTGCCGGAGGCCAGGATGAGCTGAAAGGCAAAGTTATCCGGGTTGCGCATATGGGCTATATTGAGGAATTTGATATCATTGTAGCAGTTTCCTGTCTGGAAAAAGTTTTGTACCAGATGGGGTATAAATTTGAACTTGGGAAAGGCGTTAAAGCGGCAGAAGAAGTGTTTTTAAAATAAGGAGCAGCGATGGTAAAAATTTTAGTCAGCGACGCGTTATCAGAGGAAGGCCTGAAAATCCTTAATGAGGTAAAAGAATTTCAGGTTGACGTAAAGACAGACCTGAAGCCCGAGGCGCTTAAAGAAGCAATTAAAGATTATGATGCCTTAATCGTAAGAAGCGCCACTAAGGTCACTAAAGACATAATTAACAGCGCAGCTAAATTGAGGGTAATCGGCCGCGCCGGAGTTGGCCTGGATAATGTGGACCTTGATGCGGCCACGCAAAAAGGGATTATTGTGATGAACACTCCCGGAGGTAATACCGTATCTACCGCAGAGCACACGATGAGTATGCTTTTGGCCCTCTCCAGGAATATCCCGCAGGCAAACTCTTCCGTAAAGTCCGGAGAATGGAAAAGGTCAAAATTTATGGGCGTTGAGCTTTATAACAAAGTTTTGGGAATCGTGGGCCTGGGCAGGATAGGCTCAGAAGTGGCGCGCCGGGCAAAATCATTCGGGATGATAGTCCTGGCGTATGACCCTTTTCTTTCAAAAGAAGTAGCCCAATCTCTGGGCATTGAAGTCGTGGAGCTGAAAGACCTGTTAGAGCGTTCGGATTATATTACAGTGCATACCCCGCTTACCGACGATACGCGGCATATGATATCCGATAAGGAATTTGCGCTGATGAAGAAAGGCGTGCGGGTAATAAACTGCGCGCGCGGAGGGATCATTGATGAAGCAGCGTTAGTTAAAGCTATCAAAGAAGGCAAGGCAAGCGGAGCAGCAATAGATGTTTTTGAAAAGGAGCCGCTTGATGCCGCTAGCGAGCTCTTAAAATTAGAGAATATAATTACCACTCCGCATCTTGGGGCGTCAACAGAGGAAGCGCAGGTTAACGTGGCCATTGAAGTAGCGGAAATCGTGCGCGATGCGCTTCTTGGCCGGGGCATACGTAATGCTGCAAATTACCCCTGCCTTGAGCCGGAAGTCTGCAAGATCCTTGAGCCGTATATAAATTTAGCCGAAAAGGTAGGGGCAGCAAGCAGCCAACTAGTCGAAGGCAGGCTCCTGGAATTAAATATTCTTTATGCCGGAGAAATTGTCAAGCACGATTTAAAACCCCTGACTATGGCAGTGACAAAGGGGGTGCTTTCCCCGATATTGCAGGAGACGGCAAACTTCATTAATTCTGTTTCTTTGGCCAAGGAGAGAGGCATAAAGATCAACGAAGCCAAATCTTCCCGGGAAGAAGATTTTGTCACCCTCGTCCAGCTGGAGATAAAAACGGATAAAGAATCCAAGAAAGTGTGCGGGACGCTTTCTGCCAATAAACAGCCGCGCATTGTAAAGATAGATAACTTTTACGTGGAAATAGCCCCTTTTGGAGAAATGATTTTTATCCAGAACTGGGATAAGCCCGGGATAATCGGAAATCTCGGGACTCTCTTAGGAAAGCATGATATAAATATTGCGGCCATGACATTCGGCAGGGAGAGCGCGGGCGGAAAAGCAATCAGCGTATTAAATGTAGACAGCGAGGTTACTTCTGAAGTCCAAAATAAGATAAAAAAACTGGATAATATCTTAAGCGTGAAGGTGATCAGGCTATGAAGAAAAAATTGCTAAAATTTATCGTTGGTTTTGTGTCATGTGTCATGTGCCATGTGTCAAACTCTTATGCCAAGGAAATTACCATTATTTATACCGGTCAGACCCACGCCATGGTTTATACCTGCAGCTGCCCCAAAGAGCGCGACGGCGGGATCAGCCGCAGGGGGAGCCTCATTAAACAAATAAAGAAGGCTGTGCCTGATGCGCTTATCCTGGATTCGGGTAATTTCATTTCCGGAGGGCAATTTGACGAATACGCGCAAACGCCTGAGCTTGATATGCAGCGCGCCAGGATAAATCTCAAGGCCCTGGAAATGATGAAATACGATTGCCTCGCCGTCAGCCCGGATGAATTTAATTTTGGGAAAGATTTTCTGCAGGAGAACGCTAAAAATACAAACTTATCCTTATTATCCTCTAATGTTAAAATGGAAGGCATCCTGCCTTTCATAATCCTGGAAAGGCAAGGCGTGAAGATAGGCATTATCGCAGTAACCGCCCCTTCTCTGCCGCAGAAATCCGGCCAGGTAAAAGTAATCGAGCCGCAAGCAGGCATAAGAGAACAAATTTCCGAGGTAAAGCAAAAGGGCGCAGAAATTATCATCCTCTTGAGCAATCTGGGAGAGGCAGAAAATACCGCCATAATAAAGGAAAGCAAAGATATTGATATACTTATCGCAAGCTACGCTCCCGGCAAAGAAGAGGCGCGCAAGATAGATAATACTATAGTGTTGATTCCTTCCTGGCAGGGAAGAAAGCTGGGGAAGGCCACATTTAGTTTAAAAGACGGGAAGGTTGCAAATTATAAGGCAGAGATGATCCGGCTTTCTGATAAAATTACGGATGACACAGAGATCATGTCTATATTACCGCGCTGTTTCTCGGATAAGAATTGCAAAAAAGAAGGTTTTATCGGCTCGTGCGAAAACCCGGGCAGTATTGAGTCAAAGTGTTTATTCAGCGAAGCAAATAAGGTCAATCTCTTGGTTATCTCTAGCAGGGATTGCACTACTTGCCATACCGAGAACCTGGTTAATTTCCTAAAAAAACAGTATCCGGGCTTAAGCGTTTCCTATTTTTACCTTCCTGATAAAAAAGCCGATCGCCTCATAAAAGATTTTGCTATTCAGGCATTACCGGCTTACCTTTTGGGAAAAGAGATAGAAAAAGAAAACAGCTTTAATAACATAAAAGGCAATTTAGAATTAAAAGGGGATTATTATTTCATCAAGACGCAGATGGCAGGATTTGCATACCTGTTAAACAGGAAGCCAACGCCAGGAAGCCTCGATATATTCTTGAGCTTAAGCGATAAAGATGCGCCAAAAATACTGGAGACGGTAAAAGAATTTAACCCAGTTATACACTTCCTGGCAGTAGAGCATCAGGGTGGATTTGACGCTATAGGGGGTAAGCCCGAGGCAGAAGAGTATTTAAGAAGCGTATGCGTGCAAAAATATTACCCCAATGAATTCTGGGATTACATCAGCTGCCGCGCCAAGAATATGACCAGCTCTTGGTGGGAAGATTGCGCCTTGAATTTGGATGCCGATAAAATAAAGGGTTGCGCAAAGTCCGAAGAGGCAAGCTCTCTTCTTAAAGAAAACATCAGCCTGAACAGGGAATTAGAGGTAATGTTCGGGCCAACGTACCTGGTGGCCAATAAAGAGATATTCGGCTCAAAAGGAGTTTTGCAGAAAGAGGAGTTGAAAAAGATAATACAGAGGTGAGATAATGGCGCAAAAACCCAAGATATTGCTTATTGACGTGACTAACCGCGACGGAGTGCAAACTTCCAGGATCTGCCTTTCTAAGCTGCAGAAGACAATGATTAACTTTTACCTGGGGGAAATGGGGGTATTCCAGTCTGAGTTTGGTTTTCCGGTAACAAGGCACGAGACTAATTATTTAAATGCAAACCTGGAGCTGGTTGAGAAAGGGGTGTTTAGCACTATCAGGCTCGGCGGCTGGATAAGGGCTACAAGAGAGGACGTAAAGAGCGCCTTTAGCCTGGTGCCGCATATAAAGCACCTTAATTTATCTATTTCCACCTCAGACCAGATGATTGTGCATAAATTTCAGGGTAAACTTGACCATCAGTCAGTAATAAACGAGATGAGTGATGCGGTCAAAGAGGCGATAAAGCTGGGTGGTGAGAGTATCGGCGTAAATGCAGAGGATGCCTCGCGCACCCGCATAGAATATCTTATTGAGTTTGCCGCTGAAGCCAAAAAATCCGGAGCTTCAAGAATCCGTTATTGCGACACATTAGGCTGCGATACGCCCTTTACGATTTATGAGCGGATAAAAAAACTCACAGAGGAAGTTTCACTGCCCATTGAGGTGCACTGCCATAATGACCTGGGGTTAGTGGTAGCAAATTCAGTGGCCGGCGCAAAGGGGGCAAATGACTCCGGTTGCGACGCCTATATAAATACCTGCATTAATGGAATGGGTGAACGCGCAGGAAACGCGGATTTAGTGTCGGTCATCTTGGCTTTAAAGTACGGTAACGGCATGCAAGGGTATTCTCTGGACGAGCGGATAAACCTGAAGATGGCCTGGAAAATATGTAAATACGCCTCCTATGCCTTTGGGGTGCCCATACCCATAAACCAGCCGGGGATAGGCGCAAATGCCTTTGCCCATGAATCGGGTATCCACGCAGATGGAGCCTTAAAAGACAGGCGCAATTACGAACTCTATGACTTTGAAGAATTAGGCAGGGGAGAGCCGGAGATAATTGAGACGGGAAGGAAGATTACTGCCGGAGAATATTCCGGGATAAAAGGGTTTAGGAACGTATATGAAAAGCTGGAGGTTGAGTTTAAAGACGATAAAGAGGCTTCCCAGGTGCTGGAATTAGTCAGGTATGCGAATGTGCATAATCAAAAGCCCCTGGTTGACGATGAATTAAAGTTCATTGCCAAATACCCGGATATTGCGCGCAAGATTTTTACCATGGTACCTTAACTTATGAATATCATAATAGTAGGCACACAATGGGGCGATGAGGGCAAGGGTAAAATCATAGATATCCTTTCTCAAAAAACCGATTTTATTGTGCGTTATCAGGGCGGAAGCAATGCCGGCCACACTGTGGTTGTCGGAAAAAAAGAGTACATCTTTCATTTGATACCTTCGGGAATTCTACATAAAGGGAAAATCTGCTGTATCGGTAACGGCGTAGTCGTTGACCCGGGAGTGCTTTTGAATGAAATAAAGGGCCTTAAAAGATCCGGGATAGATATAGATGCGAGGTTAAAAATTTCTTCCCTTGCGCATGTAATCCTGCCGTATCACAAGATCCTTGACCAGCTGCGGGAGACGAAGAGGGCCCAGAAAATAGGCACTACCGGAAGAGGTATCGGCCCATGCTATGCGGATAAAATCAGCCGTTGCGGCGTCAGGATGATTGACCTTCTGAACCCCGGCGTCTTCAGGGCTAAATTAAAAGATAATCTTGCGGAAAAAAATGAAGTTTTTAAAAGGGTCTATAATCATAAAGGCTTTGATTTTGATTCTGTTTACCGGCAATATCTTGGCTACGGCAGGTTCTTTTCTAAGTTTATCTGTAATACCGCATTACTCCTGAATGAAGCGATTAAAGCAGGCAATGATATCCTTTTTGAGGGGGCGCAGGGCACCTTCCTGGATATTGATTTCGGGACGTACCCTTTTGTTACTTCTTCCTCCGCTACTTCAGGAGGGGCTTGCATTGGGACCGGTGTTTCGCCGGTTTTGATAAACAAAGTTGTGGGTATTGCCAAGGCTTATACCACCCGCGTAGGAGAAGGTCCCTTTCCAACTGAATTTACACCGCAATTCGCCAATGTTATGCGCCGCAAAGGAAACGAATTCGGCGCTACAACCGGCAGGCCCCGCAGGTGCGGCTGGTTTGATGGGGTTATGGTCAAAGAAGCGGTCTTATTAAACGGCATTAGCGAATTAGCTATAATGAAGATGGATATTTTAGAGGGCCTTAAGACTATAAAGGTCTGTACCGCGTATAAATATAAAGGTAAGGAGTTCAGGGATTTTCCTCAGGATTTTGAGGTCCTGAACAAGGCAAAGCCCGTTTACAGGGATTTTCCGGGCTGGGATAAAACTACAGGCGTATCAAAGGATTACCATAATCTGCACCCTAACGCCAAAGGGTATCTTCAGATGCTGGAAGATTTGCTGGCCGTAAGAATATCTATGGTTTCCATGG
>JBFMBZ010000019.1:0-14415 GCA_040754615.1 Candidatus Omnitrophota bacterium | reverse complement strand
GATGATGAAAAAGTAAAGGAAATCATTACCAGGATGCTTAAGGAGATCGGCAATACTAAGATAGATATCCTCAAGGAAGAAGGAATGGTCAGGATAGTAAGGAAAGAGGATATTAAAGATATGGTTTCGCTGGAAGACAAGGTTATTGAGCTGGAGGATAATTTATTTGCACAAAACCGCGGCTCTTTATACAAGGCAATCGTGGAAAGAATCGAAAAGCCGGTAATTGAGCACATCTTAGAGCGCACCGAAGGCAACCAGCTTAAGGCAGCGCGGATTTTGGGGATTAACCGTAATACCATGCGCGCAAAGGTTAGGAAGCTGGGGATTAATTGCGCGATGTATAAACAATAATCAAATGAAAGATCGAGAGAAATTAGAAAAATTTGGGCTTTACGACTCAAGATTTGAACACGATTCTTGCGGGGTGGGGTTTGCCTGCAATATAAAGGGGGTAAAGTCCAATGATATTATCCTGAAAGGCCTGACTGTGCTTAAGCGCCTTGAGCACCGGGGAGCTACCGGCGCAGACCCCAAGACTGGTGACGGAGCAGGGATTTTAATCCAGGTGCCGCACGAGTTTTGCCAGAAAGTTTGCGCAGAGAATAAAATTGAATTGCCGCGAGCAGGAGCCTATGGCACAGGCTTGGTATTCTTGCCGCAGGATGAGAAGGAGCGCAACTTTTGCAAGAATGTTTTCTTCAAAGTTATCATAACTGAAGGAGGAGCTTTACTCGGTTGGCGCGCTGTTCCGGTAGATAATTCAGGCATAGGTAAGTCTGCGAAGGCAACAGAGCCGGTGATTGAGCAAATATTTATCGGTCGCCAGTCGCCAGTCGCCGGTCGCCGGTCTACAGCCAGCGGTCAGGATAATCTTGATTTTGAGAGAAGGCTTTATGTAATCAGGAGGCAGGTTGAAAAAGCTATCCGCGCCTCTAGGTTAAAACAGAAGTCTTTTTTCTACATCACTAATCTTTCCAGCCGCACCCTTTCTTATAAGGGGCTTTTGATGCCCAATCAACTCGGTGATTTCTTCTTAGATTTAAAAGAGCGAAGTTTACAGAGTGCCATTTGCCTGGTGCACTCCCGTTACAGCACCAACACTTTTCCCACCTGGGATTTAGCCCAGCCTTTCAGGTTCCTGGCACATAACGGCGAGATAAATACCTTACGGGGGAATATCAATTGGATGCAGGCCAGAGAGAGCCTGCTAAAGAGCGAGCTTTTTAAAGGTGATTTAAAGAAAATCTTGCCGGTAATTGTTCCCGGAGGAAGCGACTCCGCAACCATTGATAATGTTTTTGAGCTGCTTACTCTTTCCGGTAGGAGCCTTGAACATGTAATGCTGATGCTTATTCCCGGAGCCTGGGAAGAGAACACTTTTCTGGATGAAAAGATTAAAGACTTCTATAAATACCACAACTGTTTTATGGAGCCTTGGGATGGGCCGGCAGCTATTGCTTTTACCGACGGCACAAAGATAGGCGCCAGCTTAGACCGTAACGGCTTGAGGCCGGCGCGTTACATTGTGACTAAAAAAGATTTAGTGGTTATGGCCTCTGAAGTGGGGGTTTTGGATATCCCGGATTCGGATATCCTAATTTCCGGCCGGCTTGAGCCGGGCAAGATTTTCTTTATTGATACCCAGCAAGGCCGCATTATTGAGGATAAAGAAATCAAGGAGAAAGTCTCCTCGCAAAAGCCATATGGTAAATGGCTCAAAGGAAATATCACCGAGCTTAGGGACGGTTCTCAACTCAAAAGCCTGCCTGCCGGTAGGCAGGCAAGAGTGTCCCCTAAAAGAGGACACCTTATGAACGACTTGAGAACCGTCCCTATGTTGAAGGCGTTTGATTATACGCGTGAAGACCTAAAGTTTATCCTAAAGCCCATGGTGGAGAATGCTCAAGAGCCGGTAGGCTCAATGGGAAATGATACGCCCCATGCAGTTTTATCCCAAAGGCCGCAGCTTCTTTATAATTATTTTAAGCAATTATTCGCGCAGGTAACTAACCCGGCAATTGACCCCATAAGGGAAGAGCTGGTGATGAGCCTGTCTACATATATAGGTAAGGGTAAAAATATCCTTGAGGAAACACCCTTGCATTGCCATAAGTTACTGGTAAAACAGCCAATTTTAAGCAATGCGGAATTAGAGAAAGTTCGGCGCATCAAAAAGAACGGGTTTAAAACAAAAACCATATCTTTACTTTTTCGGGTAAAAGAAAAGGATAGTTTTAAAAAGGCTTTAGAGAGAATTTGTAAAGAGGTAAGCTCCGCCATAAAAAAAGGCTATACCTTTATTATATTAAGCGATAGGGGAGTAGATGAAGAGCATGCGGCCTTACCAGCTTTATTAGCCACTGCCGGAGTACATCATCATCTGGTAAGAAGCTCAGAGCGTACGCAATTGGGGATAATTGTGGAGAGCGCAGAGCCGCGGGAGGTGCATCATTTTGCGCTTCTTTTTGGTTATGGCGCAGACTGCATTAATCCTTATCTAGCATATGAGGCAATTAACAGGCTTATTCAAGAAAAAGAGATAAGTTTAGATTTAGAATGCGCCTTGCATAATTATATAAAAGCACTGGATAAGGGGATTTTAAAGATTCTTTCTAAAATGGGTATCTCTACTCTGCAGAGTTACCGCGCTGCCCAGATTTTTGAAGCTGTGGGGTTAAGTGTCGATGTGATTGATACCTATTTTACCGGCACAGTATCGCGTATTGGCGGAGCAACTTTAAAGACCATTGCCGAGGAAACCCTTTTAAGGCACCAGCAGGCATTCTCTGCGCAAAGTTTACAGCAAGACTATTTGGCTACCGGAGGGCTTTATCAATGGAAGAAAGACGGCGAATTTCATCTCTGGAATCCGGAGAGTATTGCTGCTTTGCAGGATGCCACCCGTAATAACGACGCGAAAAAATATGCTGAATTTACGCAATTAATTAACGACCAGTCAAAACAGCCGGCTACTTTGCGTAGCCTGCTAAGGTTTCAAGCCGTAAAACCTGTCCCCATTGAAGAAGTAGAGCCAATAGAAGAAATTGTAAAGCGTTTTGCTACCGGCGCGATGAGTTTTGGCTCTATCAGCAGGTCCACCCATGAGACTATTGCTCTTGCGATGAACAGGTTAGGCGGACGTTCCAATACCGGAGAAGGAGGGGAGGACCCGCTAAGGTTTACTCCGCTTCCCAATGGTGATTCGGTAAGAAGCGCGATAAAACAGGTGGCTTCCGGAAGGTTCGGAGTAACCACAAATTACTTAGTGAATGCCGACGAGCTGCAAATAAAGATTGCCCAGGGCGCAAAACCCGGAGAAGGCGGCCAGCTTCCCGGCCATAAAGTCAGCGCAATTATTGCCCGCACCCGCTATACCACTCCCGGGGTTACTTTGATTTCGCCTCCGCCGCACCACGATATTTATTCTATTGAAGACTTGGCACAGTTAATCTTTGATTTAAAAAATGTAAATCCCAGAGCGCGTATCAGTGTAAAGCTTGTTTCTGAAATCGGGGTAGGCACAGTTGCCGCAGGTGTAGCCAAAGGCCACGCCGATATGATTTTGATTTCCGCAGGAGACGGAGGTACCGGCGCCTCGCCTTTAAGCTCTATTAAGCACGCAGGGCTGCCCTGGGAATTGGGGCTTTCAGAAACGCACCAGACCCTGGTTTTAAATGATTTAAGGAGCCGGGTGCGCTTACAGACTGACGGCCAGATGCGTACTGGAAGGGATGTGGCGATTGCTGCGCTTTTAGGGGCGGAAGAATTTGGTTTTTGTACCGCGGTTTTAATTGTTTTAGGGTGTGTAA
Organism: Candidatus Omnitrophota bacterium; assembly: GCA_040754615.1. Taxonomy (GTDB): domain Bacteria; phylum Omnitrophota; class Gorgyraeia; order Gygaellales; family Profunditerraquicolaceae; genus JBFMBZ01. Next base: position 10,603 of record JBFMBZ010000019.1, on the reverse strand, counting down.
TGTTAAGGCACTGCCATCTAAATAACTGTTCGGTAGGCGTAGCTACCCAGGATGATATTTTAGAGAAGAGGTTTCGCGGCAGCCCGGAATACCTGATGAATTATTTCCGTTTTGTGGCAGAGGAACTACGCCAGATTATGAGTAACCTCGGGGTGAGGCGCATTGAAGAGATGATTGGTAGGACGGATTTATTGGAAGTAAATTCTGCTATCCTTCCCTGGAAAGCAAAGGAGATTGATTTCTCGCGGATACTTTATAAGCCGAATGTGCCGGAGAACATATCTACGCATTGCACTATAAAGCAAGACCATGGGATTGATAAGGTCTTGGATTTAGAGCTGATAAAGTTAGCACAAGCAGCGTTAAAGGAGGCAAAGCCGGTAAAAATTAATGCAGAGATTAAGAACACAGACCGTACTACCGGAGCAATGTTAAGCGGCAAGGTCTGCAGTATTTTCGGGGAGGAAGGATTAAAAGAGGATACTATTTATTGCAAGTTTAAAGGAGTTGCCGGCCAAAGCTTTGGTGCGTGGCTGGCGCAAGGAGTTACCTTTGAGTTGGAAGGCCTGACCAATGATTATGTGGGAAAGGGTATTTCCGGAGGGAAAATCATTATTTATCCGGATAAGAATGCGCGCTATAAACCCGAAGATAATATTATTGTCGGCAATACTACCTTTTACGGCGCAATCAGCGGCGAGGCTTATATCAGAGGCGTTTCCGGAGAGAGATTTTGTATCAGAAATTCCGGGTTAAATGCCGTGGTGGAGGGGGTAGGCGACCATGGGTGCGAATATATGACCGGAGGAAGGGTAGTTATTTTAGGCAAAACCGGAAGGAATTTCGCTGCTGGGATGTCCGGAGGGATTGCTTATGTTTATGATGTAGCGGGTAACTTCAAAAAGAAGTGCAATATGGATATGGTGGCATTAGAAAAACTCACCTTAGAAGATATGGAAACTATCAAAAATCTCTTATACCGCCACCATAAATATACAGAGAGCCCTATTGCCGAAAAAATATTGCAGAATTTGCAGCAGGAGGCCCGCAAATTCATTAAGGTTATGCCGTTAGAATACAAGCGGATCTTAGGATTAAAAGATATGGAGAATAAATTAGAGGTTGCAGAGGTGTCAGATGGGTGATGTAAAAGGTTTTTTAAGGCATAAAAGAGCCCTGGCAGAATACCGGCCGGTTTGCGAGCGCGTGAAAGATTACTGCGAGGTCTGTATTCTACCCAAAGAAAAACATTCAGAGGAGCAGGCCTCTCGTTGTATGGACTGCGGCACTCCTTTCTGCCATTGGGGCTGTCCCATTGGAAATTACATCCCGGAGTGGAATGATTTTGTTTTTCGTAAAGATTGGAAAGAGGCATTTACCTTGCTTGATGCCACCAACAACCTGCCGGAGATTACCGGCAGGGTTTGCCCTGCGCCCTGTGAATACGCTTGTGTTTTGGGGATTAATGATGACCCGGTAACTGTGCGCGAAAATGAATTAGCTATAATTGAATATGCCTTTAAGCATAAATTAATAAAGCCAAGGCCTCCTAAGAAACGCACTGGGAAAAAAGTCGCGGTTATCGGCTCTGGGCCTGCGGGGTTATCCTGTGCTGCCTGGTTAAATCAGGCCGGGCACAAGGTTACGGTCTTTGAAAAAGATGAAAAGTTGGGTGGGATCTTGCGTTTCGGCATCCCGGATTTTAAGCTGGATAAGTGGATTTTAGACCGGCGAATCCGGATTTGGCAGAAAGAAGGCATTGAATTTAAGAGCAGGATTAATGCGGGGGTAGATATTAAAGCCAAGAAATTAATAAAAGATTATGATGCTATTGTTGTAGCTTGCGGAAGCCGTGCCCCTCGTGACCTGGGTATTGCAGGAAGGGATTTAAAAGGCATTCATTTTGCTATGGATTATTTAATCCAGTCCAATAAAAGGTTATCCGGCCAGCAATTTGCTGAATTTGAACTTATTGACGCAAAGGATAAGCGTGTGGTAGTTATCGGAGGCGGAGATACCGGAGCAGACTGTGTGGGGGTAGCTTGCCGGCAGGGGGCGTCCTGTATAGTGCAGATTGAGATTATGCCAAAGCCTGCAGAGTGCAGGACCAAAGATTACCCCTGGCCAAAATACCCGTTGCTTTTAAAGACTTCAACCAGCCATGAAGAGGGGGCAGAGCGCAGGTGGTCTATTTTAACCAAGAAATTTATCGGTGAAGGCGGGCAAGTTAAGAAACTCTCTTGTATCCGAGTAGAATTTGCCAGAGATTCAGAAGGATGCCCGACAATGAAAGAAATCCCCGGCACCGAATTTGAAATTGAGGCAGATTTAGTGATTTTAGCCTTAGGTTTCTTGTATCCCGAGAAAAAGGGGTTAATTGAAGCGCTGAAATTAGAATTAGATTCCCGCGGCAATGTCAAAACCGGAGCCAATTTGATGACCTCCCAAAAAGGCATCTTCTCCTGCGGAGATATGCACCGGGGCCAGTCTTTAATTGTCTGGGCAATCTACGAAGGAAGGGCTGCGGCTTCCCATGTTGATAAGTATCTAGCCGAATAATTGCTTGACACAGCTTATTTTCTGTATTATTATTGGACAAAAATCAGGAAGCCTTATATTTTTGCAAAGAGGCAAAAAGTTTAGAGGCTAAATTCGACTTTAAGACAAAGGCGTCTATAAGTTAAGGCAGGCGCCTTATTTTTTTGGAAGCGGCTGCCTAATAATTAGGCAAAGCCTGCATAATATTAGTTAAAAAGGAGGAAATCGCTATGAATTTACGCTCGCCAGGTGGGAGTGACGCAACCCGCACATTTAACCGTTCTAAGAACGTGGTTCCCTGCTCAGGCTTATGTTCGCGTTGCCTGGAAGCTTGCCGGGGAAACTGCGAGGTATTTAAATCTTCGTTCAGGGGAAGAGAGGTTATTTACCCCGGCCCATTCGGAGAGATGACTGCCGGAGGAGATAAGGATTATCCGGTTGATTATTCGCATTTAAATATTCAGGGCTATGCCCAGGGGGCAAAAGGCTTGCCTAAGGGCGTTGAAGCCAGCCCCGACACTGCCACTTTCCCTTCGGTAGATACCGAAACAGAATACGGTTGGGATAAGAAGGTGAAGATGCGGCTTCCTATTTTTACCGGAGCATTAGGCTCAACTGAAATTGCCCGTAAAAATTGGGAGCATTTTGCCGTAGGAGCGGCTATTTCCGGAGTAACTATTGTCTGCGGAGAGAATGTCTGCGGTATTGACCCGAAATTAGAGTTAGACGCTAAAGGAAAAATCACCAATGCCCCGGATATGGACAGGCGTATTGAAATTTACAAAAGATTCCACGAAGGGTATGGCGAGATCTTGGTGCAGATGAATGTGGAAGATACGCGTTTAGGAGTAGCCGAATATGTGCGCAAGAAACATAAGCTGGAAACTATTGAGTTAAAATGGGGCCAGGGCGCAAAATGTATCGGCGGAGAAATAAAGGTAAAAAGCCTGGACAGGGCAAAGGAGCTAAAAAAACGCGGATATATCGTTACTCCTGACCCTACTGTTCACGCCAATCAGGAAGCCTTTAAAGCCGGAGCGATTAAGGAATTTGAAAGGCACTCCCGTTTAGGCTTTGTCTCGCAGGAGGGTTTTATGAAGGAGATAAAGCGTTTAAGGGATTTAGGCTTTAAGAGGATTACCTTAAAGACCGGCGCTTATTCCTTAGTGGAATTAGCCCAGGCGATAAAATATTCCTCCCTAGCCAAGATAGACCTTCTGACCATTGACGGCGCGCCCGGGGGGACAGGGATGAGCCCCTGGAGGATGATGCAGGAATGGGGCATACCCACATTTTATTTACAGGCGCTCACTCATGAATTCTGTGAGAAATTAGCCAAGAAAAAGATGCGCATACCCGATATTGCTATTGCCGGAGGGTTTTCCCTTGAGGACCATGTCTTCAAAGTCCTCGCAATGGGCTCGCCTTATGTAAAGGCGGTCTGCATGGGCAGGGCCTTGATGATCCCGGGATTCGTGGGAAAGAATATCGGCGAGTGGATTGCTAACAATAACCTTCCGCCCACAGTCTCGGAGTTTGGGGTAAAACCGGAAGAGATCTTTGTCTGCTATGAAGAGCTCGCTGAAAAATATGGCGACGATATGAAGGATATCCCGTTAGGGGCAGTAGGGATATATACCTTTAGCCAGAGGATTAAAGTGGGCTTACAGCAGCTGATGGCAGGCTCGCGTAATTTCAGCTTAAAGACTATTTCGCGCGTTGACCTGATGAGCCTTACCGAAGAAGCAGAGAGGGTTTGCGGGATTCCTTACGTGATGGATGCTTATCGCAAGGAAGCCGAGAAGATACTGGGAGGAAAATAAGGGCCTCTTTGCAGGCGTTCCTGAAGCGCCCCCCAAAATTAAAGGGGGGCGTTTTTTATTGTTGAATAACCCATTCTTTCGCAGTAAAATAAGTGAGTGCGCAATTTACAGAGCATAAGCGATGTAAATTGCATGCACGAACTTATCCTCGCCGCGATGTATCTGTTCATAAAATGGAAAAAGAAGAAGCACTAAGCGAATTTTTAAAAGGCCTGCGCATAGTCTTGAACAACGCTTCTGCCTACCCCAAGAACCATCCCTATTTCATTAAGTCTGCCGAGCATTTCAAAGAAAAAGTCGAGCTTCTCCTTAATTTTATAAATCCGGTTAAGATTAATGTGGCTGCGCAAAGCCTTTACGTGGAAGGCAATTGCCTTGCTGGGCTTGCGCTTTACGAAGAACTTGCCAATGCCTTCCACCTGCGTAAGATAAAGAGCATTGAGATCCGGCCGGGATTCTCAAATCAGGAGCTGATAGACTTCTTAGGCGCCGTGTCTTCTCCGATCAGGTTGATATTAAGAAGCGGCGGGCTGCATAATATTCTCAAGCAGTCAGCTTCTGCGCACATCCTGGTCGAAGAATTGGATTATTCAGAGCTTCTGCAGGATTCCGGAGAAGAAACAAAAAATATTTGGGTGTATTTCTTTGGAGAGGCCTTAAAAAAAGAAGACCAGGAAAGAATCCTTGAGATTGCGGATAACTTTGCAAAGATTATCAGTAAATTCAGGGCCAGGGATGTCTTGGAAGACGAAGAATTAAGGGAAAACCTCTTTAACCTCCTCTTCTATCTGAAGGAAAAAGACAAGGAGAGGTTTTATAAGTGCTTACGGGAATTATTCCGCCTGCTTTTAAAAGAAAAAGGCATCCCGCAGGAAGAAAAGCTTCAGAAATTAAGGATGTTTTTTAAAGATTTCAGGAAGAGCGACTTTATTGATGTTTTGTGGGATGAGATTATCAGGGAAGAGAGCTCTTCTGAATTGAGTTTCGACACTTTTTATAAAATGATTGATGAGGAAACCCATCAGGCGATCGCCCTTTCTTTGGAGGAAAAGATAAACAATATAGAGGGCATCCGCGCAAACCCGAAGGTAAAAAAGAAAATTAAGCAACTATTTTCTTCTCCGGACTCTTCTTTTATTCCAGAGCTTTACCGGCATGCGCTTTCGTCGCTATTTGACGGCGCGCCCTTAGAAGAAGGTTTTTTATTTGACTCGGACGCAATACATGTAAATTTTCATTTTATCCTCCTTAACCTTATAGCCCTGGAGCCGGACAGAGAAGAGCTGGTTTTAATTTCAAATAGCCTGTTAAAAGAACTGGGTAAGATAACCGTAAATGATAATCTCTACTACATTAAATTATTAATCGGAGTCCTGGAAAAGAGGAAAAAAGATTCTCCGAACGATGCGGATGTGTTTGTGGAATTGGAAAGCTGCATAGGAGAATACGTAGAAAGCCTTGCCTTCGAAGGAAAATCCGCCGGCGCAATAGAAGATTGCATCGGATGCTTAAAAAGAAGTTTTTTTGGGTTTAATTATTACTCGGAAAAGATATTTAAGGAGGGCAGCGTGAACCCGCAGGTTTTAAAGCTGATGTTAAAGTTTTTTCCCGAGAAGCTAGCCGCTATCAGCCAGTTGTTGGTAAATAAGCGCTCCGATATGGAATTCCTGGGAAAATTCATCAAGGGCCTTGAGGATACAGATTCTCCCTTGGCCTTCGAGCTTATGAAAACAGTATTTTCCTGCGCCAATAATATAATGAAAATAGAAGTGCTAAAATCAATGCGTAAATTAAAAGATAAGAACTATGATTTCTTACTCTCTATTTTGGATAAGTCGGATATGCCCGTCAAAAAAGAGGCGGTTTCTATTCTGTGTGAAGAAACAAATATGCGAAAGGTTTTGCTGGATAAGTTTTTTGGATTTAAGAATCCCTGGGGCAGAAGAAGCAGCCTGCTTCTTGAGAATATGAGTGTAATCGAAGGCCTCCAGATTCTTGAGGCAAGGGACTATTTATTGTCTTTATCTAAGCAGCCGTTTTTCTGGAACACCAATGTCAGAAAGAAGGCCAGGGAAATATTAAAGAAATGGAAAGCGAACTAAAAGGAAGGATTGAATCCGTTTTAAGGGATATATTTTCTGCTTTGCAGATGGCCAAACTTTACCCCCAGTGGCATCCGCAATTTAAGAAAGCAATCGCTAAAGCATACCTTAGCCTGCAGAATGTATTAAGCCAGAAGCAGGAATTAGTAATAGGCATTGTCGGGGCAGAGCTTGCCTTCGAGAAAGAAATATTCTTTGAATTAAGCAAGACAGCCGCGCCGATGATTAGGTATTTCAAGGAAAGGGAGATAGAAAAGATAACTTTTTACCGGGGCGTAGAAGAGGGGGATTTAAGCAGGTTTATCGGCTACCTTTCATCGCCGAAAGAAGAAATGAAATACTCGGCGCAGGAGGCCTTCTCCATATTGGGGATAAATAATATAGAGGCGGGGAGAATCAAGGTTTCAGCGGCATCTTCCATAAAGGAAGGCCTGAAAGAAGCAATTGATTACCTGAGCACTTACCAGGACTGCGCAGATAAAATTTCAGGCCACCTGGAGAGCCTGATCAGCGAAGCGGGGATAGATTCTGTTAAATTGAGGCTGACTGTTAATGACATTATGGAGAGCTTGCTTGAGCGTTACCAGTATTTTCTTAACTTTGCCACCACAAAGAGGCATGACTTACGGACAATATTCCATATCCTGAATGTGTCCATACTTTCCATGTTTTTCTCTTCGCGCCTGGGATTTTCCAAGAGCCAGACTATTGATATCGGCACTGCCGCGCTCTTTCACGACATAGGTAAAATATACATCTCAAGAAGAATTATCCAGAAACACGCGAAACTGACCGATGAAGAGTTCGCTAAAATTAAAAGCCACGTGATTATCGGTACGGAGATGCTCCTGAAATATGCGGATGCATTGGGCAAGCTTCCGGCGGTGGTTTGTTTTGAGCACCACATAAGATACGACCTTTCAGGCTACCCGAAGGTAATGGCCTATCAGAAGCCGCACATTGCCTCTTTGATTGTGGCTATCTGCGATATTTATGACGCCCTTTCCCAGAGAAGAGGGTACAAGAATGATTACCCTCCGGAAATGATTTATAATTTGATGATTAGAGAGAAGGGGACTACCTTTGAGGAAGGTTTGATTGACAAGTTTTTCCGGGTAATAGGGGTTTGGCCGGTTGGCACGATAGTAAAACTTAATGATAATAGCATTGCGGTGGTGAGAGAAACAAACGACAAGGAAATTTTTTCCCCTAAGGTGGAAGTCGTCTTCCCCCAGGATAAAAGGGGGGTAATTGATTTAAAAGACCAAGCCTGCGGGGTTAAGATAGAGCGTTCGCTAAACCCCCTAAGAGACGGGAAAGAATACCTCCCCCTGGTTTATCCCGGCATTAATACTGGTTGACATTTGTTTACAATATGTTAAAATTAAAAGTAGTGCAAGTGGGCACTATTGCAAAACGAAGGCGTTTAGAGGTCGCAGTATCGGCTCTAAGCGCCGTTTTTGTGGATAGGAATATATGGCAAAGTTTATTTTTGTAACCGGAGGAGTAATTTCAAGCCTGGGCAAAGGGATTACCTCTGCTTCCATCGGCAAGATTTTGGAATCCCGGGGCCTTAAGGTGAGCCTGGCAAAACTTGACCCTTATATCAACGTTGACCCCGGAACCATGAATCCCTATCAGCACGGAGAAGTATACGTTACTGAAGATGGAGCAGAGACCGACCTTGATTTAGGCCATTATGAAAGGTTTACACATTCCCAGGCCTCAAAGTTTAATAATGTTACTACCGGCCAGGTCTATAATGCGGTAATCTCTAAAGAAAGAAGGGGAGATTACCTGGGGAAGACCATTCAGGTTATTCCCCACATTACCAATGAAATTAAAGACAGGATTAAGAAAGTTGCGCATGTCTCGGGAGCGGATATTGTCATTACGGAAATCGGGGGGACTGTCGGAGATATCGAGAGCCTCCCCTTTTTGGAAGCGGTCAGGCAGTTCGGCCTGGAATTAGGAAGGGATAATGTCTTATATATCCACGTTACGCTGGTCCCTTATATAAAGTGTGCGGATGAAATCAAGACCAAGCCCACGCAGCATAGCGTAGGGACTCTGCGCGAAATCGGTATTCAGCCGGATATATTGATCTGCCGGACTGAAAAACCCTTAACTGCCGAAATCAAAGAAAAGATCTCGCTTTTCTGTAATATGCAGAAGGAGGCGGTAATTGAGGCCAGGGACGTAGAATCCATTTATCAGATCCCATTAGTCTTCAAGAGCCAGATTCTGGATGAGATAATCTTAAGCCATTTTAAATTAATCTGTAAATTTTCGGATTTAAAGGATTGGGAAAGGGATGTAGTCGCGCGGGCAATTAACCCGAAATACCGGGTAAGCATTGCCTTAGTAGGCAAATATATTACCTTGCAGGATGCCTACAAATCTATTTACGAGGCATTAGCCCATTCAGGGATAGCTAATGACGCAAGGGTAGAAGTAAAAAAGATAGATTCTGAGATTATAGAAAAAGAAGGCGCGGAAAAAATCCTTAAGGGCATAAGCGGGATACTCGTTCCCGGAGGGTTTGGCTTTCGCGGCATCGAAGGGAAAATCAGGGCAATTAAATACGCGAGGCAGAACAATGTCCCTTTTTTGGGGCTTTGCCTGGGCATGCAGTGCGCCGTAATTGAGTTTTCCAGGAATGTCTGCGGCCTTAAGGAGGCCAACTCCACGGAATTTAAGCCCAAGGCAAAATACCCGGTGATCAGCTTATTGGAAGAACAGCATAAGATAAAACAGATGGGCGGCACAATGCGCCTGGGGGTTTATCCCTGCAAAATAAAAAAGAATACCTTGGCCTCTGGGGTTTATAAAAAGAATTTAATTCTGGAAAGGCACAGGCACAGGTATGAATTCAATAATAAATATAAGAAATTGTTAGAAAGAGAAGGAATGGTTTTTTCCGGGATTTACGCGAAAAAAGACCTGGTAGAGATAATTGAAATCAAGAAGCACCCTTTCTTTATCGCAGTGCAGTATCACCCGGAATTTAAGTCAAAACCGGATGCCGCGCATCCGTTATTCAGGGCATTTATCAAGGCAGCGTTGGAAAAGAAATGAATGCGATTCTCGCTTTAGAAGACGGTACGATATTTAAAGGAAGGTCTTTCGGCGCAAGCGGCGAAAGGGCCGGTGAGGTAGTCTTTAATACCAGCATGGCCGGGTATCAGGAGATTATTACCGACCCTTCCTATAAAGGCCAGATGGTAGCGATGACTTACCCTTTAATGGGAAACTACGGCATAAATAAGGAAGATGTTGAGGCGGCTACGCCCTTCTTAGAGGCTTTTATCGTCAGGGAATACAGTAAAATCGCCAGTAACTGGAGAAAGGAAAACACCTTAGGGGCATACTTAAAAGAAAACAATATTTTAGGTATTGAAGGCATAGATACTCGTGAGCTTACCTTGCATATAAGAAGCAGAGGGGCAATGAAGGCAGTGTTATCCACCAAAGATTTGGATGAGAAGAGTTTGGTACGAAAAGCCAAAGGCTCTTGTGGGTTAGTCGGCATAGATCTGGTAAAAGAGGTTACCTGTAAGTCGCGATATATCTGGAGGCCTGAAAAGGGGAGCCGCTTTCGGGTAGTAGTCTTGGATTGCGGAGTAAAATATAATATCTTAAGAGAGCTGCTTCAGCATAAATGTGAAGCAATAGTCGTCCCGGCAAATACCAAGCATGAGGAAATCTTAAAATTTAAACCGGACGGAGTCCTCCTTTCTAACGGTCCCGGGGACCCCGCTGCAGTCACCCATGTCATAAATACGGTGCAAGGCTTAATCGGCAAGCTCCCTATTTTCGGCATTTGCCTGGGCCATCAGATGCTCGGCCTTGCCTTCGGCGGCAGGACTTTTAAGCTCAAATTCGGCCATCACGGCGCAAACCACCCGGTAAAAGATTTGAGAAGCGGGAAGGCAGCTATTACCGTGCAGAATCACGGCTTCTGCGTAGATATAGATTCCTTAAATAAGAAAGAAATAGAACCTACGCATATAAATTTAAATGACCGGACCTCCGAAGGCCTGCGGCATAAGAAACTACCCATTTTCTCCGTCCAGTTTCACCCCGAAGCCTCTCCAGGGCCCCACGATGCCAAATACCTCTTCCAAGAATTTATGGAAT
>JBFMBZ010000018.1:0-20466 GCA_040754615.1 Candidatus Omnitrophota bacterium | reverse complement strand
TTCTTTAATTAAGACGTTGAAGGATTCCGGGGTCCCGTGGCTTAGCCTCTGCTCGCCTTTTACTATGGCTTCATAGATCCTGGTCCTGCCGGAAACATCGTCGCTCTTTACGGTAAGCATCTCCTGTAAAGTAAAGGCCGCGCCATAAGCTTCCAATGCCCAGACTTCCATTTCTCCCAGCCTCTGCCCGCCGAACTGCGCCTTGCCTCCCAGCGGCTGCTGGGTGACCAGGGAATACGGGCCTATGGAGCGGGCGTGGATTTTCTCATCAACCAGGTGGATAAGCTTCATTATATATAGGTGGCCTATCGTGACTTTCTGGTCAAAAGGCTCGCCCGTATACCCGTCATAAAGGGTAATCTTGCCGTCTTCGGGTAACTCTGCCTTTTTTAGTATTTCCTTTATTTCTCCTTCTCCGGCTCCGTCAAAAACAGGGCAGCTGAAATATAAGCCTAATACTTTTGCTGCCCAGCCTAAATGCGCCTCCAGTATCTGGCCTACGTTCATACGCGAAGGGACGCCTAAAGGATTCAGCACCACTTCTACCGGTGTGCCGTCCGGCATGTAAGGCATGTCTTCCTGCGGAAGGATTCTCGCTACTACGCCTTTATTACCGTGCCTTCCGGCGAGCTTATCGCCTTCGGCAAGCTTTCTCTTTGTAGCAATGTAGACTACCACTCTTTTTAATACTCCTGCGGGAAGCTCATCTCCCCTTTTTACCTTTTCAATCTCCTGCTCTTCTTCCGCCAATAATTCTTGGATCTGCTCATCAAACGAAGAAGCGAGCATCTTTGCTTCTTCGTTATCGCTAAAATCTATTTTTTCTAACTTTTTCTTATCCACTCCCAGTAATTGCGAAAGCCGCGCAATCTTTTCCACTTCCACAAATTCAATCTCCTGCTTATAATAAGCCTTTAATTCGCGCACTTTTGCGAGTTCCTTTGTCTTTTCTTCTTTGGATTTCCTGCCCCTGTCTTTACGCGCAAAGGCGTGGACATCTATCACTACGCCTTCAACGCCCGGAGGGACAATCAAAGAAGTATCCCGCACATCTCCGGCCTTCTCCCCGAATATGGCCCGCAGCAGCCTCTCTTCCGGAGAAGGCTCGGTATCTGTCTTAGGAGTAATCTTTCCCACAAGTATATCTCCGGGCGCGACTTCCGCTCCCAGGCGGATTATGCCGGTTTCATCCAGGTTCATCAGGGCTTCTTCGCTTACGTTGGGGATATCGCGGGTGATCTCTTCGTTCCCGAGGCGGGTTTCCGTTGCCTCTGTCTCAAACTCTTCAATATGTATTGAGGTAAAAGTATCTTCTTTGACCAGCTTATCGCTGATTAAAATCGCGTCTTCAAAATTATAACCTCTCCAGGGCATAAAGGCGCAAAGGACATTTCTACCCAGGGCTAATTCCCCTTCCTTGGTCCCTATGCCGTCGGCAATCACATCGCCCTTTTCCACGCGGTCCCCCAGCTTGACTAAGGGCCTCTGGTTAATACAGGTATCGGCATTGGTGCGCAGGAATTTTTTCAAATGGTAAATCCTCTTACCTATAGTAATGGATGAAGAATCTACGTTGGTGACCCTGCCGGAAGCCTCTGCGATAATCACGGCTCCCGAATCACGCGCAACTTTCTCTTCTATATTAGTCCCTACTATCGGCGGCTCGGTAATCATTAAAGGCACTGCCTGCCGCTGCATGTTTGAGCCCATCAGGGCGCGGTTTGCGTCATCGTGCTCCAGGAAAGGGATTAATGCCGCGGCAACCGATACCAGCTGTTTCGGAGAAACATCCATATATTCTACTTCTTTACCGTTGACTTTAGGGAAATCTCCCTTGAAACGGCAGGAGACTTCTTTTTCCGCGAAATGCCCATCATCTTCAAGAGGAACGCTGGCCTGCGCAATAACCTTATCTTCTTCCAGGTCAGCGGTCAAGTATTCAATTTTCTTGGTGACGCGGCCTTCTTCAACTTTGCGGTAGGGGGTCTCAAGCAGGCCCAGGGGATTCACGCGCGCGAAAGTACTCAAAGAAGCGATTAAGCCGATATTCGGGCCTTCCGGAGTTTCAATAGGGCAAACCCTGCCGTAATGCGAAGGATGTATATCTCTTACTTCAAAACCCGCGCGCTCCCGGGAAAGACCTCCGGGGCCTAAAGCGCTTAACCTTCTTTTATGCGTAGTCTCAGCCAGGGGATTAACCTGGTCCATAAACTGCGAAAGCTGGCTCCTGCCGAAAAAGTCGCGTATCTGATTGGATAATAATTTTGAATTTATCAGGTAATGCACGTTTAAATTATCAAACTCTCCCAGGATGCTTAACCTTTCCCTTATGGAGCGCTCCACGCGGCTTAGGCCTATCCTTACCTGGTTCTGGACGAGCTCTCCTACGGTCTTGACCCTGCGGTTTCCCAAATGGTCTATATCGTCTATCTTGCCGGTGCCTTCTTTAAGTTTAATCAGATACTCCATAACCTTTATTACGGTTGCAGAATCAAGTATCCTTTTCTCAAGAGAGACATCCATGCCTAATTTTCTGTTTAAGATAAACCTGCCTGCCCTTTCCAGGTCGTAACGGCCCGGGTCAAAGAATAACCTGTAAAATAATGCCTCTGCTGCTTCTTTTGTGACCGGTTCCGTCGGCCTCATCTTCCGGTAAAAATCAAGGAAGGCCTCCTCTTTGTTCTTGGTATAATCTTTTTTCAGGGTATTTTTTATTTCGGGGTGTTCTTTTTCAAAGGCGGAAAGTATCTGGCTATCTTCCGAAAAGCCGAGTATCCTTAATATTTGCGTGGCGGGAAAATTCCTGCGGCGGTCCACATAGGCAAGGATGGTCTCCGTCAAATCATATTTGAATTCAAGCCACGCCCCGCGGTAGGGGATCACCCTGCCGTAAAAAATCCTCTTTCCCGTAGGATGGACCTCTTCTTCAAAAGAAACACCCGGCGAGCGCTGCAATTGGCTGACCACGACCCGTTCGTCCCCGTTAATAATAAAAGTGCCGGTGTCAGTCATCAAAGGTATCTCTCCGAAATAAGCGTCCTGCTCTTTGGTCTCCTGGGGAGTAGTCAGCCTGAATTTCACTTTCAGGGGCGCAGAAAAGGTAAGCGCCCTGTTCTTTGATTCTGAAATAGTGTATTTGGGCTTGCCTAACGAATAACTTATGTATTCTAATTTCACGGAGCGGTTAGGGTTTTCTATCGGGAACATATCCGCAAAAACCTCTTCTAACCCCACGTGCTTACGTTCCTTTACCGGTATATCCATCTGCAGGAATTCCCGATAAGATTCCAGCTGCACATCCAGAAGGTTAGGCAAGTCAAATGTTTCCTTGATTTTGGCAAAATTCTTGCGTTTAATCATATTTTATTTTTTTAAGCAATTACTTTAATTCCACGGTAGCGCCCGCAGCTTCAAGCTTCTTTTTCATTTCTTCTGCTTCTTCTTTGGGAACGCCTTCTTTTACGGGTTTTGGAGCAGCATCAACCAGGTCTTTGGCTTCTTTTAAGCCAAGGTTGGTCATTGTCCTTACCTCTTTAATGACGGAGATCTTATTTGCTCCGGCACTTGTCAGCACTACGGAAAAAGTGCTCTTTTCTTCCGCTGCAGGTGCGCCTGCCTGTGCCTGGCCGCCTGCCATAGGCGCAGCCATCATAGGCATGCTTGCAGAAACCCCGAATTTCTCTTCCAGGGCTTTTACTAACCCGGAAAGCTCGAGCACGGTCATTCCTTCGATAGATTTAACCAACTCTTCCAAATTTGCCATTTTTCTCTCCTTTCACACAAGTGAACACCGGCCTGTCCTATAAGGCCGGGTGCAATTTAGCTTCCTTTTTTATTTTTAATCTGCTCTAAGCAGAAAACGAATTTCCGTAAAACCTGGCTTAAGACTCCAACAAGGCCGGTAATAGGCGCATTTAATGCCGCCGCTACCTGGGCCCTTAATACTTCTTTTCCGGGAAGTTTCGCCAATAACTCAATATCCTTCTTCTCAAGAAGCCCTTCGCTCATAAAGCCGCCTTCTAATTTCAACGCTTCATGCTCTTTGGAAAACTTATAGAGTACCCTGGAAGCGCCTACAGGCTCATCCCGGGTAAAAACCAGGCCGCAGGGGCCCTCTATTGCTTTTATCAGGGATTCTACGGTTTGGCCCTTGAAAGCCCTGCGCGCGACGGTATTCTTGACTACAAAGAGATTAGCATCGCAGGCTTTAAGGCCTGACCTGAGGCTGCTTAAATCAGGGCTGGATAAGCCCGAATATTTAATAATAAAAACACAGGCGGATTCTTTCAGCGAATCCTTTATAAGCTGCTCCTGTGTTTCCTTGAATATAAGGCCTAACTTTTTCATTTAAGCTTCAATCCTTATTCCGGGGTTCATTGAAGAGGAAATTGAGAGGCTGCGCACGAACTTGCCCTTTACTGTCTGCGGCTTCGCCTCATTTAGCGCCTCTATGACACGGCTTGCGTTATCCATCAGCTGTTCTGGCGTGAATGAAACCTTGCCCACGGATAAATGTATCCCCGCCTGTTTATCCACGCGGAATTCTACCTTGCCTTTTTTGACATCCTCAATAGCCTTGGCAATATCATTGGTAACGGTGCCGGCCTTGGGGCTGGGCATCAAACCGCGCGGCCCCAATAATTTTCCCAGCTTGCTTAAGTCCTTCATCATTTCGGGCGTAGCTATGGCACAATCAAAATCAAGAAAGCCGGAGGCAACTTTATCAATTAATTCCAGGGCGCCTACATAATCTGCGCCGGCTTCTTTTGCAATACGCTCATACTCGCCTTTGCAGAATACCGCAACCCGCACCTTTTTGCCTGTTCCATGCGGCAATACAACCGTGCCCCTGACCATCTGTTCTGATTTCTTGGTATCTATATTTAAATGGAAATGCAAATCCACTGAGCCGTCAAACTTAGGCTTGACGCTCCCCTTGATTAATGAGAGGGCGTCTTTAAGGGAATAAACCTTGTTTTTTTCTACTGATTTTTCAGACTCTTTGTACCTTTTGCTTCTTTCTTTCATAGCGCGCTACCCTTCAACGGCAATTCCCATGCTCCTTGCCGTACCTTCAATGATCCTTACTGCCTGTTTCATGTCGGTTGTGTTTAAATCCTGTAATTTTTGTTTGGCTATTTCTTCCACCTGTTTCTTCGTAACTTTACCGATGACTTCTTTCCCGCTTGTCCCGCTTGCCTTTGCCAGGTTTGCCGCGCGCTTTAAGAGGACAGAAGAAGGCGGGCTTTTTATGATAAAAGAAAATGACCTGTCTTCATAAACAGAAATAACCGCTGGAAGTATCAGGCCTTCCCTGCCTTTGGTCTGGTCATTAAACTGCTTGCAAAATTGCATGATGTTTACCCCGTGCTGGCCTAAAGCCGGCCCTACGGGAGGAGCGGGGTTAGCCTGACCGGCGCTCACATGCAGCTTTATCTGTGCGACTACTTTTTTTGCCATTTTATACTTTCTCTACCTGCCAATATTCCAACTCAACAGGCGTTGCCCTGCCGAATATGGAAACGCTTACTTTAATTTTCCCCTTTTCGGGGTGAATTTCGTCGATAGTCCCGTTAAAGTTCAGGAAGGGCCCGTCAGTGACGCGTACCTGTTCGCCTTTTTCAAAGACTACTTTGGGGCTGGGCTTAACCTGGGTATCTTCCGTGCGCTTCAAAATATTATCCACCTCTGACTGCGGAAGAGGCATGGGCTTTTTCCCTAATCCTATGAAACCGGTAACCCCGGGGGTGGACTTGATAAAAAGATAGGTGTTTTCGTTTAATTCCATCTGCACCAGAAGGTAACCGGGGAAAAACTTACGCTGGCTGATCTTCTTTTTTCCTGAACGCACCTCGGAAACCTGCTCGGTGGGAATAATGACGCTGGAAATCAACTCCGCGAGGCCTTGCGAAAGTATCCTTCCTTCCAGTGTTTTTTTTACTTTATCTTCAGAGCCGGTTTGGGTATGCACAACGTACCAGTTTTTCATCACTATTTAAAAGCCAGGGTTAATAACTTTGAAATGAACAAATCTATCAGGCCGATAAAGACAGCGCAGAAGAAAGTTGCGGCGATAACCACTGCGGTTGAGCCGAAGAGTTCCTTGCGGTTAGACCAGGAAACCTTGGCTAATTCCTGCCTTACTTCTTTTAAAAAATTTACCGGTTTTTGTATCAGATTCATTTATTTCTTTTCCTCGCGCCCCTTTTTAGGCTCAAGTCTAACAGGAGCGGCAGGACTAGAACCTGTCGCTCGGGCTTTGCCCTCGCTCCCCAAAGGGGCTCTGCCCCTATGGCGCTCGCTTCGCTCACTGTTACCCCGAAAACGTGGGGAAATTTTTTCCCCACCCCCCTTTAGGTTCAAGCCTAACAGGAGCGGCAGGACTTGAACCTGCAGTCACGGTTTTGGAGACCGTTGGTTTGCCATTAACCGACGCCCCTAATTTTACTTGATTTCTTTGTGCGGCGTGTGTTTATGACAGAACTTACAAAACTTGCTTATTTCCAGCTTGTCCTGATGTTTCTTTTTATTTTTCGTGCTTGTATAATTTCTATTTTTGCAGACTGTGCACTCTAAAGTTATTATTTCACGCATTTAATGAGCAGACAACTTACGGAGCCCGACTTACTGTTTAACCACTACGTAAGTTGTAGCCCGCAGGGCGTCTGTGAATTAATCCTTGACATTTGCTTTGATCCTTTTATTCAAGTAGGTGTCAAGGATAAGTTCATGCATTAAGTTATGCCATTTAAGCCTTAAGAGAAGGCTCCATAACTTAAGCATTCACTTAAGCTGGAGACGGGAATTGAACCCGTGACCCCGTCCTTACCAAGGACGTGCTCTACCAACTGAGCTACTCCAGCACTTTCGCTGTGCTGGATTCCGTTAAATAGCAAAAAATCCCCACCCGAAGAATTTTTGCAAATTCTTTTTAAAAATTTACCTTAAAATATAATAGGATTAGCTGCGAAACGCTATTTGGAGACTTTAGTAAATAATAGAATATATACTATGATTGGCCTTTTGTCAAGTATTTTTGTTAAAATTTTCGTTGCTTAGGCAATTTCTCTAGGACGCTGGAGTGATTGCTTTTACCTGCGGCATATTTCTGAATGCTCTTCTTTTAACATCCGGTGGTACTCCTGCAAAGACTTCGGCTCACTTTGGCTTTTTTTCACGGACTCAATCCCGTCAACGGTTGCCCTAGCAGCTGCCATGGTTGTAACATAGGGGATTTTATACTGAATAGCAAGCATGCGGATATAGCTGTCATCATAAACGCTCATCCTTCCTACGGGAGTATTGATAATCAGGTCGATCTGCCGGTTTTTAATTGCATCCGCTATATTGGGCCTGCCCTCATGCACCTTCTTAATTAACTCGGAGTCAACCCCTTTTTCTTTCAAGAAACGCTGCGTATTTTCCGTGGCGAGAATTTTAAATCCCAATTGCGATAGTTTGCCTGCTATGGGAAAAAGCCCGGCTTTATCCTTATCCGCCACAGTAATCAGCACATTGCCCTCAAGCGGCAGCCTTGAGCCTGCTGATTCCTCAGCCTTAAAGAATGCCAGGCCAAAATCCAGGTCAATTCCCATCACTTCACCCGTGGCGCGCATCTCCGGCCCCAATACCGGGTCAACCTCAGGAAACATATTAAAAGGAAATACTGCTTCCTTCACTGAAACATAGGCGTGCTTCCGATGCACAAGTTCAGGAAAATCCGCCAGTTTCTTTCCGAGCATTAACAAGGTCGCAATACGCGCAAGGGGTATGCCTACGGTTTTAGAAACTAAAGGCACTGTGCGCGATGCGCGCGGGTTTGCCTCAAGTATATAAACCTTATCTTCGCAGATGGCAAACTGGATATTAATCAACCCCGCTACTTTTAGTTCTTTGGCTATTTTTTTCGTCCACTCATCAATGATTTTTAAGTGCTCCTGTTTTATGGTACGGGAGGGAATTGTGCAGGCAGAATCCCCGGAATGAATCCCCGCATGCTCAATATGCTCCATCACTGCCGCCACAAAGGTTTCACTGCCGTCTGAAAGCGCATCCACCTCGCATTCGGTGGCATTATCCAGGAAGCGGTCAATGAGCATCGGGTAGTCCGGGCTGACCTGGATTGCTTCTTTGGCGTACTTTATCAGCATCTCCTCGTCAAAAATTATTTCCATACCCCTGCCGCCTAAAACGAAAGAAGGCCTGACCATCACCGGGTAACCAATGCGTTTTGCAATCTTAATTGCCTCTTCAAGTGAAAAGGCGGTTGCGCCCTCAGTCTGGCGTATGCCTAACTCAATCATCTTCTGCCTGAAGAGCTCCCTATCCTCGGCAAAAGCTATACTCTTCGTACTGGTGCCCAGAATCTTGACCCCGTTTTGCTCCAGCTCTGCTGCGATATTTAACGGCGTCTGGCCGCCAAACTGCACAATCGCGCCAATGGGCTTTTCTTTTTCCCAAATCGTAAGCACATCCTCAACTGTCAACGGCTCAAAATAGAGCTTATCTGAAGTATCGTAATCAGTAGAGACAGTCTCAGGGTTACAGTTTATCATAATTGTTTCGAGCCCTTCATCGCGCAAGGCAAATGCCGCTTGCACACAGGTATAATCAAATTCAATCCCTTGGCCGATACGGTTAGGGCCGCCCCCTAAAATCAGAACTTTCTTTTTATCGGAAACAGGGACTATATCTTTTCCCGGAGTATAAGTAGAATAATAGTAAGCCGCCTCTTTTACGCCGCTCACCGGCACCGGCTCAAACCTGGCATTACCCATCAATTTTTTCCTGCGGGTGCGCACATCAAGCTCTTTAACTTGAAATATCTTAGCCAGATACTTATCACTAAAACCCCATTCCTTGGCCTTGCACAGCTTATCATCAGATAGCTTCTGCCAGCTGCTTTTTAAAATCTCCTCCTCAAACTCAACCATCTCTTGCATTTGTTTGACAAACCATTTGCCGATGTAGGTAAGCCCGTAAAGCTCATCAACGCTCATACCCTTGCGCAGCGCCTCATACATCAGAAAGATCCGCTCACTGGAAGGGAAAGCCAGCCTGCTTTTTATTTCATCAAGCGGTAAACTGTTAAAATTTTTAGCAAACCCCAGGCCATATCTATTGATTTCAAGTGAGCGTATAGATTTCTGAAACGCCTCCTTAAACTCCTTGGCAATACTCATCACCTCACCTACTGCCCGCATCTGCGTACCCAGGATATCTTTTGCCTGGCGGAATTTCTCAAAAGCCCAGCGGGCAAATTTAATCACCACATACTCTCCCCAGGGCTCATATTTTTCCAGCGTCCCTTTTCTCCAGTAAGGGATTTCATCTAAGGTTAAACCGGCAGCTAATTTCGTGGAAACGCGGGCTATTGGGAACCCTGTGGCTTTTGAAGCAAGCGCTGATGAGCGCGAAGTACGCGGGTTGATTTCAATGGCAACCAGGCGGTCATCTTTTAAGTTGTGCGCAAATTGAATATTGGTGCCCCCGACGACTCCGATTGCCTCTACGATTTTGTAAGAAAGCTCCTGCATCCTTTTTTGTAAATCCTGCGGTACCGTCAACATCGGCGCCACGCAGAAACTGTCTCCGGTGTGCACACCCATAGCGTCTATATTCTCAATAAAACAAACCGTGATTTTCTGATTTTTCTCATCGCGCACTACCTCAAGCTCTAATTCTTCCCATCCGATTACCGCCTCTTCAATCAAAACCTGATGTATCAGGCTCGCATTCATCCCCCGCCGCGCTAAAACGAGTAAGTCTTCGTTATTATAGGCAATGCCTCCGCCGGTACCGCCCAGCGTATATGCCGGCCGTATTACTACCGGATACCCTAATTTTTGCGCAACTTTTAAAGCCTCTTCCTCGGAAAGACAAATTTCAGAGCGCGGCACAGGTATGCCCAGCTTCTTCATCGTATCCTTGAATGCCTCACGGTCTTCACCCCGCTCAATGGCATCAGCCTGCACTCCGATAATCTTTACTTTATATTTATCCAATACTCCTGCCTTATGTAAAGCTGAAGCCAAATTCAACCCTGTCTGCCCCCCTAAATTAGGCAAGAGCGCATCCGGCTTCTCCCTGGCAATGATTTTAGTCAGGCTTTCCACGGTTAATGGCTCTATATAGGTATGGTCAGCCATCCCCGGATCTGTCATAATCGTTGCCGGGTTTGAATTAACCAAAACAATTTCATAGCCTTCTTCGCGCAGAGCCTTACAAGCCTGAGTACCGGAATAATCAAACTCGCAGGCCTGGCCGATAATGATCGGCCCGGAGCCGATAATCAATACTTTTTTAATATCTTTTCTTCTTGGCATATTGAATTCTCCCTTGTTTTAGAGTGCGGGCATTCGCCTGTCCAGCAATACAGGCAAAGTTTCTCTTTGGGTAATCCGATTGCTTTTACCATATCATCTACGGTCTGGTATCTTAAAGTGGTTAAGGTAAGCTCCCTGGTAATCCATTCCACCATCTTTTTATGTTTATCAGTCGTATGGTCAATGTATTCTGATACGTCTTCAATGTCGTTTCCTTCCAAAGCCTTTATGGCGCGCCGGGCCGCAAGCTCATGAATACTGCGCGTGGAAAGGCAAAACTTGCAGGGGAACAAGAGTGGCGGGCAGGCAGGCCGCACGTGCACTTCTTTTGCCCCGCACTCCCATAATTTCTTCACCGTAAAATTTTTAAGCTGCGTGCCCCTGACTATGGAATCTTCGCAAACCACTATCCTGTTGCCTTCGATTATTTCCCTGATGGGGATTAATTTCATGGTAGCAATCAGATCGCGTATCTCCTGCGAAGGCGGGGTATAGCTCCTGCCGTAACCCGGCGTATACTTCACCAGAGGCCGTTTATACGGCTTTTTGGATTCTATCGCGTAACCGATGGCATGGGCAATCCCTGAATCGGGGACACCGGAGACTACATCCACCTCAATATCTTTATCGCGCTTAGCCAGAAACCTGCCGCACCTTTCTCTAGCTGCCTCTACGTTTATCCCTTCGTAACTCGAGGCGGGAAAACCCGTATAAATCCACAGGAAGGTACAAATTTGCCCCCTTACGCTTCCGGGTTTACGCTGTGCTAAGCCATCTTCATTAAGCAAAATAATTTCTCCCGGAAGAAGATATTTTTCAATCGCAAAGCCGGTATTTAAAAAAGCGCTGGTCTCTGAAGTCACTGCCCAGGAATCAGCCTTTTTACCTAAAACCAGCGGCGTGTATCCCCATCTGTCGCGCGCCGCGTAAACTCCGTCTTTATGTAGGAGTAAAAGCGAGCACGACCCTTCTATGGCCTCAAACATCTTTTCTATCCCTTCGACAATATCCTCTCCCAGGTTTATCAATTTTGCGATTAACTCAGTGGAGTTGACAACCCCCTTAGTCATCTCGCTAAAAGAAACTCCCTTATCGAGTAAATCTTGCACCAGTTCTTCTTTGTTCTCGATCAGGCCCATGGTGACGATACAAAATGGCCCGAATTTTGAATTCAGGTATATTGGCTGCTCATCCGAATCGCTGATTACTCCTATACCTTTATTTCCGGGCATATGTTTATAGTCCTCGTAGAACTTTGACTTAAACTGGCTTTGCGCAATATTATGTATGTGGCGGCTGAATTCATCCCCCAGCACTGCCATGCCTCCGTACTCTGTGCCCAAATGCGTATGGTAATCCGTGCCGTAAAACAGCGTTTGCACGCAATCGCTTTTAGAGGTAACTCCGAATATACCGCTCATAATAAAACCTCCTTCCGCAGAAAGCGGAACACCAATCCATCCTTTAGGATTGGGTGCTGCTATAACCCCTCAAGAAAACTCTTTGTCGCCAAATTAGGATCGCTGGTCAGGTTTACGCCCAACCTGCGTAAACCCGTAGCATCTCCCGGCGTGGGGATATGGGTCATATGGACATCGCAGCCTGCCAACTCTTTTAGCTTCTCCATGGCTAATTGGGCTGATGGATTGTGGGATGCGCTTATGCTCAGGCATATGAGGGTCTCTTCCAAATCCAGGCTTATGCTCTTTACGTTTAGAATATTCTTCTTGAAATCAGAAATCGACTCAATAATATTTGGAGCGAGGATGTGGATGCGGTCGGGTATCTCAGCAAGCTCTTTGACGGCGTTAAGGACCAGGCTCGATGCCGCATGCATCAAAGGAGAGTTCTTACCCGTGATAATTTTACCGTTTCCAAGCTCAATGGCGGCGCCGCAATAAATCCCATCGTTGCCTTTGCCTTCCTGGCCCTGGGATTTTTCAGCGGCCTGACGCGCCGGGACAACTACCTTTCGGTCTTCGGGCTTAACGCCCACCTCTTCCATCAAAACCCCTACCCTCTCCACTGTATCTTTTTCTACCAACCCCATAATATATTCGCAGGAATAACGAAAATACCGCGAGATGATCTCCTGCCGGGCCGATTCCCGTACCACCTCATCATTCACAATACCGAATCCGGCGCGGTTTACCCCCATATCAGTCGGCGACTTGTACATTGCATCCGAACCGGTGATGCGCTCAAGGATCCGGCGTAATACCGGAAAAACCTCTACGTCCCGGTTATAGTTGATTGCGGTCTCTCCATAGGCCTCAAGGTGAAAAGGGTCAATCATATTAAAGTCTTTTATATCCGCAGTAGCAGCCTCATATGCAATATTCACCGGGTGCTTAAACGGGATATTCCAGATCGGAAAAGTCTCAAACTTAGCGTATCCGGACTCAATACCCTTATGGTAATCATGATAAAGCTGAGAGAGGCAGGTCGCTAACTTTCCGCTTCCCGGGCCAGGCCCGGTGACAATCACCAGTTCATTATGCGTCTCTATATAGCTGTTTGCGCCGTAGCCTTCTTTACTGACAATCATATCTACATTATTAGGGTAGCCGCTGGTAAAGGCATGGGTATAAACCTTGATACCCTGGCGTTCCAGCTTATTCTTGAAAATTTTTGCTGCGGGCTGATTGTCAAAGCGAGTAATCACCACAGACGTGACCTTGATTCCCCTCTCCTTAAGGTCATCAATTAATTTAAGGACATCGGCATCATAAGTGATGCCGAAATCCGCCCTGACTTTGCGGCGCTCAATATCTCCGGCAAAAATACACAGTATGATATCCGCCTTATCGCTCAATTCCGAGAGGAGCCTCATCTTGATATTAGGGTCAAACCCGGGCAGGACCCTTGCGGCATGGTAATCGTAAATTAATTTCCCGCCGAATTCCAGGTACAGTTTATTGCGGAACTTGGAAACCCTCTCCAAAATTGCGGTTTTTTGTTCCCTTAAGTATTTCTCGCTGTCAAAACCTGTTTTTTTAAGCATATCTTGCATAAATTTTAGGCAGGAGTGAATAAAAAAATTAGACAACCCTGCGCTTAAAAGAGTTGTCTAAAAAAGTTTTGATATGGTTTGAGTGCCAAATTTATTAAACTTCGCCATTGAAGCCGTTATATTTTTCTACCATTCTATTAGTTTTGGACTCAATAGTCAAGATTAATTTATAAGCCGATTGAATTTTATAAATCACTTAATTTAGAAAAATCCTGCAAAGAGAGTTCCTCGGGCCGGGTATTGGGGGAAATCTTCTGCTGCAGGAAAAAACGTTCTAGGCTTGAGCAGGAAATAACGTCTTTCAGGCTGTTCCTTAGGGTCTTGCGTCTTTGGCCGAAGGCGTTCCTGATAATCCTGAATAAAAGTTTCTCGTCCCTGGTTATAACGAGAGGTGAAGGCCGTACCTGGAGCTTTACGAAAGCAGAATCCACTTTCGGGCTGGGATGGAATGAAGTTTTTTTTATATTGAAGAGTATCTCGGGCTCAAAATAGTACTGCACAAAACAGCTGAACGCGCCGTACCTTTTTGATCCGGGCGAGGCCGAGAGCCTCTCAGCAAATTCTTTCTGGAGGGTAAGAAAAATTACGCTTATTTTTTCCCTGAAGCGCGCCAAATGCTCGATAATGGGGCTTGAGATATAATAAGGAATATTCCCAATTATTTTAATTTCCCCCTTTAAATCTTTAAAGTACTTTGAGAAATCAAGTTTCAGGATATCCTGGTTTATGATTTTAAAATTACCTTGTTTAGCAAACCTGCGGCTCAACAACTGGCATAAATCTTTGTCCAGCTCTACAGCAAAGACTTTATCTGCGGCCATGATTAGATGTTCCGTCAGCTCCCCCCTGCCTGAGCCGATCTCAAGGACGATATCTCCGGGCCCAAGGCCGCAAGCCTCAATAATCTTTCTTTGCACGTTTTTGTCAAACAGGAAATTTTGCCCTAATCTCTTTTTTGGCTGGATGCGCATTTTACAGCTAATTTAATTGCGGCGATTAATGAACCCGGATTTGCAAGGCCGGGTTTTTTGGCAATGTCAAACGCTACGCCGTGTAGCGGAGAGGTCCTGATAAAAGGAAGGCCCAGGGTCAGGTTTACGCCGTCAAATTTTCCGGATAATTTCAAGGGGATTAATGCCTGGTCATGGTACATTGCCACAACCGCATCATAGGATTTATTCTTTGTTTTATAAATTGCGGAGTCTGCGGGAAGCGGGCCATCAATGTTAATCCTTAGCCTCCTCCTTATTTTTTTTATTGCCGGAATTATGGTTTTATTCTCTTCTTCTCCGATTAAACCGTTATCCGAGGCATGCGGATTAATGCCGCAAATAGCTATCTTCGGCCTTTGGACACCAAAGAGCTGCCTTAAGGCTTTAAAGGTATGCTCAACAGTTTTAAGAATATTTGCTCCTTTGATTTTTCCCGGGGCGTCTTTTAAAGGGATGTGCCGCGTAACCAGGCTTATTTTCAGGCTATTGCTCAATAGCATCATGGTTACGTCCTTAACAGCGGATTTGCAAGAAAGGTATTCGGTATGGCCGGAATACTCAAATCCCCCGAGATTAATTGCCTCTTTGGATATCGGGCAGGTTACCAGGCAATCTATCTCCCTATTCTTTAAAAGCTGCATTGCCTTATCCAGGTATTCCATGGAGGCCCTGCCGTATTCTCCTTTAACTTTTCCGAATTCAAAACCCTTATGAGAAACATTATTTAAATCTATAATCTTTGCGTCCTTAAGCTTACCTTTGCCGGCCTTGCCTAATACCCATCCATCCCCGATAACCACGAAATCCGCAAGGCCCTTTAAACGGTTGAGTGCCTTAATCGTAATGTCCGGGCCTATCCCTGAAGGGTCTCCCATTGTAATGCCTGCTCTAATCTTGGGTAATCTTGACATAAGATTTCGTTTTCAACTCTTCCAGCCACCGGGCCATTTCTTCCTGCATCTTTTTTTCAAATAGGAATTCGTGAATCCTGTCCTGTGCCTCGGAAAGGCTAAGCTGCCTTGAGGGAATCAGTTCCTGAAGCCGGAAAACATAATAGCGGCCGTCCATCTCAACCGGCTCAGAAACTCCTTTTAAGCCTAATTTAAATACCGTATCCCGTATCTGGGGCCGCAAATCATCACCTTCGGAAACAGTAAGCATATTTACCTTAAAAAGGTAACGCGTTGCCAGGTCTTCAAGTTTTTCCGTGAGGCTTAAATCAAAGGCAAAGGATTTAGCCGCCTCCTTTTTTTCTAAGACTATGACCTCGATAAGCCTGGTTTCTTCCGACATGAACTCTTGCTTATTATCATTATAAAACACGGTGACCTCTTCAGGCTTAATGATTATTTTGCCTTTGACCATCTGCTCAACAATGGAAAACATAAGCAGCTGCTCCCGGATACGCTGCTCTAAGTCTGCCTCAACCAGCCCCTGCCTGGCAAGGGTTTGCCGAAAGTCGCTTTCAGAAGGATATTGCTTCTTAATGCTTGAGAGCCTCGCCTTAATCCTGTTTTCGTCAACTTTAACACCGTTCTTTTTTGCTTCCTGTAAAATAAGGCGGTCTTCAATAAGCCGCTCGAGAATCTCCTGCCTCATTGACTGTAGTTTTCCTTCCAGCTCACGGCTGTTTAACTGCTCAGAAAGCTGCAGCCGCATAAAATTTGCAAAATCATCCAGGTCCTTCTGGGTGACGACCTCGTTATTTACTACGGCGACGATTTTTTCTCTGGCAAAACATTCGCCCATAAAGGCCGCCGTTAAAATCAAGAAAATGAAAACCCTACGCCTTAAGCAATTCATATTCAGATACTCCTGTTTTTTTGAAATTAATAATCGCCTCCTTCAATAGGCGGCAATAAAGGTCAAAGCCCACAGCTGCAATAAACCCGTGCTGCTGCTCTCCCAGAAGGTTACCCGCCCCGCGCATCTCGAGGTCCTGCATGGCTATTTTAAACCCGGCGCCTAGCTGAGAATGCTCTTCAATGGAATCCAGCCTTTTTTTGGCATCCGAATCAATAGTTTCATTCCTGGGAATCAAAAAATAAGCGTATGCCGGAAGCTCTCTTCTGCCTACCCTTCCGCGCAGTTGATGTAAATCCGCCAAGCCGAACCTGTGCGCATTATTGACAATTATCGTATTTGCATTGGGTATATCTATCCCGGACTGGATAATCATTGTGCACACCAGCACCTGAATTTTCCCGCTTAAGAAATCAAACATCACCGACTCTAAGAGCTTCGCCGGCATCTGGCCGTGGCCAACCGCTATCTGTATCTGCGCAGGTAATATTCTTGCCAGTTTTTCTTTTACCTTGGCGATATCCTGCACGCGGTTATGCAAAAAGAATACCTGCCCTTTTCTCTCAATTTCGCGCACCACCGCCTGCCGGATAAGGTCTTCGTCATATTCTACCACAATGCTCTTAATCGGCAACCGGTTTTGAGGAGGGGTGTTTATCAGGGACATATCCTTTGCACCCATCAAGCTCATATATAAGGTGCGCGGGATGGGGGTGGCGGTCAAAATCAGGCAATCAGAGGAAAGCCGCAATGATTTTAATTTTTCTTTTGCCCGCACGCCAAAGCGCTGCTCCTCATCAATTATCACCAGGCCTAAATCCTTAAACCTGATATCCGAAGAAAGGAGCCGGTGCGTGCCGATAACTATGTCCACCCCGCCTTCGGAAAGGCCCCGGATAATTTCTTTTTGCTGGTGCTTGGTCTTAAACCTTGAGAGCATCTGGATATTAACCGGGAAATCCTGAAAGCGGAATTTAAAGTTCTGGTAATGCTGTTCGCAAAGAATAGTAGTTGGAGCAAGAAACGCCACCTGCTTATTATCCATAACCGCCTTAAAGGCCGCACGCAGGGCAACTTCTGTCTTCCCGTAACCCACATCGCCGCATAAAAGCCTATCCATAGGTTTTACGGACTCCATATCTTTTTTTACCTCCAAGGCAGCCTTGGCCTGGTCCGGAGTTTCTTCAAAAGGAAACTTCTCTTCAAATTGCCTCTGCCAGTCAGTGTCGGGAGAAAATGTAAAACCCTCTGCCGAAAGCCGCATTGCCTGTAAACTAAGTAAATCCCAGGCTAATTTTTGAACCCCCCGCTTTGCCCGCTCTTTGGTTCTCTGCCACTCTTTTGTCCCAAGGCGGTAAAGTTTGGGCCTATGCACCTGGAAGGCAATGTATTTTTGCACCATGTGCATCTGGTCCACAGGCACGTATAGCTTTTCCTGGCGGTCGTATTCAATAACTAGGTGGTCTTTGGCCTTATCTTTAAGTTTTATCTTTTCTAATCCCAAAAACCTTCCGATGCCATACTGGTTATGGACAACATAGTCTCCGAGATTTAGGTCCACGAAGCCCTCTAAAGGGATTTCCTCGCTAAAGTGCTTAGCCTTAAAAAGCGGATGCTTCTTTACCGGCAAGACGATAACCATCCTGTGCTCCCAGAGCGCTTCCCCGGTAGAAGGATTAAACGTCTTTACGGAGCTGATTTTATCGTCGGTAAATTCGATGCGGATGGGAAGCTCAAAGGAGAAACAGAATATGTCAACAATGCCTCCGCGCCGGGAGAAATCCCCTTCCTGTAAAACCGCCTCCTGCCTCTTATAGCCGAATTCGGCCAGAGAGCGCAGGAGCAGCTCCTGGCTAACGGCCAAACCAGTATAAATCTTAAGGGACCTAAACATAAAGATTACCTGTTAGGATAGGTATTTCCAGTTACTTATTTTTCTGCCAGGCAAGGACTAAAGGAGAGGCAATAAAAACCGTAGAATATACGCCTGAGATAAAGCCCACTAATAGGCTGAAGGCAAAGTTGCTTAAGACTTCGCCGGAAAACAGCAGAATTGAAATAACTACAAGCAAAGTTACTCCGGAAGTAAGGACGGTCCTGCCTAAAGTCTGGTTTACGCTTAAATTGATGAGCTCGCGCAGGCTCATCTTCTTCAGCAGGCGGCTATTCTCCCTTACCCGGTCGTAAATTACTATGGTGTCGTTAATGGAATAACCGGCAATGGTCAAAAAAGCGGTAACGCTTAACAAGTCAATTGCCCTGTTGGTCATCGCCAAAAACCCTAATGCCACCAGGACATCATGGAACAATGCAATAACGCCTGCCACGGCAAAGTTAAAGTGCTTGAACCTGAAGGCCACATAAATCAGGATGCCGATAAGCGACCAGATGAGCGCATAAAACGCCTTGCTCTTCAGGTGTTTTCCCGCAACCGGGCCTACGCGCTCAATCCTTAAAATCTGGATATCTTCCTCTGGAAAATTCTCCTTCAACTTATCCGTAAGAAGCTGGCTTTTATCTTCGCTTGACCTGATTAATATTACTTTGGGGTTATCCTTGAATTGCTGTATGGAGGCGTCGGTAAGGTTTATCTCTTTCAGGACTTCCCTGACCTTGTCTATGGGCACTGCGGATTTAAAACTGTATTCCTGGATTTGGCCTCCGGCAAAATCAATCCCGTATGCTTCCTTCCCTTTTTTAAAATAAACCGAAAGCCCGGCGATAATAATAATCAGCGAAAGCGCATAGAATATTTTCCTTTTCCCGATAAAATCAATATGCGTCTCGCCGATAAGCCGAAGCATAGGCAAATTATTTTTCAGCCAACCTGAGCTTAAAAGCATCTCAAAAATAGTGCGTGTTACCACAACCGCGCTAAAAAGGCTGGCGATAAGGCCGATGGTTAAAGTCACGGCAAAACCCCTGATGGGGCCGGTGCCGAATTGGAATAATAGGAATGCCGCAATCAGGGTAGTCAGGTTTGAATCAAAGATTGCGCTGAATGCCCGGTTATAACCGTTATTAATCGCAGCTCCCAAGCTTTTTCCTGCGGCCAGCTCTTCCCTGATGCGCTCATTAATCAAGACATTGGCATCTACGGCCATACCCAAAGAAAGCACAATTCCTGCTATGCCCGGCAAAGTAAGGGTTGCGGATACTCCCGGAAACAAAACAGGCAAAATCCCCAGGCCGCCTAAAATTATCAAAAGGTTTAGCAATAACGCGATATCTGCGACAATTCCCGCAAGGAGGTAATAAAAAGCCATAAAAACAAAAACCAGGATACTGCCTATAATGGTAGCTTTAATGCCTTTATTGATGGAATCCTGGCCTAAAAGCGGGCCGATGGTCCGCTCTTCTTCTATATGCATGGGCGCGGGTAAAGCCCCTACCCGCAGAATCAAAGCTAGGTCCTGCGCCTGCGCAATATCAAACCTTCCGGTTATTACTGCCTCTCCCGAAGGTATTGCCTCTTTAATCCGGGGAGCGGATTGCACCTTCCCGTCTAAAACAATGGCGAGGCGCCTGCCTACATTCTCCGCAGTAATCTTGGCGAATTTTTCCGCGCCTTCGGTGTTAAATTGCAGGCCTACCGACGGCTCATTAAAAGCGGCCTGGCTGAATTGCACTAAAGCGCTCTTTAACGCATCTCCGCTAAGCACTGCCTGTTTTTCCAAAAGGAGGGGCTCCTTATCTTCCTGAGAATATTTAAGCTCCAGGCCTTCCGGGATATTTCCCTCCAGTGCCGCCTTTAACTTTTCCGCGTCGTCGGAAACCAGCTTGAATTCAAGCAAGGCGGTCTTGCCGATAATATCCAGGGCCCTGCCCCTGTCCGTAATGCCGGGCAGTTGCACCACAATTTCATCTATTCCCTGCTTTTGAATAGAAGGCTCTCTTACTCCAAATTCGTCTATCCTGTTCCTGATAACCTCTACCGCCCTGTCTATCGCATCTTCCCTGGCATCCGCGGCAAGGCCGCTGGTATCTACTTTAAGCAAAAGGTGCATCCCGCCTTTTAAATCCAGCCCTAAGTTGATGCGCTTATCAAGAGGAAAGGCAGAAAATACGCAAATGCCCAATACCGAAATAATCAGGATAATTCTATACATTAATTTCATGTTTTTGCTCCGTTGTTGGCCTTCACATGGGCAATACAGTTTTTTTCCACCTCTATTTTCACATTCTCGTCTACTCTTAAGATAACGGTTTTTTCTTTCACGTTAACTACCGTGCCGTGCATCCCTCCTGAGGTAACCACTTCGTCGTTTTTAGCCAAATTTGCCAGCGTTTTCTGGTGCTCCTTCTCCTTCTGCTTCTGCGGCCTGATTAGAAG
>JBFMBZ010000017.1:0-36839 GCA_040754615.1 Candidatus Omnitrophota bacterium | reverse complement strand
AAACTAATCTGCGAAAAATTCAAAAAAGATAATAACCTGGATTATGCGCCGGAGCAGGTTGTAGTTTCCTGCGGAGCCAAGCACAGTATCTTTAACTGCCTTATGGCCCTGGTAAGCAGGGAGGACGAGGTTTTAGTCCCTCTGCCTTTCTGGGTAAGCTATCCGGAAATGGTGAATATTTGCGGGGGGGTGGTGCGCTTTGTAAAGACTACCCCGAAGAATAACTTTAAGTTTACGATTAAGGAGATAGAAAAGCACTTAAGCCCCAAGACAAAGGTGCTTATTTTAAACAGCCCATCTAACCCCTCTGGATGCGTATACGCCCCCGGGGAATTAAAAGAGATTGCGAGGCTTTGCGTTGAAAATAAGATATTCGTCATCAGCGACGAGATTTATGAAAAGATTATATTTGACGGCCAGAAGCCGGTTTCTATCGCCAGCTTAAACAGCCAGATTTATGAACTGGCGATTACGGTAAACGGCCTGTCAAAGAGTTATTCCATGACCGGATGGCGCATAGGTTACCTGGGAGGGCCTCGCGATATCGTGGATGCCATTTCCAATTTACAGGACCACTCAACTTCCAATCCCGCGTCCATAAGCCAGAAGGCGGCGGTAGCCGCGCTCTCTGCGCCGGATGATTTCTCAAAAGCGATCTGCGCGGAATTCCAGAAGAGAAGGGATTACCTTATTTCGCGCCTGAAAGAAATCAAAGACATAAGCTACACAATCCCTGCCGGGGCATTTTATATCTTTTGCGATATTTCAAAGACAGGGCTGGATTCAATGGCTTTTGCCGAGAAGGCGCTGGCGGAAGCATCAGTAAGCCTTATCCCCGGGAAAAGTTTTGGGATGGATGATTATGTGCGCATAAGTTTTGCCACCGGAATAGAAGAGATTGAGAAAGGCGTAAGCAGGATTAAGCTCTGGCTGGATAAAATTTAGACATGCCAAAAACCATCGCGGAAAAAATTTTAAGCGTTCACGCCGGCAAAGAAGTAAGGGCCGGCGATTTTGCTCTTTGTGATGTTGATTTTGCCTTTGGCCAGGACGGGACATCCTCAATTATTATAGACCGGTTAAAGGAGCTGGGGGCAGCTGCGTTAAAAACAGAATTCTGTATGGTGATTGACCATAGCGCGCCTTCCCCGAGCGAAGGCGTCTCGCGCGTGCATAAGAAGATGCGGGATTTTTCCTCGCGATTTAATGCCCCGCTTTTTGATATCGGCTGCGGTGTTTGCCACCAGGTAATCCCGGAGTCAGGGAAAATTCTTCCCGGAGATTTAGTTTTGGGCGCAGACTCTCATACCTGCACCTACGGAGCGCTGGGGGCTTTAGCTACGGGCGTGGGCTCTACGGACCTGGCGCTTACCATTGCTACAGGCAAGAATTGGTTTAAGGTGCCCGCAACTGTTAAAATAATCGTGAAAGGAAAATTACCAAAAGGAATATTTGCCAAAGACATTATTCTTGGTATAATAAATAAAATACGCTCAGACGGCGCAACCTACAAGGCCCTGGAATTTTGCGGCCCGGTAATGGATAAACTGGATATGGACAGCCGTTTCACTGTTTGTAATATGGTGGTGGAGATGGGCGCCAAATGCGGATTTATGCCGGTTGACGAAAAGACAGTCAGCTGGCTTAAGCGCTCGGGTGCAAAGAAAATCAGAGTAAAAAATGCTTCTGCCGATAAAGGCGCTGAATACGAAGATAAGCTTGAATTCAATTTTTCAAAATTAAAGCCGCAGGTTTCCTGCCCGCACGAAGTGGATAATGTGCGGTCGGTGGATGAATTAAAAAAGGTTAAGATAAACGAGGCTTTTTTAGGCACCTGCACCAATGCGCGCTTGCAGGATTTTAAGGTTGCTGCCTCAATATTAAAATCAAGAAAGGTTGCCAGGGGCATAAAGTTTATTATCGCGCCCAGTTCCCGCAGCGTGCTTTTGGAGGCGCTTAAATCAGGGCTGATAGATACTTTCGTTAAGGCAGGAGCAGTTGTAGTGGCTCCGGGATGCGGGCCGTGCGTAGGCACGCATAATGGCGTCCCGGCAGACGGGGAGGCGGTTATTTCCACAGCGAACAGGAATTTTAAAGGAAGGATGGGTAATCCCAATGCCTTTATTTACCTGGCTTCTCCCGCTACTGTGGCAGCTTCGGCTTTAACCGGATACATTACTGACCCAAGGGCTTATTTGTAAAAACGATAAGGAGGAAATATGGAGATAAGGGACCTGCTGTTATTGTGTATAGAAAAAAAGGCTTCTGACCTGCACATTACCGAAAAAGAGCCTCCGATATTGCGCGTTGACGGTAAGCTGCACCGGACTAACCTCGCGGTCCTGGACCGGATAGAAATCAAGAAAATGGTCTATGCAGTTTTAACCAACACGCAAAAAGAAAAATTCGAGCAGGGCCTTGAGCTTGATTTTTCCCTGGCGCTTCCCAGCATGGACAGGTTCCGCGTCAATTTGCATGTACAAAAGGGCTCTGTGGAAGGGGCATTCCGGCGCGTTCCCCTTGAGGTGCCCAGCATAAATGATTTAGGCCTGCCGCAGGTAGTCATTGATTTGGGCAGGAAGCCAAACGGCCTGGTTTTGGTTACCGGGCCTACGGGCGTAGGAAAGACTACTACTCTCGCGGCTATGGTTGACCTGATTAATAACGAAAGGGAATGCCTGATGATTACCATTGAGGACCCTATTGAATTTATTTTTAGCAATAAGAAGAGCGTTATCAAGCAGAGGGAAGTTTACGCGGATACCCATTCTTTTGCCGAGGCGCTGCGCCATGCTTTAAGGCAGGACCCTAATGTAATAGTGGTAGGGGAAATGCGCGACCTGGAGACTATCTCTACCGCCCTTACCGCCGCAGAAACCGGCCATTTGGTTTTAGCTACGCTCCATACCCCGGACGCTCCGCAGACAATAGAAAGGATTATTGATGTCTTTCCTCCCCATCAACAACAGCAGGTAAAATTACAGCTTGCCGATTCTTTGCAGGCGGTAGTTTCGCAACTGCTCCTGCCGCACGCCTCAGGCCACGGAAGAATCCTTGCAACAGAAGTAATGATAGGCACCGCAGGCATCAGGAATTTAATCCGCGAGCAGGAGATTGAGCAGATACCCACCCTGATGCAGACCGGAAGCCAATACGGAATGAGGACAATGGATAAATCCCTCAAAGAGTTGGTCCAAAAGGGGGCCATTACTCTGGACGTGGCGCTATCCAAGGTAAAGAACGCCGAAGAATTCAAACAACTTTAACTTTAGGGACGGTTCTCAAGTCGTTCTAAAACTGTCCCTTTTAGGGGACACTTTTACTTTGAGTTGAGAACCGTCCCTATATAAAAATGAATATAATTGGAAAAGCGATAAAATTAGGGGATAATATCAATACGGATTTTATTATCTCCGGCAGGTATAAATTTGCCATCACGGACATAAAAGAACTTTCCAGGCACCTGATGGAAGATATTGACCCGGAGTTTCCCAAAAAGATACACCCTGGTGCGAGCGTGCTGGTGGCGGGAAAAAACTTCGGGATGGGTTCTTCAAGAGAGCAGGCTCCGCTGGTCATAAAGGAAGCGGGGATTGTCTGCGTATTAGCCAAACAATTTGCCCGGATATTTTACCGCAATGGTTTTAATATCGGCCTTGCATTAATCGAGACTGACACGGATAAAATCTCAGAGGCTGATAAGCTGGATATTGATTTGGATAAAGGGGTGGTAAAGAATATCAGTAAGGGAGTGGATTTACCGATTAAGCCCCTGCCTAAGTTTATGCAGGAGCTTCTTAAAGAGGGCGGGGCAGTCAATTACTACAAGAAATATAAGAGGTTGCCTGATGTATAAAATTACCTTAATCCCCGGAGACGGGATTGGCCCGGAAGTTACAGATGCAGCAGTGCGCTGCGTTGAGGCTACTGGAGTAAAGGTAGAGTGGGAAGAGGTATCTGCCGGAGAAGAGGCTTTAAAAAAACACGGCAAGGTCCTCCCTGAAACCGTATTAGCTTCGGTAAGGAAGAATAAGGTGGCCCTGAAGGGCCCGATAATTACGCCTATCGGCGAGGGGTTTCGCTCGGTAAACGTGGCAATAAGGCAGGAGCTTAACCTTTTTGCCTGCGTGCGGCCGGCTAAATCTTATGCCGGAGTAAAAAGCCATTATAAAGACATTGATTTAATCATTGTCCGGGAGAATAGCGAAGATTTATACGCCGGCATTGAATTTGAGGAAGGAAAACCAGAAACAAAAAACCTCATCTCGCAAATAGAAAGTTACTCCAGAAAAAAGATCCGGCCGGATTCCGGAATCTCCATTAAGCCCTTATCCAGGTTTGCCTCCGAAAGGATTGTGCGTTTCGCCTTTGAATACGCGCTGAAACTTAAACGCAAAAAGGTAACCTGCGTGCATAAGGCAAATATCATGAAATTTACCGACGGCCTATTCTTAAATAGCTTCCGTAAGGTCGCCAAAGAATACGAAGGAAGAATTAATTTTGATGAGGCGATTGTGGATAATATGTCCATGCAGTTAGTGCAGAAGCCGCATAACTATGATTGTTTAGTTTTGCCTAATTTATACGGCGACATTATCTCCGACCTTTGCGCCGGGCTTATCGGCGGCTTGGGGATTGCTCCGGGAGCGAACATCGGGGAGGATATGGCGGTATTTGAGGCGGTGCACGGGGCAGCGCCAAAATACAAGGGCCAGAATAAAGTAAACCCCGCGGCAATGATACTCTCCGCAGTATTGATGCTTCGCTATCTCAATGAAAATAAGGCAGCTGACAGGTTGGAAAATGCGGTGAAAGAAGTCATCAAAGAAGGAAAATCCGTGACCTACGACTTAAAACCCGCTCCCAATGACCCAACCGCAGTCGGCACCAAAGAGATGGCTGACGCAATTATAAATAAATTAAAATGAAAATTTCTATTATCGGAGCAGGTAATGTTGGCAGCACGGCTGCATTGCGTTTAATTCAGGAAGGTTTTGCTGATATCGCCTTAATTGACGTGGTAAAGGGCCTGGCCCAGGGAAAGGCCCTTGATTTAGAGGATGCGCAGGCGTTAGTAAAATACAACTTTAAAATAGAAGGAAGCGACGATATAAATATAATCAGGGGTTCAGGGATAATCGTAATCACCGCGGGCCTGGCGCGTAAACCGGGGATGAGCCGCGAAGAATTACTCCAGAAAAACTCGCAGATACTCAAAGATATCCTGCTTAACGTTAAAAAACTCACCGCAGAAGCAATAGTCATAATAGTTACAAACCCGCTTGATATAATGACCTATTTTGCAAGTAAGGCGTTAGGGTATCCGAAGCAGAGAGTTTTTGGCATGGGGGTAAGCCTTGATGCTTCCAGGTTTGCCAACCTCATCAGTAAAGAATTAAATATCCCCGTTACCGATATAGAGCCCATAGTTATCGGAAGTCACGGTGAAGGGATGTTGCCATTAGCCAGGTTTACAAAAGTAAAAGGGGTGAGTTTGGATGAGCTCCTGGATGATAAAAAGATAGAGGTGTTGGTTAATAAGACCATTAACCGCGGCGCAGAGATTGTTTCGCTCCTCGGAAGCGGGAGCGCTTATTTTGCGCCTTCCGCGGCAATAACAAGCATAGTAAGGGCAATTGCCAAAGATGAGAAACGCACCATTGGCTGCTCGGCCATGTTAAGCGGCGAATACGGGTTAAAAGATGTTTGTATGGGCCTGCCTTGCCGTATCGGAAAAGGCGGAATAGAGCAGGTTGTTGAATTGGAATTAAGCAAAGAAGAAAAAGAGAAGCTGATAACAAGCGCGGAAAAAATTAAGGCGCAATACAAGGAGCTGCCGTTATGAAAAATTATGACTTAGCAGTAATCGGCGCAGGCTGGGCAGGCTTTAACGCGGCACTAAAGGCAAAAGATTTAGGCAAAAAAGTGTGCCTGATTGAGAAATCCGATATCGGCGGCACCTGCCTTAATTTGGGCTGTATCCCTACAAAAACCTTGATTCAGTCAGTAAAGATATACGCGTTAAACAAAAAGTCCGAGATATTCGGCTTGGAGAATATCACCCCCCTGATTAATTTCCGTAAAGTTCAGGAGAGAAAAGAAAACATCATCTTACAGCTACGCCAGGGGATGCAGTATTCCTTAAAGGGCATAGATTTTATCAATGCGCAGGCTAAAATTATTTCACCGGAAGAAATTGAGGCGGCTGGAGAGAAAATCAAATCCAAAAATATCCTTATTGCCACCGGCTCTAAATCAATTGAGCTTAAGGAAATTAAATTTGACGCAAAGCACATCCTTTCCAGCGATGAAATCCTCCAACTTAAAGAAATCCCGGGCGCATTACTGGTCATCGGCGGAGGGGTAATCGGCTGCGAATTTGCCAGCCTCTTTTCAATGCTGGGCACCCAGGTTACAATTATAGAAAAACTTCCGCAGCTATTGCCCGCGGAAGATAGCGAAGTGGCCAGGAAGCTGGAAACTATTTTTAAGAAGAGGGGTATAAAGGTAAATACCAATAGTGATGCCACAAAAGTAAATCTAAGCGATTATGGCGTAGTCCTGGTTTGCGTAGGAAGGGCGCCCAGGGTAGATAATTTAGGGCTTGAAGGTATCGGAATAAAGCTGGAGAGAGGCAGGGTATTGGTTGACGAATACCTTAGGACCAGCATCCCGAATATTTATGCTGCCGGAGACTGCACAGGAGGGATTATGCTGGCGCATTTAGCTTCTTATCAGGGTAAGATGGCAGTAGAAAATATGGTAAATCCCGAAAAACCTAAAAGGGCGGATAATCCCGTTGTGCCAAATTGCATTTTTACCGACCCGGAAATTGCCAGTGTCGGCCTGAATGCCGAGCAGGCAAAAAATAAGGGCATAGATATTGCCATAAATAAATTTGATTTCCTCGGTTCCGGGATGGCGCGCATCCTGGAAGAGAAAGAGGGCTTTATAAAAGTCATTTCAGATAACGCCACAGGCGAGATCCTGGGCGCATCAATTATTGGCCCGCGCGCCACGGAATTAATCGCGGTCCTGACCCTTGCCATTTCCGTGAAACTAAAAGTATCGCAATTTAAAGATACTATTTTTGCCCACCCAACTATCTCCGAAAGTATTTCTGATGCCTTAAACCTTAACCATGGAATCTAAGGTAGTGGATTTAGGGTTAATTGACTACTCCGATTTTTTAAAGGCGCAACAAAAAATCTTCCAGCAGGTAAAATCCGAAAAAATAAAGTCCGTTTTAATCCTTTGCCGGCATTACCCGGTTATCACTTTGGGCAGGCTGGCAAAAAAAGAAAATATCCTCATCAGTGAGGAAGAATTATCTCTAAGAAGCATCAAGATATGCCGTACAGAGCGGGGAGGAGATGTTACTTATCACGGCCCCGGCCAGCTAATGGTTTATCCCATCCTGAACTTAAACTATTTCAAAAAAGATATTCACTGGTATTTAAGGAGCCTTGAGCAATATGCCATAGAATTACTGGATGGCTTCGGCGTAAAGGCGCGCACAAGACCCGGATTAACCGGCGCCTGGGTGAACGATAAAAAAATCGCCTCCATCGGTATTGCGATTAAAAACTGGATTACTTTTCACGGCCTGGCGATTAATGTTAAGCACGAAGACCTGGTGAATTTTCACTTGATTCGCCCCTGCGGCATGGATATAATGATGACGTCAGTTGAAGATATCCTGCAGCGGGAAATAGAAATTTGTACCATCAAAGAAAAAGGACAGTTCTATTTTTCCAAATGGGCAAATATAGCCGCGTAAATTTAGGGCAGAAAAAGCTTCTTTTCATAGGTTTGGTTTTATTTTTCCTCTTTCTTTGCGCCGCCCCCGGCCTTGCTGATACCGAGCTTCCCATAACCGCAGCACAAGCTTCCAGCAGCTACAGCGCTACCTACGCGCCGGCTAAAGCCATTGACAATAACCTCTTAACTCATTGGGCAGGAGGCAAAAGCAAAACCACCTGGTGGCTCGGCCTTGACCTTTCCAGTTCTAAGGCCCTCTCCAAAATCTCTATCTATTGGCAATTAGGCTACTGCTCGTCCAATTACTCTATCCGCGCCTCAAATGACCGGGTAAACTGGGTTAATCTTTATACTAACCTATCTTCCTTAGGAGGCACCACTAACCCTGTCCAAAAAGACTATTCTCTTACCGGCTCATACCGTTATATCTTAATTGTTATTTCTAATGCCCAAAACAGAGTTCCAGTGATAAGTGAGGTAAAGCTGTTTGCACCTGATGCAAACCAGCCTCCCAGCATAACTTCAGTAACTCCGGAAACCGGCGAAACTTTCCTTGCCGGAGCACAAATACCTATTCAGATTACCGCCACAGACCCCGATAATGACCCTTTAGAATACCGCTTCTGGGTAGGTGGCTCGGTAAAACAGGCCTGGTCCAGTCTAAACACCTATACCTGGCAAACCACAAGCTCTGATACCGGAAGCATAGGAATAACCTGCCAGGCAAGAGATAATAAGGGAGGGCTGGATTCAGAAAACCTTACTTATTCAATTATTAACCCCACAGCCCAGGAAGTCCTGCAAAAAGTGGCGGATAACTATGCTTTGGTATTTGACCTGACTGCCGACGCTGTTTTTACCTCAACCCTAAATGGAGAGCCCTTTGGGAATACTGACTATTGCAGGTATTATTTTAAAGCGTCGATGAAAGAAAAAATTGAGAGTTTCTCTGAAGCCTCGCGCACAACAAAGGTAGAAATAACTATAACCGACAGCTCAACAATGTACCTCATTGACCCCATAAGAAGGATTACTCAAGCGGTTGATCTTTTACCCGAGGCAGGCATTACCGGAAGCCAATTTAACCAGATGAATATTTATTATGATTTGCCTAATTTCTTAAGCAGCCACACCGTTACTAAGAATGGTGCCCTGACAGATTTTGCTAATAAAATAATCGCGCTGGATGCCATTCCGGTTGCCCAGAACAGCCTGTATTCAAAATTAGAGCTTTATGTTGATTATAATAAAGGCATCTTAACAAAAGCCCGCCTCTTTAAAGAAGACGAAAGCCATCAATTGCAATTATTGCAGACACTGGAGGCGACAGAAACCCAACAAATGCCAAATAGCGCTTGGGTACCCGCGAAGATGGACAAAAAATCTCCGCTCACTTCAGGAGAACTTATAAACACTTTGGATTATGATAACCTCCGGATTAATGTCGGCTTGACTGACGCGGACTTTGACCCAACTAACCAATATTAAAAAAACAACGGAGGAGAAATTGAAGAAAAAAAACTTTTTAATTGCCGAGGCCCTGGCTGTTGCTTCCTTTATTTTAAATACTGCTCTGGTATTTACCGGCCAAGAAAACTACGGGGCGACATCTTCTGTATGGTTGCCAAGTTTCGGCTTGGTATATTGGCTTAAGACATTGCTTGCTCTAGCAGGATTATATTACTTTTCTAAAGCAAAGGCATTTAGCAGTCAGGAAATACCCAGGTTTATTTCAATTATTGTCTTTGTAGTGCTTTTGTATTCAATTCCGGGAATAAATATGTTTCTTTATCTTCCTGTATTATTATTTTTCAAAGGATATACTAGCACTGCAATTTATAAAGCCCGAATTCCCACGCAGATGATTTGGGCTATTCCTGCCTTTGTTTGTTTAATAGATATGTTATTAAGATTATTGAAGCAACCCAAAGCTTAGAAACTGCATAGTTCAGTAATACATGTAAGGATTGTTAGCTTATGGTGGAGGGAAAATTGAAGACTAAAGATTTTATGATTGCAGAGGTTTTGGCTGTTGTTTCCTTTATCTTGAATACTATTTTGGTATTTGCCGGCAAAGAAACGCACGCTCCATTTTCTGCCATTTGGCTACCTTCATTCGGCTTGGTATACTGGATTAAAACATTGCTTGCTTTAGCAGGATTATATTACTTCTTTAAAGCAAAGGCATTTAGCAGCCAGGAGATACCTAGATTTATTTCAATTATAGTCTTTGTAGTGCTTTTGTATTCAATCCCAGGAATAAATATGATTTTGTTTGGACCCGCATTGTCGATTTTTTTTGATAGAAATGATGTTAGGATGACCTACCAAGCCAGAATTCCTGCGCAGATGATTTGGGCTATCCCTGCATTTGTTTGTCTCATAGATATGCTGTTAAGGTTATTGAAGCAAGATAAAAATAAATAAGCTTATGCGGAGAATAAAGTTTCTTCTGATTCTCGTTTTTCTTGCATTTCAAACAGTTGTTTCTGCTGCCATAATTTGGGAAGGTTGGGATGACCCGCATGCTTACCGTCCAACACCTATCCTGTTCCTTCATGGTTTTGCTCAAGGTAATCCCGCAGATTGGACTAAATCAAATGTAGATACTAAACTGAACGAGTATTTTGCCGTCTATTACAAAGGTTATGCTGCTGATAACACAATTTTAACCTCTACCCGTTTCCCTTATTTGGAAATTATTGATTTTGGTGGAAGTTTGGTTGACCGAAATAGTTCTGTTGATACTTACAAGATAGGAGATAGGTATGTAGTATCTCATGACAGAAATCCCGGTGACCCAGGCTGGGCTGATACAGTAAATACTATAATAGATATCTTAAGAGACAATTATAGATATAGTGACGGCTCAATGCAGAAAATTAACTTGGTCTGCCATTCTATGGGAGGTTTGGCTGCCAGAAAATATTTTAAAAGTTATAGCAATAGCGGAGAAAAACTTGGGAAATTAATTATTATAGGAACGCCAAATCTTGGCTCAAGCTGGGCTACATCGGCAGTTTCTTTCAGCAGGTCGCGGCGTTGGGGATGGATTCTTCCAAGCGCGTTGGTATATGTGATAATGATAGAAACTTTAGATGAAACTGCAGAATCTTTTAGGTTTATTGACATAGACGGAGATGCTGTCTGGGATATGGACCCTGCTCCTAGCGGAAGTGGTTTTCTCAATGAACTCAATACGAATTATTCCACATCAATAGACCATTTTGCCATTGCCGGAAGCCACTGGTTAGATTATGACTTAGGTGATACTGTTGTTCCGCTGGAGAGCCAGTTAGGGATAGGAGTGTTATCTTTAAAGGGCCATGCCATCATAAATGCCGCTCACGGAGAAGAGCCGGGGCTCTCTTCGGATTATATCCTCCAATTCCTTGATTCCACCCCTCCTGAAATTGAAATCACCGAGCCGGAAGAAGGAAAAATTGTATTTAAGGAGCCGGGGATCGTAAATGTCATTGGCATTTCCGGAAAGCTTTACAAGGAATACCTTCCCGCAGATACTCTATTGAATATTCAGGTCGTTAAGGCCGATAGCGGCCAGATTATCTATAATGAAGAAGGGGGCTGGGGCATATTTGCATCTGACCTTTGGATTCCAGGTAATTTTGATTCGCCGGTAGCTGAATTTCAAAAGACTTTGGTGTTAACTTTTCCTGCTGCCGGAACCTATACCATAAAAGTTCAGGCAGTAAATGCAACAAATATAGTTTCTCAAGAGGAATCAGTAAATATTTCCGTATTAGACCCCGGTATAACCTGGTCTATAGGCCCTTATCAGCCGTATTTCACTTTTTCTGCAGCCATGCTTTCAAATAGCAGTGCTACCTTATCTGTAAGCCTTGGACAGGAATATGGCTCGGGCAGTGATTACCCTCTGGCCAATTTTGCAATATCAAACCTTCCTTTGCCAGTGCCTTTAGGGGTACCTGTTTCTGTCAGTTATGCAACTGTTGTCATTGACCCCACTACAGTATTTGCTGACATAGGGTCTACAGAGAAATGCCAGGTTACATTCTCACACTTTGATAACTTTTCAGGTGGTTATATCTCTGGCGTTATAACCGGAACCCTCTGGTCAGACCTAAACCACGACGGGCATGTGGAGTATTATTCTCTTGACGGCCCATTTGAGTTTGTCAGGGTTATTTCAGATTAAAAAAGGAGAATAATTGGGACGGTTCTAATTTTCCTCTTTTTCCCATTTTTCCTAATATTCAATGTAATATTCAATTGACAATTCAATATAATGTGATATACTTATTTTGGAGGTG
Source organism: Candidatus Omnitrophota bacterium (assembly GCA_040754615.1). GTDB lineage: Bacteria > Omnitrophota > Gorgyraeia > Gygaellales > Profunditerraquicolaceae > JBFMBZ01. Next base: position 24,786 of record JBFMBZ010000017.1, on the reverse strand, counting down.
AGGAGAGATGTTCACGGTAAAAGAGGATACGACATTAGTGGGGATATCGGAGCTGAGGACCCATTTTGACAAAGTCCTGGAAGCCCTGACTAAATATAAGGTGCTTTTGGAGAGGAGAAATAAGCCGCTGGCGGTCATTGTGCCTATAGAAAAATATAACCGGATGGAAGAGCTTATTGAATTTCTGGAAGACACTGCTTTAGGTTTTCTTGCAAAAGAGAGGCATTTAAGGAGCAAGCCCGAAGATTATATTGATATTGATTATCTCCAAAAGAAGCTCAAACATAAAAAGTGAGCACAATCTGGAAGGTCAAAATACACCGTTTGGTTCTTTCGCAGGACTTTAAGTCCATAAATATCCCCAATCAAAAGATAATCCTGAAAGATGTCCAAAAGAAGCTGACAATTGGCCCCAAAAATTACGGCAAGCCGCTGTTGGGAGATTTAAAAGGGTATTGGAGGCTAAGGGTAAAAGAATACAGGGTAATCTACAAAATCATTGAAGAGGTAGTTGAGGTATTAGTAATAAAGGTAGGGATTAGGCGGGATGAAGAGGTTTATCAAAAAGCGCTTTTTCGGCTTAAGCAGCTAAACGCTTAAACCTATTAGGGGAGGTAAAGATGGTTAAAGTTGTCTTGCCCGAATTAGGGGAGGGGATTGAGAAGGCCACGGTTTCATACTGGTATTTCAAAGAGGGGGAGAAGGTAGAGGAGAAGGCGGATTTGGTGGAAATCGCCACAGATAAAGCCACTTTTAACCTTCCCAGCCCCTGCACAGGCACTGTCTCTGAAATCTTCTTTCGCGAAGGCGACACTGTCAAAATAGGGGAGGTTTTAGGCATAATCGAAGAAGGCTAAACACATAACCTCCTTAAATTTAATAAGTTAAAAAGGCACAACTCAGTTGTGCTTTTTTATTTACCGTAAATTTTACTTGACAATACCTGACTTTGTTTGTATATATATGGTTACTCTAAATATGTCAAAGTGAGGTGAAGTATGGCAAAGAATAGGGAGATTTTAACCGCCAAAGAAGTAGCTGATTACCTGAGCATCCACCCGCTCACAGTCCACAAGTACGCGCGCGAAGGCAAGATACCGGCTTTCAAAATCGGCACGGACTGGAGATTCCATAAGCGGCACATTGAGAGGTGGATAAGGGAAAAATCAACCTACAACCTACAAGGCAAAGAGCGCAGAAAGCCTGCCTTGGAGCAGAGTTAATCTAAGTAAAACCAGACTATGAAAAGTTTCGCCTTTATAGTTAGCCCTATAACTATGGAGCAACTGAAGAAATACTGGCCGGTGTTTCGGATTGTGCCTGATTTTATTGCCCGGCCAGCCCTGAAAAAGGCCTCTACTTTTAAGACCCTGCATTTAAAGAAGATAAACTCACTGCAGAATAATGAAATCTCCGGCCACCTGATTATTTCTCCGCTTACATACAGCCACCCCACAGAATCCCAAAACTTTATTATTGATAAATTCCTTGGCGCAACCCGGCTTGCCGAGCGCTTAGGCGCGGATATCGTAGGTTTTAACAGCATTATCGCTGCGGCAGTAGATAAGCAGCCCAATGCGATTTCAAAGTCCGTAAAATTGCCCCTTACTACCGGCAGCAGCCTGACTGCCTGGAGTGTATTTGAAGCAATATACCGGGTGAGCCGCGCAAAATTAAAGAACCTTAAGAAAAGCACGGTTACGGTAATCGGCGCAGGCAATTCCGTAGGAAGCCTCTCGGCAAGGAAATTAGCAGAATACTGCCAGAGCCTGATTATGGTGGATGATAATAAAGAGAAATTAAATAAGATAAGGGAAACCATCACCCACTTAAACTCCGTTGAAGTAACTCTGGCGCATGACGTTGATAACGCAGTCAGCGAGGCTGACATTGTGGTCAATGCAGACATTGCCTGCGAAAACAGCCTTCTGGACGCCTCAAGATTTAAGCCGGAGGCTATCTTTTGCGATATTTTTTATGAGAATGATAATTTTGAGCTTGCCGAAACCCGGCCGGATGTGACTTTTATCAAGGCAGGCTTAATAAAAATGCCCTTTGAGGCGGATGTGGCTGTAAATAGCAGCTTACCGGAGAACATTATCCCAGCGCCCCTGGCTGAGACTATGCTTTTAACTTTTGAAGGCAAGTTTGTGGATTATTCGCTGGGTGAGGATGTCAATCTGGATAAAATGGAAGAGATTGCCGACATTGCCGCGGCACACGGCTTTGAAGTCTGGGTCCCGGAGGCACCGGTATTATGAAAGGAAAAGTTGCGGTAATTACAGGCGGCTCGCGGGGCATTGGCAAGGCTTGCTGCCTTGAACTGGCCAAACTCGGGGCGGATATCGTTTTTACCTTTAATAAAAGTAAAACCGAGGCAAATGCGCTGAAAAAAGAAATAAAGGCGCTGGGGGTGGATTGCTTAAGCCTTCAGGTTGATGTCAAAGATTACGAGCAGTGCCGCAGCCTGGCAGAAAAAACCTTAAAGAAATTTAAAAAAATTGACATCCTTATCAATAATGCCGGGATTATCCGCGACAAGGCAATGCTGATGATGAGCCGTGAAGACTGGCTGGATGTAATTGATACGAACCTAAACGGATATTTTAACGTAACCAAGCATTTTACCATTCCCTTTATGAAGCAAAAACAGGGCTGTATTATAAACATTACCTCTTTAAGCGGGATAATCGGCTTGCCACGGCAGGCAAATTACGCGGCATCAAAGGGAGGGATTATTTCTTTTACGCGCTCATTAGCCAAAGAATTAGCAGGATTTAATATCCGGGTCAATGCTATTGCGCCCGGGTTTATCCAAACCGATATGGTGAAGGATTTACGTCCGGAGATGTTGCAAAGAATAATGCCGATGATTCCCCTGGAACGCTTTGGCACTCCTGAAGAGGTCTCAAGAGTAGTTGCTTTCCTGGCAAGCGAGGAAGCAAATTATATTACCGGACAGGTTATCCGCGTTGACGGCGGCCTTGGAATGTAGATGAATAATAAAAGAGTTGTGATTACAGGTGTGGGAGTAGTTTCCAGCCTTGGGATAGGTAAGGAGATCTTCTGGGAGAATTTATTTAACGGCCGCTCAGGCTTCCGGCCAATTACCCTTTTTGATACCAAAGATTTGAAGGTGCGGGTGGGTGGAGAGATTACCGAGTTTAACCCAAAAACAATCTTAGGCGAAAAAGGGTTAATGGATTTAGACCGCGCCACCCTGCTTTTGCTTTCTGCGGCAAAACTGGTTATTGATGATGCGCAATTACAAATTAACCCTGATAACGAGCAATGTATCGGCGTTTCCGTAGGCACAACTTTCGGAAGCCTGCACAGTATTTCCAAGTTTGACCGGGAATCCCTGACTGAAGGAGTGCGTTATGTGAACCCCTCAATTTTCCCCAGCACCGTGGGGAATTCTCCGGCAAGCCGGATTTCTGTATGGTTTAAAATCAAGGGTTTTAATTCTACGCTTTCAACCGGGATGTGCGCTGCTTTGGATGCCATTGATTATGCGCGGGATTTCATCAGGTTAGGAAAAATAGATACTATCATTGCCGGTTCAGTTGAGGATTTTGCCATCCAGACATTCCTGGGCTTTTATAAATTAAATTATCTTTCTTGCGAATCCACGCCTTTTGATAAGCGTAGGAGCGGGATTGTTTTCTCAGAAGGCGCAACGGGGTTACTGCTTCAAGAGTTGAATAGCGCAAAAAAGGCAAAGGCAAAAATTTATGCGGAAGTCTTAGGAATAGGCTCATGTTTTGACCCGGCGCGTTTTTATAAATATAATCCCAAGGGAGATGGAATGAAGCGGGCAATGAAATTAGCCTTAGAAGACGCCGCGCTTAAGCCAAAAGATATTGACTGCATTTTTGCCAACGCCAATTCCACCAAAGACGCTGACCGTATTGAAACTCAAGCCATAAAAGAGGTATTCGGCGAGCATGCAAAGAAAATGCCGGTTACTGCGGTAAAATCAATGCTGGGTGAATCTTTTAGTGTCTCCGGAGGCCTGGCAACAGTTGCAGCTATCGGCGCTTTGAATAAAGGGCTGATCCCGGCCACGATAAATTATCTGGAAAAAGATAATGACTGCGATTTGGATTATGTGCCGAATAAGGCGCGGAGCGCTAAATTATCTAAGGTAATGATCAATGCCTTCGGTCCTAACGGAGCAAATACGTCCTTAATTTTGGGAAACGCATAATACACCCGTGTGAAAGGAGTCAATATGGAGCTGCCATTAGAAATTGAGCAAATCAGGAAGATTCTGCCGCAGAATTACCCCTTTTTATTCATTGACCGGGTGATTGACCTGGTGCCGCAGAAGAAGGCAGTGGCAATTAAGAATGTATCCATAAATGATAATTTCTTTGAGGGCCATTTTCCCGGCCAGCCCATAATGCCGGGCACCTTAATTATTGAGGCTTTGGCGCAGACTTCAATTTTGATTTATCACTCTGCTTACGAAGGCGAGCTAAAAGAGAAACCGAGTTATTATTTAGGCTCAGTTAAGGCGCGCTTCCTGCATCCTGTGGTCCCCGGAGACCAGTTGCGCCTTGAAGCTGAAGCAGCCAAAGTCCTCTCAACTGGAGCCTTCATAAATACCAAGGCTTTTGTGGGAGAAAAACTGGTGGTTGAGGCAGAGTTGATATTTGTGGTTAAAAGATGAAGAATAAAAGAGTAGTGGTAACTGGCTTGGGAGTAGTCTCCTCAATCGGAATAGGCAAAGAGGAGTTCTGGAAAAACCTGATTCAGGGCAAATCCGGAATCTCTAAGGTTGATGCCTTTGATACCACTGAACATAACCGGCATCTTGGCGGACAGGTAAAGAATTTTAAGCCCCAAGAATTCCTGGATAAAAGGAAAGTCAAGCTTATGGCGCGCGCCTCGCATCTGGCCATTGCCGCTACAAGGTTGGCCCTGGAGGACGCCGGGATAAGTCTTAAAAAGTTTGGCACAGAAAAAGTTGCCGCATTATTTGGCACGACAGGTGGCGAAGCTCAGGAAATAGAAAAAATGGATTCAATTTGGGTAAAAAAAGGCACAGATGCCGTGGATTTGTGGTCAATAATACAGTATCCGGTAAACAACATCTCATCTAACGTTGCTATGGAATTCAAAATCAAAGGCGTCAATCGGATGTTTACTACTGCCTGCGCAGCAGGTAATTATGCTATTGGCTGCGGCTTTGACCTGATTCAATTAGGCAAGGCAGATATGGCGATTGCGGGAGGCTCGGATGCTTTCTCTTATCTTTCATTTACCGGTTTTAATCAGGTTGGCGCAATGGCTCCGGAAATTTGCCAGCCATTTGATAAGAATAGGAAAGGCATGCTCGTCGGAGAGGGGGCAGGTGTTTTGACTTTAGAAGCTTTAGAATCTGCTTTAGAGCGCAAGGCGCCGATTTACGCGGAGATTTTAGGATACGGCTTAAGCTGCGATGCTTTTCATATGACTAACCCGCAGCCAAGCGGGGTTAGCCAGTGTATGCGCAGTGCCTTAAAAAACACGGGCATTTCACCCGAAGAGGTTGATTTCATTTGCGCTCACGGGACAGGGACGAGGCATAATGATAAAACCGAAAGCACAGCAATAAATGAAGTCTTCGGCAAAAAGCGGGTTGCCGTGAATTCCATTAAATCTATGTTAGGCCACACAATGGGCGCGGCTTCGGCAATTGAGGCGATTACCTGCTGTCTTACAGTTAAAGATGATATCATCGCGCCTACGATTAATTTCCAGGCTCCTGACCCGGAATGTGATATTGATTGTGTGCCGAATACGGCAAGAAAACAAAAGGTAAATATTGCCCTGAATAACGCCTTTGCGTTTGGGGGGAATAATTCCTGCTTAGTGATTAAAAAATACTAACACCCGGCCTTATCGGATAGGCCGGTGTTCGCATGTGCGAAAGGAGATGATGATGGTAAAGGAAATGCAAGATAGTCCCGAACAGGAACTTAGGGTATTAATTGCAAATGTAATCGGACGCGACCCAAGCGAACTAAAAGAGGAAACAAACTTCTGGCAGGACTTGGGAGTAGATTCCATTAAAGCCATTGAAATTACCGTGGCGATAGAGAGGAAGTATAAGATTTCCATCCGCGACGAGCAGATTCCGCAAATCACCACCTTTGGACAGGCGCTTTCCGCAGTAAAGGATGCTTTAGCTAAGAAGAAGGGATAGTTTATGCCTGATAAGCGCATTGCCATAACCGGTATAGGCCCAATTGCCTGTGCCGGAATAGGCAGGGAAAAATTCTGGCAGGGTATTCTGGATAAGAAGACAAATATCAGGAAAGAAAAATATTTTCTTGATGAGGAGCTTTGGGCAGAATTCCCGTTACATAAGGTAGATAATTTTGCTCTTTCTCAGTTCGGGCTGGATAAAGATAAATTAAACGGCATAAAAGAGTGGAAAGAAGGGGAGGAGATTCCCGATTTAAATTATCTGATTGCCTGTGTTAAGTTAGCCTTGGATGACAGTAAGCTTGATTACCATAAGGAGGATAACCGGATTGGCCTGGTTTTAGCGCACGAAAATTTAGGGCTGATGGATTTCGGGTATAAAGTAAGCAACCTTGCCTATGAGATGCTTATCGGCAAAAAGAAAGCCGAATTCTCCAAAAAGGATTTCTTTGATAAATTCTACCGCAAATTCTTAAAGAGCGGCTATGATGTGCAGACTTTTGCCGATCTTTTCCACGTAGCCCGCGTTTTTAATATCCATAATTATTCTCTTTTTATTAATAATGCCTGCGCTTCCGGGCTTTATGCCTTTGAAGCAGCCAGCCAGGTTATTAAGAATAATCAGGCAAAAGCAGTAGTGATTGCCGCGGCAGAGCATCCTGAAATATACAAATACCTTTGGTTTAAGGAATTGGGGATTTATTCTCCTGATGGTATCTTACGTCCGTTTTCCAAAGATAGTAATGGCCTGGTTTTTGGGGATGGAGGAGTAGGAATTGTAATGGAAGATTTAGAATTCGCTCAAAAGCGCAAAGCCCCCATTTACGCTGAATACTTAGGCGGTGGTTTTGATTTAGAGGGTTGGAAGATAACCGTTCCCCAAATAGGGAATGACTCTTACCAAAAAGCAATTGCCAGGGCTTTTAGCCAGAGCGGCATCAAAAAAGATGAGGTTGACCTGCTTTGCCCGCATGGAGTAGGCTCCCAGCCGATAGATTACTACGAAGCCAAAGCTATTACCGATACCTTTGGCGCAAATCCTAAAAAACCCTTGATTACTACCTTTAAATCAACTGTAGGCCATAATTTGGGGGGGAGTGCTCTACTAGAATCCGCGATAATGTTGCTTGCCCTTCAAAATAATATCATTCCTCCAACGTTAAATTGCGATAACCCTGACCCAAAATTCAACATTTCATTAGTTAAAGAGAAGAAAGAAACAAAGCTAAATATCGCGATGAAAATCTGCTGCGCCTTTGCCGGCTTTAACGCAGCATGCATATTTAAGAAGGCAAATTAATATAGCTTGCTTGACAAAAATGCTTCTTGGTTTATAATGTTTCTGTAATTAACCTTTTCTGATTATATATAGAAACGCATAAATGAACTATCTGCAATTCAAAAACAGATTTCAGAATATCCCTATTATCCGCAGCCGCGATTTAACTGGTGCCAGCCCAAAAGGGCAGAATATGCGCAACCAGTTGTTGCGTTGGCAGAAGAAAGGGCTTATATTAAGATTACGGCGCGGAGTTTATCTCCTTAATGAAAATGACAGGAAAATCAACCCCAGCCGCTGTTTCCTCGCGAATCAAATTTACGGCCCATCTTATATAAGCTTAGAATATGCGATGAACTTTTACGGGCTTATTCCGGAGAAGGTTGCGGATGTGACATCAGTTACCACAAAGAAGACCTTTAGCCTTAAGAATAAGTTAGGTTTATTCATATATAAGCATATTAAATCCTCCGGTTTTTCAGGTTTTAAGCTTTTAAAAGAACCGAACGGACTGCCATGCCTTATTGCTGTTCCAGAAAAAGCCATTATAGATTTTCTTTACTTCAATTTAAAAAGAATAAAAGGCAGGCCCGAAGATTTATTCAAATATTCTTACCGCCTTCAGAATTTAGAAAAGATAAGCCGCAGAAAAATTATGTTGTTTGCTTTGTCTTTGGGCAACAAAAAGCTGATAAAAATAGCCGGGGTTTTCTGCGATTTTGTGAAGAAAGAGAAAAGGAATGTTTGAGCTGTTAAGGCAGCAATTCAAAAACGATGATCCCGTAGAAGTAAAAATTAATAAGGCGCGGGAATTTTTGCAGAACCTCGCCTTGAAAATTGCATACGACAAGAATTTATTTGACAGCCTTGCATTTGTCGGAGGCACGGCTTTAAGGGTCTTGTTTGATTTGAGGCGCTTCTCGGAAGATTTGGATTTCTCCGTCATAAATAAGAAAAGGTACAAATTTCCCGCAATAAAACCCCTCCTTGAAAAGCAATTCAATCTTTACGGCCTGGCTCCGGAAATTAATGCAAAAAGCGATAAGAATGTCCATAGCCTGTTGTTAAAATTCGGCGGCCTTTTAAGAAACCTGGGATTATCCGGCCTTTCCTCACAGAAGCTTTCTATAAAGATAGAAATTGATTCTAATCCGCCTTTGGGCTGGAAAACTGAATCCACTCTTGTGAATAAGACGTATTTATTTAATATCGTCCATTTTGATTTGGCGTCATTATACTCCACCAAGCTGCATGCCTGCTTTTACAGGCGCTTCAGGAAAGGGAGGGATTTTTATGATTTTATTTGGTACTTATCCAAAAAAATAAAGCCGAATTTTTTGCTCCTGAATAATGCCATAACGCAGACTCACGGGGCCCACCCGGTCATCGGAGAACACAATTTCAAAGGCTTTCTTTTGGAAAATGCAAAAAAAGTTGATTTCAATGAAATGCGCAAGGACGTTGAAAGGTTTCTGGAAGACAAGGGCGAGCTTGGCCTTCTTGAGAAAAACAATGTTCTAAGAAGCATTAATGCAGTATACGGATAGCTATAATTAAGATGAGCGGACAATATGATTACGATGCAATTATAATCGGCGCAGGGATAGGCGGACTTAAATGTAGGCAGCATCTTTGCCAGAGGCGGCAAGACAATTTTGCAATGGAAATGCAATATTGTCTTGACTTTATATTTAGCCCGTAGCATGGCGCGTTAAATATGGAGCATATGCTTATACATATTATAATATTGACAAATAGCCATATATATGTTATAAATACTAATGAAAGCAGCTGAAAGTAACTTTACCTGGGATTTTGAAAAGGAATTAATTAATATTTATAAGCATGGTATTGATTTTATTACGGCCGCAAAGGCGTTCAAGGATCCTGATAGAAAGATTTATATAGATTCAAAACATAGCAGCGCCGAAGAGCGTTTCTTTTGTATAGGCAAAGTAGAAGGAATGGTTTTGACAGTCAGGTTCCTTACCGCCATTCCAAGATCAGGATAATAGGTGCCGGTCATTGGCGAAAAGGAAAGGATTATTATGAAAAAAAAGGCGAATAATGCAACTTTTCCAATCGGAAATTTGAAGCGAGTTAAAGACTTTCTGCCGCCTCCGGGTGAGCTTGTTATGCCGCAAGACTCCATAAAAGTAACAATCTCTCTTTCAAGGGCAAGTGTTGAGTTTTTTAAGCGGCAGGCAAGGCTCCATCATATTAAATATCAACGTATGATTCGTCAGCTTATCGATAGGTATGCAGTCCTGTATTCGCAGTAATTAAGTATGGCTGATCAATACGACTCAATTATAATCGGAGCGGGAATAGGCGGCCTCAACCGCCCGGCAACATCCTTGCTAAAAACGGAAAGTAAACTATGTCTGAACATTACGATTACGATGCAGTAATAATAGGCGCCGGGATAAGCGGCCTGGTTTGCGGTTGCTACTTAGCCAAAGCCGGCCTCAAGACGCTGATTGTAGAGAAGAATGCTAATCCGGGAGGATATTGCACGTCTTTTACATTTAATGGGTTTCGGTTTGACGCTTGTGCGCATGCTTTGTCTAGCTTAAGAAAAGATGCAAGATTGTATGACATACTTAGAGACCTAGATATTAACCTGAAAATAAAAAGGCCTAATCCGTCAGAGCAAATCATTACCCCAGAGTTTAAAATTAATATTTATCACGAAATAATGAGAACAATAGCTGAATTTCAAAGAATATTTTCTAGTGAAGAAAGGGAAATTGAAAATTTCTTTAAGCATGTATTATTAGGTTCGCTTCGCGATTCAATGGCCTTTAGAAGCCTGACATTTAATGACTTGCTTGAGAGATATTTTAAGGATAGAAAACTAAAATCAATTTTCTCAATCATATTGTTTCGCTTACTTGGTGTGCATTCTTCAGATATTTCAGCTACTGTTGGGATTATAATTTGGAGAGAGTTTATTTTTGATGGTGGATATTATCCCGTAGGAGGAATGCAAGCTTTACCTGAATGCCTGGTTGCTAAATTTAAAGAATTTGGGGGAAAAGTCAATTTTAATCACGAAGTAAAGAAATTGAAAATTAGTAAGAATATTGTTACAAATATTTTTATAGAAAATAGAGATCCAATTAATTCAAAATTTGTAATTTCAGCATGCGATTTCAAGGAGACATATTTTGCTTTTTTGAAGGGTAATAATAATTGTCCAATAAATTTTAAAAAAAATTTAAAAAAACGAATTAGCACCTCTTCATTTATGGTTTATCTGGGATTGGAACTACTATCCGAAGAAATCGGAAGGACATTCTTGCCTAATATCTATTTTATAAACAACCTTGATGATAAAGGAAACTATAAAGATTTTTTAAATTTTTCGAATAGCCATGCTACAGTCACAAGCAATGTAAGAGAAGATTATGAAAAAAAAGAGAATATCTCATTATGCATAGGAACTAATGCTAGTTATGAAAATGATAACTTTTGGAATTGTGAGAATAAAAATAAATTTAGCAAAGCTTTACTTTCTTTAGCTAGTCAATTCCTGCCTCTTTCTTCAACTAGGATTAAAACTAAACTTGAGGCTTCGCCAAACACAATGTTCAGGTGGACATATAACTATAAAGGTTCTAGCTATGGTTGGGCAAGTACCATTAAACATTTTGGAGACCCTGATTTCTCGCAACGTACGACTATCGAGAATTTATTTTTAACTGGTCATTGGTGTAATCAGGGTAGCGGTGTCGCTTTTGTGGCCAGTTGCGGTTATGATACGGCAAATTCTATCTTATCTCTGAGTAAATAATATGAAAAATTATGATGTAATTATAATTGGCGCAGGAATAGGAGGATTGATAAGCGGTTGTTATTTAGCAAAGTCGAGATTCAAAGTGCTATTAATAGATCAGCATTTTGCTCCTGGGGGATATTGTACTTCATTTAGGAGGGGTGGGTATAAATTTGATACATCCGTACATTATATCGGAGGAGTAAAAAAAGGCATTTTATCTAAAATTCTTAGAGAACTTGAATTTTTAGATTTTCAATTTGACCAGTCTGACCCTTCAGATAAGATTATCTTATCTGAAGCAGAAACATATATAAGAGCCAATCCTTACGATACTATGTATGAATTTAAGAAAACATTTCCTAAAGAATCGCTAAGTATTTCAAGTTTCTTTAAATTTGTGATGCATACAAGCCTGCCAAATATTTACAGAAAATTATCCAACGCTACATTTAAAGATTTTTTAGATTCCTATTTTACAGATGAAAGATTAAAAACAGCATTGGGTCTTCTTTTATTGGGGAATATGGGTATGCCGCCAAGTCAAATTTCTGCTCCAGTTTCAATAATATTTATGAGAGAATTCTTGTTAGATCCCGGATATTATCCCAGAGGCGGAATGCAGGAGTTCACAAATCATTTGGTGGAGAAATTTAAACAGCTTGGCGGAGAATTAAGACTATCGCAAAAAGCAACAAAGATTATCACAGAGAAGAACATTGCGAAAGGAGTTGTGGTATACCCAAACACTTCAATTAAGTCAAATTTTGTTGTTTCCGCTGCAGATGCTACAAGAACCTTCAACGAAATGATTGATTACAAGACAAAGGAATCCGATATTGTAAATAAGCTTATCCCCTCAAATTCTGTTTTTGTTGTTTATTTGGGACTAAAAACATCATTGAAGAACTTACTGAATGAAACTTGCAATATTTGGTATTTTCTTGATGGGAATTTAGATAAATCTTACAAATCTTTAAAAGACACTATTCGTCAAGGAAGAATTAACATGGCAATGATTTCTTTCCCTTCAGCTAAAGATAGATCTTTGACTTCTTCTCGTAAAGATACAGTAGAAATATTTACTTTAGCTACTTTTGAAACAGGTAAATTTTGGTTAAAAAATAAAAACTTATTGAGTGATAAGTTATTATCTTTAGCTGAGAGGGCAATTCCTAATATAAGTAAACATATTGATTTGAAAATAACAGCTACGCCGCATACATTTTATCGCTATACTCTTAATAGGGAGGGAGCATCTTACGGATGGGCTTCTACCATTGACCAAGTAAACAGTTCTTTATTACCACAACTCACTTCTGTTAGAAATTTATTTCTCGCAGGACATTGGAGCATAATGGGGGCGGGACAAGGCGGAATATCTACTGTGGCATTGTCTGGTAAAAAAGTGGCAGAAAGAATTATCGCCTTGAAAAATACTTAGGAAAATGAACATTTTTACTATTACATGCGTTGCAGCGTTTATTTCAACCTTTTCTATTGGATTGTTGTTTCTTATTAAAACGAGGGATAAAAAACTAGCTAATAATTTTGGATGGTCATGCCTCGGTTCATGGATTTGGTGTTTAGGCGCATTTATGTTTTCGAAGGCAACTTCTCAAGAACAAGCATTATTTTGGGTTAAGATTGCGCATATCGGCATAATTTTAACTCCAACGTTCTTTTTTCACTTTGTTTCCCAATTAACTAAAAATTACAAAAAATCTTTAATTGCCTTTCTTTATTTTCTCACTCTTTTATTTTTAATATTAAATTTCTTTTATAAAGACTTCATACGAGTTCGATTTGTTTTTAATCAGTTCTATTTTTTTACTTGTAGAATAAGTGAAAACCCGGTTTATTTGTTATTTTATCTTGCGTTTTATTGGTTTTTTCTTTTATACGCATTCTTTTTGTTACTAAGGTTCTTTAGAAATACTGGCGGTCTTAAGCGTAACCAAATTAAATATTTTATAATAGGCTGTTTAGTTGCATGGCTAGGTCCAGAAGGCATGTTCTTATTAGTTTTGGGTGTTCCAATTTATCCTTACTCCAATATACTTATTGGTGTTTATCCATTAATTTTTGCATATGCAATCTTAAGATACCGCTTGATGGATGTTCGCGTCGCAATCACCCGCGCAGGGGTGTTTATGGTGGTCTACTCCTTAGTCTTAGGCCTGCCGGTGGCGGTGGCGATATGGTATAAGCCCATAATTGTGGATATGCTGGGGCCGCAGTGGTGGCTGGTGCCGTTTGGGTTATTGGGGCTTTTGGCAACTGCCGGGCCGTTCATTTACATTTATGTCCAGCGAAAAGCAGAGGATAGGCTGCTTTGGGAGCAGAGGCAGTATCAGAGGACTTTAAAGCAGGCTTCAATGGGGATGACACGCATCAGGAATTTGCGTAAGCTCCTGGATTTAATCGCCCACATCGTTACCAAGACCGTGCGCATATCTTACGCGGCAATTTATTTGTATAATGCTGAAAATGAAGAGTATGTTTTGCAGGTCAGCCGCGATAAGGGCAGGACCCCGATCCCAAAGATAACTTCAGATAACCCGTTGGTCTCGTGGATATTAGTTAAACGTGAGCCGCTGGTATACGAAGAGATAAAACGCCTCTGGGAAGATACGGGCAATCATACTTACCGCCACCTTGAAGAGAATATGCGCCTTCTTACCGCCACGGTAGTTATCCCGAGCTTCCTGGAAGATAAATTCATGGGATTTTTTGTGCTGGGAGATAAGATCTCCGGTCAGATTTATACTCCCGAAGATTTGAGTGTCTTTGAGGTGCTGGCAAGCCAGGCAGCTTTAGCCATTGAGAATGCGCAGTTCTACGAGGAAACCAAAGAGATGCAGCAACAGGTGGCGCAGGCAGAAAAGATGGCTACCGTCGGAACCATGGCAGACGGGATGTCGCATCAGATAAATAACCGTTTTTACGCCATGTCTTTGATTACCGGAGATACTATTGATACCATCAAGACTACTGATACCACAAATTGCAGCCCCGAGGTACAAGAGATGGTTAAGCAGGTCAGCTATGCCCTTGAGCGCATCCAGACCAATGTTATCCAAGGAGGCCAGATAGTCGGCGGCCTTTTGAAATATTCCCGTAAGAGCGAAGAAAACTTTGATGCGCTGGACCTGGATTCGGTCATTACGCAGACCCTGGAGATGGTGCAGTATAAGGTGAAATTAAGCGAGATAGATATAATCCGCGATTATAAGGACCCGCCGAAAATCCAGGGGATTTTAGTCCAGCTTGAGGAGGTTTTCTTTAATTTTATTGATAATGCCTACGACGCCATTGTGGAGCGCCGCACCACTTTGAAGGAAGAAGGGTATAAGGGAAGGATTACCATTTCTGCCCGGCCCAAGGGCAATAATCTGGAGATTACAGTTCAGGACAACGGAATGGGCATAAAGGACGCTAACAACAAAAAAATGTTTACCCCGTTTTTTACCACCAAGATTTCCAACCGCAAGGGCACCGGTCTTGGCCTTTACGTTATCCAGCGCATCATCACCGAAACTCACAAAGGCACCATCAGCTTTGAATCCGAGCACAAAGTCGGCACCCGCTTTATCATCGAAATCCCATTGGCATAAATCAGGAAAAAATCCCCTTGAAAAATAAGAGGTTACGTAGTATACTTTCTCTAACATCTGCCACGGAATAAACCAAGGAAGGCATTTCAAGGGACACAATAGATATTTACATTCGAAGATGAGAGATATGAAGAAATTATCGATATTCACAATCTGTATGTGTATTGTAATGGTAGCAAATGCTAACGCAGAAGCGCAACTTAAATGGGGTAATGCCGGATTACCGATTGCCAGCGCTCAAGATTTCCAGTATCTGCAGAAATCTGTACTGAGCACAACAGGAGATATGTTTGTAAGCTGGACCGATAACCGCGCCGGGGATAGTGAGACGCTGAATTTTCAAGATGATATTTATATACAAAAGCTGGATACCGATGGAAATAAATATTGGCTCTCCGAAGGCCTTCCGGTAGTGGTTAAACCCGGTAAACAGGCGCTTTCTGATATGATATCTGATGGGGCCGGCGGTGTCTTCTTGGCATGGGTAGATTACGCTAGGGGAGATAATAAGATTTACGTTTTTATCCAGCGAATAGATAAGGATGGCTTGTTAGCCTGGGGCAATGAAGGAATATTGATAGATTCTTCCACAGGAATACCTTCTCCTGAATTATGTTCAGATGGAAGCGGGGGCGTGTTTATAATCTGGGGAAGCGGAGGAATCGGGATTTCAGTTGAATCAATCAAAGTACAACGTGTTTCCGGAGAAGGCGCCTTGCTTTGGCCTGAGGAAGGCATTATAATTTCTGATCCTGCAAAGCATATAATAATCCCATCCCTTATGGTCAGCGATGATAATGGAGGGGTAATTTGCCTTTTGAACTACGACAACAATCTGCAGTTCGCTGTCCAGCGCCTTGACCAAGATGGTAACAAGCTATGGGGCGAGCAAGGCGTAGTGGCGGTTCAATTGTCTCATTATACTAGTGCTTACGATATGGTAAAAGACGGCCAGGGAGGGGCGATTGTCTGTTGGTCTGAAGGGGTTGCGCAAAGAATTGATGCTTTGGGAAATTTACAATGGGCCGATGGCAAACAGCTTCTTTTTCTTAATCCGCCAGGAAGTTCTTATTCCATACAAAAGGTTAAGGTAATAGATGACGGCACTGGAAATCTTATTTTTGGTAAGTTTTGTTATAGTCATTATACCGAAACTCCCAGCTACATAGATGTACAGAAATTTTCTTTAGCCGGAGATTTGTTGTGGAATGACGGCATAAGGGCAGCGCTAATTTCTATGTTTGGAGGCAGTGGTTTTGATATGTGTGACGATGGCTCTGGTGGATTATTTGTAGCATGGATTGACGGCACGACTTTTTGGCAGCAACGGCCTTACGCTCAATATTTTAACGCTTTGGGAGACAAACTATGGGGTGAAGGTATAGCGCTTATTGATCTTCTCTATGTAAGCTATGATAACCTGCCCAATATATCAAAAGATGATGCGGGCGGAGCTTTGGTATTCTGGCAGGATGCAAGAAACGGCTCTTATTATAATGGAGATATATATGGCCAAAGGATCCATCCGGACTCTACTCCTCCAAGCACGCCGATAATAACCGACGAAGGAGCATATACCGATAACAACGAACAGCTTTATGCCTCATGGGTTTCAGATGACGGGGAATCCGGGTTGCGGCAATACGAATACAGTATTACCGAAGGTGCGATTAACGGCACCCTTGTAAGAGACTGGACAACAACGGGTATTTTTAACTCTGTCACTGCAGGTGGGTTAAATTTAACCGATGGCAACACTTATTATTTTGCAGTAAAGGCGCAAAATGGAGCCGGGATGTGGTCTAACATCGGTTATTCTGATGGCATAACCGTTGATGCGCTCAATCAGCCACCCGCTAAACCCTCTAATCCTACCCCGGCAAATGGTGCATACAACCAACCATTAAGCTTAACTTTAAGCTGGCATTGCAGCGACCCCGACTCTCAGGATACTCTTACTTATGATTTGTACGGCAAGACAATCTTTAGCAAATTTAAGAAAGTATCCGGTAATCTTTCCGTTCCGGCTTATACTGTTTCCGGTTTGAAGCGCTATACTACCTATTATTGGAAAGTAGTAGCTAAGGATAACAGGGGTGCAGAAACCTCAAGCGAAACCTGGAAATTCCGCACTGCCAGATAAAAAAATAAATAGGGACGGTTCTAATTGTTTAGCAAAAAAATAGAACCGTCCCTATTTATTTTCTTCTTTTTACAACCTAAAAGATGTGAAAAGTCTTGACAAAACAACTTTTATGTTGTATATTCTAGCTATGGAAGGAAAACTGGCTTTAGCCCAAAACACGGTATTAAATGCGCTAGCCGGCCAGATAGACGATTTTTATCTGGCAGGGGGCACTGCTTTGTCGCAATTTTATTTTCACCACAGGGAATCCAAGGATTTGGATTTCTTTACGAAGGAATTTAGCAAGAAGAGGGTAGAAGAGGTAGGTAGTTTAATTTCACAAAGCCTGAAAAAGCGCATTGAACTTGTAGCGGAGCAGGCAAAAAGGGACCGAGTGAGGATATTAGTTTATAGCCTGCAAATCAGCAAAAATGTTTCCTTAAAAATAGATTTTGTCGAGGATTACCTTAATCTAGCAAAGACTTTAAGACGGATTAACGGCATTAATGTGCTCTCCATTGAAGATATATATCTAAGGAAAATTTACGCGATTACCGGTTCTTTTCGTAAAGAGGACGAAACCGGAAGAAGCATATTTGCAGGATTCAGGCAGGAAGCAAAGGATTATTTTGATTTGTATTTTCTCTCTCATACGTTTATGGGCCTGTCGGATTTTGTTTTCCGTTTCGGCACCCCTTTAATTCGGGAGGCGGTGGTCAGATGGTTCAGGACGTATAGCAGGATGGAGATAAAAACAGGGTTGCTAGAGCTAAAAATAAAGAAAAGCATGGATTATAAGGATATGGAACGGCATTTTAGACAGGAAGTAGACAGGATACTTGAGAAAGAGGTCAGATTAATATGAGCGCTAAGGGAGACTGGCTGTGGGATAGAAAGATAGGGGTTCAGGCTGCAAAGACGATCTTAAAAAATCCGGCAGACAGGCATTTTTTGTCTTTGGCAGGCCTTTTACTTTCCCGGAAGAATACTCCGCAAGAGGTGCTGAAGGGATATTTGGAGCCCAGGATCTTTTTGGCCAATTGGCAGGATATAAAAAGGCAGATGCGTAAGGATGAGTGGAATAATCCACGCATAGAATTCTGGCAGGCGGTTTACGAAAAACTGAAAGAGAAGTATGAGAAAAAAGGTGTTTTCGTTGAGAGAAAAAGGGCAGAAAAGCGCCTTCCGGACGGATTCCTTCAAGAGCTGGCTGGTAAAATAAGAAACGCGAGGATAAAAAAGGGGTTAACGCAGAGCGATTTGGCAAAGAAGCTGAGAATTTCACAACAAGTCATTTCCCGTATTGAAAGCGGCAGGGAAAACATATCGTTACTTACGCTTAAGAAAATCGTAGACAGCCTCGGCTCAGAGCTTCATTTAGAAGTAATCTCGTAGGCTACCGACGGGTAGAAAAGATTGATCTACGAGGCCCCGTTAAACTAAAGAGCTTGCGGCGTATTTTTATTTAAGGTATAATATTAATCAATGAAAACCAAAAACGTTTATATAATCGTGATAAAGAAATGTTCGAGAAAATAACAAAATTATGAGGTAGCTTGATGGCAAAAAAGACATTACAGCTAAAAGCCATAAAAGCGCTCAAAGAAGCAATCAGGGAAGTAGTAGAAGAGCATAGGCGCAGCGGCCGGCGCCTTGTTGTCTGGCGTAATGGCAAGCAAATGAAGATACCCGCTTCTCAGGTTTTGCGGAAAGCGAGTTAAATTACGGAAATCTGTTCGACCTCCGGGGTCGAAAAAGGGGAAAATTTCCTTGCATTTCTATTAGCACGGTGCTACATTTTTAATATGAGCGGGGCTAAGCCACATAGGATTTTAATCTTAGGAGGTTTGGCCCTATTTTTTTGCCTTTTAAGCTCGCTTGTCCTTGCCGATACCGAGCTTCCCATAGCCGCAGCACAAGCCTCAAGCAGCTACAATGCTACTTACAGCGCCTCCAAAGCCATTGACAACAACTTTTCAACCCACTGGGCAGGAGGGAAGAGCAAAACCTCCTGGTGGCTCGGACTTGACCTGGGAAGCGCAAATGCCCTCTCCAAAATCTCTATCTATTGGCAATTAGGCTATTGTTCAGGCAATTACTCCATCCGCGCCTCCAATGATAGAGTAAGCTGGGTTAATCTCTATACCAACCTATCTTCCTTAGGCGGCACCGCTAATCCCGTCCAAAAGGACTACATTCTTACCGGCTCATACCGTTATATCTTAATCCCTATCTCCAGTGCCCAAAATAAAGTCCCGGTGATAAGCGAAGTTAAGTTATTCGCTCCAGATACCACACCACCCACTGGCACAATTAAAATAAATAATGACAGCCAGTATACTAATTCAACCCAAGTTATTTTAACCCTTTCTGCCACTGATTCCGAAAGTGGCATGGGCCAGGGCGCAGCAATGCGCTTTTCAAATGATAACCTAAACTGGTCGCTTCCTGAAGATTATCTTTCAACCAGAACCTGGATACTTTCTCCGGGCGATGCTACAAAAACGGTTTACGTTAAATTCAAAGATGCGGCAGCTAACTGGTCAGGGGCAATTTCGGATACCATAATTTTAGATACCACTGCGCCTCAAATAAACATAACTTCGCCCCAAAATAATGAGGTAATATACCCGTAATGATGAAATATATCCTCTTACCCATAATCCTTTTTCTTCTATTCTCTTACGGGCAAGCGGCCTATGCGATTACCCCTCCCACGGTAGAAGTTGATGCGCCTGCTTCTGCGAGCGGATACATTACCGTACCTATTAATTATAATAGCCCAGATGATTATGGGGTATTGTCGGTACATATTGCGCCTACTGGCAGGCCCGGTTATACTCCCATTAACGGAGCATTTGTCAGGGGAGCTGGCACAATCAATTTAGATATTGACACAACTTGGCATCCGGATGGTATAACCACAATTACGGCGTCGATTATGTACAACAATAATACAAATTATCATGATACCGATGTCAAGACCATGGAGACGTACAATACCCCGCAGATATCGCTTATTTATCCTTCAGGCATAATCATTAGAGAGCCTAATACGGCTTTTAACTTATATTATAAGTTTCCAAACACTACTGGTAAGGGTTTAATTAGATTTTTCCCGAGTGATAACACATCAACTACATTTTATGCAACAGAAATCCCTTTGAACCTGGCTATCCCTACAGAAGGGAATTTGCAATTTACTTACCCTACGTCTATTTGGACCGTAGGGCCGCGTACAATAAAAATATTTGCAGAAATAGGAGCGTGCCTTTGGGGGTGCGATAGCAAACCGAATCGTAATACTCAATATGTTCCGGTTACTGTTGTAAACAGCCTTCCGCTTGATAAACATGTTCCTTCGGACAAGTTAACCACCGTAGGCGAGCCGATTAATGTGGCTAACGGAGCGATGTTTACGTCTAGGGCCGATATTTTAATCCCGGCTCGTGAGATCCCTTTGGAACTCACGTTTAATTATAACAGCCAGGATGATTTTTCCGGCTCATTCGGCTTCGGCTGGCGCTCTAATTACGACATCAGCCTCACCGAGCAGGCTGACGGCTCGGTTATTGAAGTAGACGAGTCCGGGGTCTACACCATTTACGCCAAAAATCCTGATTCTAGCTATACGCCTTCCCCGGGAAAATACTCCGTGCTTACCAAAAACCCCGACGGCTCATTTACCGTAACTCGTAAACACGGTAAAAAACTTTTCTTTGACAGCTATGGCAGGCTCACCAAAATAGAAGGGAGGAACGGTAACTACCTAAATATCATCCGCGCCCCAAACTGGGTAATTTCAGAAGTCCGGCATTCAGACGGCCGCAGCCTTATTTTTACCCAGAACCTGAACGGAAAGATCACCCAGGTTACTGACCCTGCGCTTCGTACTTTTAAATACGAATACAGTTCATCCGGCGACCTCGCGAAAACCATTGACCCGCTGAATAACGAGACTCTTTTTGAATACGACTTCACCCATAACCTTACTAAGCTTACTGACGCTAATAATCATACCCTTAATTTTGAATACGACCCTGATGGCCGGGCATACCACTCCTGGCAGGATAACAATAATAACGAGGTAACCTTATCTTTTGATCCTGTTAACAAAACCACCCTTGTGAGCGACTCGCGCGCTAACACCACAAAATATGAATATAACGACTATGGCTTGGTTACCAAAATCACCGACCCGCAGAATAAAATCCAGACTTTTGCCTGGGATAGTAATTTTAACAAGCTTTCATACACCGACCAGAACACCCACACCACAAGCTTCACCTACGACAGCCGTGGGAATCTTTTAAGCATCGTAGATGCCTTAACGCATCCTACTACCTTTACATACACATCTGATTTTCAGCTCTTAAAAACCGTAACCGATACAGAAAATAACACCACCACTTATGATTACGACTCCAAAGGTAACCTCACTAAAATTACCGACGTCAGGGCTAAATTTATTACTAATACCTATAATGAGCTGGGTGAACTTACCTCTACCACCAATAAACGTAATTACACAACCGACTTTACCTACGATAACTACGGAAACCTCCTGACTGCCACCGATGGCCTGGATAACACCACCAGTTTTACTTATGACATATTGGGTAATCCCACCATTGTGGTTGACGCCAAAACTAACCCCACGCAAT
This sequence comes from Candidatus Omnitrophota bacterium, assembly GCA_040754615.1. Classification (GTDB taxonomy): domain Bacteria; phylum Omnitrophota; class Gorgyraeia; order Gygaellales; family Profunditerraquicolaceae; genus JBFMBZ01. The sequence continues at coordinate 3,128 of JBFMBZ010000017.1, read as the reverse complement.
TTGTTTATAATGGCCTAAATCAGCTTACGCAAATCACCTACGCTGATAACTCCACTACCACTTATACTTACGATGCCCTGGGAAACAGGCTCTCCGTATCGGATAATGCCCAAAATACCACAAGCTACACTTATAACCTGAATAATCAGGTAACAAGCATTACCAATCCCCTTACTAAAACCGTTTATTTTGAGTATGACACTGAGGGTAACCGCACTAAAGTCATTGACCAGAACTTGCACGAGACTACCTATGAATACGATTCGCTTAACCGCCTCGTTTTGGAAAGGAACCACTTAGGAGCCGCCAGAAGCTACGAATATGATCCCGTAGGCAACTTAACTGCCAGAATTGATTTCAACAATATCCGCACTGCTTACGAGTATGATGCCTTAAACCGCTTAACAAAAATCATTTACCCGGTGGGGGAGGTACGTTTTGAATACGATTCCCTGGCTAGGCGCACGCTTATGGCAGATAGCTTAGGGATTACCCGCTATAGCTACGATGAGCTTAGCCGTCTAACTCAGGTAGACGGCCCGCAAGCTAACGATACCCTGCAATATACTTTTGACCCCGAAGGAAACCGCGAAAGCCTCATTTTACCCGGAGGTAAAACTATCCAGTACGCTTATGATGCCTTAAACCGGCTTACTTCCATTACTGATACTGTAACTAATAAGGCCGCTACCTATACCTATGACAAAAACGGAAACCCGCAAAACCTAATTCTGCCCAATAACCTTCAGGCAACTTATAGCTTTGATGCGCTTAACAGGCTGATGAGCTTAACTAATCATAATCAGGCAAATCCCGAAGATAAAATTTCGGAATTCCGTTACAGTTATGATGAGGCAGGCAGGCGAATGAGGGTAGAAACCCTCGACAGCGCAATTGATTATACTTATGATAATGCCAGCCAGCTACTCGCAGTAAATGGGGACAGCGACTATTTTTACGAATACGACCCATCCGGCAACCGCACCCGTATGTTGAAAAACCAAGTGGAGCATCTTTATAGCTATAATGAATTAAATCAGCTAACACAAGAGGTTGCTTCCGGCCCTGCCACAATAGCCATTACCGTAACCGGCACAGTCAGCGATGTAAACGGCATCCAGTCGCTTACTGTTAACGGCATCACCCCTACCCTGAACGGAAACAACTTTGCCTGCCAGCTTAATTTATCCGGCGGGCTTAATACTATAACCGTCTTGGCAACTGATTCAGCCGGTAACACTGCCACAACTGTCCTAAATGTAACCTATGCCAAAGATACCCAAATCCTTTACCTCTACGATAATAACGGGAATCTTATCCGCAGGCAGTCAGCATTTGAAGACCTGGATCTTGCCTACGACTTTGAAAACCGCCTCACCAGAATTAGCCAGGGACTCTCCCCATCTGTTAGGGACGGTTCTCTTCAGTCTACGTTTAAAGCAGAGAACCGTCCCTATCCATTAAATGGGTCTGTTCCTGACTTAAACTACGCCTATGATGGAGAAGGAAGGAGGGCCGCCTCTATCAATGGCTCTGACATAACCAACTACCTCTATGACGGCCTGGATGTTATCTTGGAACTCGATGCTTCCGGAGACCCTCTAACCAGTTACCTGCGTAACCCCCTTGCCGCAGGAGGCATCGGAGGGATTATCAGTGCGAAGCAGGGGGCTCTCCCTGAAAATTATTATCTCTATGATGGCTTGGGCAGCACCGCTAATCTAACTGATGCTGCTGGGGTAAATATCCAATCTTACAGCTACGATGCCTTTGGTAATGCGCTAACTCAAGCTTTCCTTCCAAACACGCGCCAATTCCTCACCAAGGAAACCGACCCTACCGGTTTTATCTACTTCGGCGCCAGGTATTATGACCCCAGGATAGGTCGCTTCATCACCCCCGACCCCCTGGGCATGATCGACGGGCCGAATATGTATTTGTACGCAGCGAACAATCCAATAAATGTGGTGGATTTGTGGGGGTTGTGCGGGCAAACAAAGCAATACTGGCCTGGATGGATAAACGAATGGAATTATTTAGAGTATGGTAATTATTGTGGCCCTAATCATGGCGATCCTGCATTTCAGAAAAACCCATTAGATCAATTGGATGCATATTGTTTTGAACATGATAAACTTTGGCGTTCAGGTAGAGGAGAGATAGCCGATATGAAAATTAATGCTAAACTTTGGACTTTGTCTCTGAACCCCAAAAAGTGGGAACCAGCAGCTAGTAATTCAACTGAAGCATTTAATTATCGAATAAAAGCGCAAACCTATTTTACCATTAGAAGCGCTTATCTAATAAGCCGCAATGCGATAAAGAGTATGATTTCACGAATAAAAAACTTTATGCAAATGATATTATAAAATAGGAGGTCTTGTTATGCCATTGAGAACTAAACTTGTTTCGATATTAGGGATGTTATGCGGCAGTAACTTAGTGTTTATGGCATTTGGCGTTAACTTTCGACCGGTACTATTGATTTTTGGAATAACAACACTAATGGTAAATCTAGGATTGTGTCTTTCCTGGGGTTTAGCTAGAATCACTTCATTATTTTTGTCTCTTATATTTTTATTCTACTATTCATATTTGATTTTTCTTTATATAAAGGGAGGATTCCATTATTCTTGGGGAATTGCACTAGTAGGAAACTTCCCTATTTTCTTGTGGTCTATTTTTGTGATTTTTATTTTAAAAAAGAAAAATAAATCCTAAAAAATCCTAGACGAATCCTAAATCCTAAATCCTAGACGCTGTACGCAGCTCTATGAAAAATAACAACTTACAGGAATAATCTTTCTTTAAAATAATTCCGTTAGATTTTGCTTTCTTTACCGTCAATTATAAGTAGAAGGAGAGAAGGCAAATGCCATCATATGCGCGCAAGCATCAGCTTACCCGTTCCTTGTTATACCATGTATTCAGCAGGAGCAATGCACGGCTGCCGATCTTTCGGGAACCTTATGACTTCAGTCATTTCATAACCCTGCTAAAAGGCTATGCTGAGGCTTTTAGTCTGACGATGTACCACTGGGTTATCATGAGTAATCACTATCACCTGCTCCTTGAAATACCTGAACCCGAACAGATTTCCCGCTGTATGGCAGGCATAGCCAGGGCAT
>JBFMBZ010000016.1:0-31054 GCA_040754615.1 Candidatus Omnitrophota bacterium | reverse complement strand
TTTCAGGTAACGGCAGCGTCATTACCTCTTTTGGCTTTATTTTGATTATTGCTGAATTTAAACTCTCCGGAATCCCCAGGGTCACTAACCCTGCGCCAGAACGCAGCGCCGCCTCAGCGCATAGGGCTGCAGCCCCGGAAAATCTTCCGGAGCCGGCTAAGATAAATACGTGGCCGAAGTCCCCCTTATGCGCATCAGGTTTTCTCTGTAATAACTGCGTTGGCAACCGCATAATTTTTCACATGCGAAATCGAAACCAGTATGCCCGCTTTCTTTCCTTTCCCTCTTAAAACAGTACAGGTAGGCCGGCCTTCCTTGTCGTTCAATATCTGCACGTCGGTAAAATTGAGCTCTTTATCCCCGAGGGCCTTGAATACCGCTTCTTTTGCCGCAAACCTCCCCGCCAGATGCTGGTATAAACTTCCCCTGGTCTTGGCATTTTCTAATTCATTTTTCGTAAAGACGCGGTGCAAAAAAGTATCCCCCCATTTTTCTACGGCAACCTTAAGCCTTCTTACTTCTATGATATCGACTCCGGTCCCGATAATCATGAAATTAAAGCCTTCATTTCTTTTACTGCCTGCCCAATCCCAGCCAGCGCCGCCCGGCAGACTATGGAATAGCCGATATTCAATTCTTCTATTTCCGTTATTGCGGCAATTATGGAAACATTGAGGTAATTTAAACCGTGTCCGGCAAAGACATTCAAGCCTATGGATTTTGCAAAACGCGAGGCAGCGTAAATTTCCTTAAATCTTTTTTCTTTCCGGCTCTCGCCTTCTGCATCTGCGTAGCGGCCGGTATGTAACTCTACCATCTTTGCCCCGGATTTCTTTGCGGCAACAATCTGCTCTTTCTCGGGGTCGATAAAAAGGCTTGCCTCAATCCCGTTATCTTCTAAGTCCTTCAACACTCTCTTAACCACGCTCATATTCGCCACAACATCCAGCCCGCCTTCGGTGGTAAGCTCTCTTCTTTTTTCCGGGACTAAGGTTGCCTGTCCGGGCTTTAATTTACAGGCAAAATCAACTATGTCTTGCGCTACGGACATCTCAAGGTTCAACTTCACTCCTATTACTTCTTTCAGGATGCATAAATCCCTCTCTTTGATGTGGCGTCTGTCTTCCCTCAGGTGGGCTACGATGCTATCAGCCCCCGCAGCCTGGGCGATCAGCGCGGCAAAAACCGGCTCAGGCTCGGTGCCTTTACGCACCTCCCTTAAAGTCGCAATATGGTCTATGTTTACTCCGAGCCTTTGCATCTTTAGAAATTAAACCGGCTTATCTCCCCGCGCACATAAAACCAGATTGCCACCGCCAGTACCAGAGAAATAAGTTTTAACCACGGATGGACGGTAAACCAGAGGAATAATTTCAGGAAAATGTTTCCTTGCTTTTTACTCATTTTCTTTTTTAAGCTTCAGAAGCTCTTTTGCCTTTGAAAATAACTCTTCCTTGCTCATATCCCTATACAGCCTTCCCTGAAAAACGAGGGAGATATCATGCCGCTCTTCGGACACAATAATAATTACCGAATCAGACTCTTCGCTTAGGCCCAGGGCAGCCCGGTGGCGCATCCCGAAAACCCGGCTTAATTCCTGATTTTCGGTCAGCGGGAAGAGGCAACCCGCGGAAACAACCCTTCCGCGATGGATTACCACCCCACCGTCGTGCAGAGGGTTGTTGGGAGTGAATATAGCCTGAATGAGCTCCGAGGTAAGTTTCGCGTCAATCCCCACTCCGCTTTCGGTGTAAGAAGAAAGGGGATCATTATTTTCTATGGCAATTAAGGCTCCTATTTTTTCTTTTGCCAGGTTTTCCGCGGCCTGGCCGATTTCTTTCAGCATCCTGTCAAGTTCCTCACCCGCTAAAGGAACGGAAAAAATATTCCTCCTGCCCAGGCGCGCCAGGCCCTGCCTTATTTCAGGGTGGAATATGACCAGGATAGCAATAATGGAAATCCCGAACAGCTTAGTAAGCAGCCACTCCAAAACCACAAGGTTTAGCCTCTGGAATAAAAAGAAGGCCACAAGTAAAAGCGTCATGCCCCGTAAAACCTGAAGCGCCCTGGTCCCTTCAAAGAAGAGCATAATATGGTATATCACTACCCAAAGGATTAAGATTTCCAGCGTGGGCTGCCAGAACCAGATAAAATTTGAAATATTCATGTGCGTAATGTCAAGTCTAAAACTTTGACTGCCTCCTTGACTGCTTTTACATCGTGCACCCTTAAAATCCTCGCCCCGCTCTCTGCTGCCAGCACACAGGAAGAAACCGTGCCGAAGACCCTTTCCTGGGGGCCTTTACCCAAAATTTTTCCGATAAAAGATTTGCGGGAAACCCCGGCCAAAATAGGCCTGCCTAATACCTTTAACTCGTGGAGCTGCCTTAAAATCTGCAGGTTGTGCTCAAAAGACTTCCCAAAGCCTATCCCCGGGTCAATAATAATTTTTTCTTTGTCTATCCCGGCGTCCAGCGCCCGCAGGATAGCATTATTTAAATAGACGATTATTTCATCCATAAGCGAATTATATGAAGGGCTCTTTTGCATGGTACGGGGATTGCCTTTCATATGCATAATTACCACCCCTGCCCCGTGCCTGGCTGCGATCTTTGCCATCTTCGGATCTCTTAAACCGGTAATATCATTTATGATGCTTGCCCCGTTATCTAAAGCCCTATCTGCAACCTGAGGCTTATAAGTATCGATAGATATGGGGACTCTTATCTTCTTTGCTAAAGCCTTTATAACGGGGATAGTCCTGCTTAATTCCTCCTGCAGGGAAACCGGCCTTGCACCGGGACGGGTAGACTCTCCCCCGATATCAATGATGTCCGCCCCGTCTTCAACTAATTTTTCGCTATATTCTAATGCCCGGCTTGCATGCGAACCCCCGTAAATCCCATCTGCGCTGAATGAATCCGGGGTGAGGTTTAAAATGCCCATAATATGCGTGCGGCTGCCTAACCGAAGCCTTGAGCCCTTTAAATCCAGAATAAAATTATCCCTTTCATAGTTTTTCAGGGTGGAAGATATTTCATCTGAAACCACGCCCAAACCGAATTGCTGCCGGCCCATCTTTTTATTAAGCTGGCCAAGCTGAGAGAGGTTGCCCATAATCAAACAATCCGTTTTCCTGGACTTTCCGGTCAATGCGCCCTTTGCCAAAGCCACATCTGCGCCCAATGAAAGCATCTCCTGCTTCAGGATATTGGCGGAGATATTGGATAATCCGGCGATAAATAACGAATAAGACTGCGCCTTGGGCACCATAATCCTGATACCGTAAGGGTCAACGCCGATTGAATGCATTGTCTCCCTTATATCCCTGCAATCGGAAAATTTTATCACGCGCACCATTTTTAAGCAGGCTCTTTCCTTTCTATGCCAAGCAAGCGCTTTACTTCCTCTCCGCTCAAGACTTCTTTTTCTAATAGGGTATCTGCCAGGAGCCTCACTTTTGCCTGATTGCTTTTTATCAGTTCCTTTGCCCGGTTATAACAGGTATCAACTATGCGTTTTACCTCTTCATCGATAATTCTGGCTGTCTCCTCGCTGTAATTCTTCTCTTCAACAATATCCCTTCCCAGGAATACGGGCCCGTGGCTTTTACCTAAAGTAATATTTCCTAATCGTTCGCTCATCCCGAAATCACAAACCATTCCTCTCGCCATCTCCGTTGCGCCCTCCAGGTCTCTGGCTGCCCCGGTTGTAATATCCGTGAAATTAAGCTCTTCAGAAACCCTCCCGCCTAATGCAACAGTAATTTCACCGAGCATTTCCGCCCTGGTATGATAGCGCTTATCCTCCAGCGGAGGAGTAAGGGTATAACCTCCGGCCATCCCCCGGGGTATAATTGAGACCTTTGTGACCGGGTTAACTTCGGGAACAAGCAGTGAAAGCAAGGCATGGCCTGATTCATGCAGGGCAGTAAGCTCTTTCTCGCGCTTACTCATTACCCTGCTCTTCTTTTCCGGCCCCATGATTACCCGCTCAATGGCAGCCTCCAAATCCGACTGCTCCACAGCTTCTTTATTATTCCTTGCCGCCAAAAGCGCAGCCTCATTACATAAATTGGCCAGGTCTGCTCCCGAAAATAAAGAAGTATGCTGGGCAATAACCTTCAGGTCAACATTGGGTGCTAATTTTATTTTCTTTGTGTGCACTTTAAGTATCGCCTCTCTTCCGGCGATATCAGGCAGGTTAACCACAATTACCCGGTCAAATCTTCCTGGCCGCAAAAGCGCGGGGTCAAGCGTATCCGGCCGGTTCGTCGCGGCAATAAGAATTAATCCCTGTTCCGTAGGGAAACCGTCCATTTCAACTAACAAGGCATTCAGGGTCTGCTCCCGCTCATCATGGCCGCCGCCGATGCCAGCGAAACGTAAACGGCCCACTGCATCTATTTCGTCTATGAATATAATCGCGCCCTTGCCTGAGGCCTTTGCCGCGCGCCTTCCCTGCTCAAATAAATCCCGCACCCGGCTGGCGCCTACGCCTACAAACATCTCCACAAAATCCGAGCCGCTTATTGAAAAGAAAGGCACCCCTGCTTCGCCGGCAACAGCTTTAGCAACCAGGGTCTTTCCGCATCCCGGAGGGCCGACGAGCAGGACTCCTTTAGGGATCTTTCCGCCGAGCCTCTGAAATTTCTTGGGGTCTTTTAAAAATTCGATTACCTCTTTGAGCTCTTCTCTAGCCTCGTCAACTCCGGCTACATCGTCAAAGGTAGCTTTTTCTGTATCAGCCTGGACCTTGGGCCTGATTTTGCCGAAGGTCATAATCCGGTTTCCTAACTGCTCTCCTTTTGAGGCCATCATCCACCAGAAGAATATTAACAAGAGTATGGGCCCCAAATTGAAAAACAGGGTTATCCAGAAAGTCCTGGCAGGTTTTACTTCAAAATGCTTAAGGTTCTGGCGCATAAGGCCAAGCATCTCCGGGTCATTTTCCGGAATATTTACGAAAAACTTTGTGTTATCGGTAAATTCCCCTTCAACCACGTTCTCAATCTTTACCACCGCCTTCATCTTCTCCGGAGTATCTCTTATAATACTGTAAAACTCGCTATACGGTATCTCCTGGGGCACTCCGGTGATGGTTGTATTTACATATCTTAAGAATAGCAAAACAATAAAGAAAGCGATTATCCATCCAAGCGGAAGGCGCCGGAATATATTATTCTTCTTGCGTTTAGAGCTGCCATGATTAGCCATAAGAACTTCCTTTCTTTATTTTGTCTTTAAGAATTTTAATTATATATATAAATCTCTCCAAAATCAAGTATTTATGTGAAATTTTAGAAGCCTTAAAAAACCTTAGAAACAGTTTCCATTCCAATCGGGAAAGTGGGTATCGAGTATCTCAACCTGCCCCACTTTCCCGAACAACTTGGAAACTGTTTCTATGTTTGGTTTGAGAAATTATTATGTGTGGTTTTTGTAGCAGAAAGAAAGGCTGTTTTTCTTTTTTATTACAGATAAGCCCTTGGGCAGGTCAACAACTGAATTTACCGGGCGGTTTGCAATCAGGTCTTCAATCTCCCTGATATGAGTAAAGGTAATCCTGCGCAAATCTCCTTGCGAGCTGGCAATCTGCCTTCTTAAAACCAGGCGTAAGATAGCCGGATGCATCCTTTTCAATTTATCCAAACTTAGTCTCCTGCCTTTATGCAATGTGCGCGCTGCAGACAAATCTAAATATTCATAATCCCGGCTTAAGCTATCAGCCATATTTGCCAAGACGGCTTTTATGTTTCTGTTGTATCCTGCTGCGAGCAAAGGCATTAATTTATTTCTGATTTTGTTCCTGAAATAAATGTCCTCTGCATTGGAAGAATCTATAACCGGCTTTATGCCTTTTTTCTTAAGATAAGCTTCAATTTCTCTCCTGTTTATCTCAAGTAAAGGCCGGACCACAGTAAATCCGGAAATCTTCCTTTTAGCTGCTATACCTGCCAAGCCATATAAGCCGCTGCCGCGTAATATCCGCATCAAAACCGTTTCTGCCTGGTCGTCAAGGTTATGGCCTAATGCGATTTTATCTGCTTTCATCCGGCGCGCGACCCCAAACAAAAAACCCAGCCGGCAGTTCCTGGCAACCTCTTCAAGCGAGCCTTTCCCGGCCAAAGCTTTAATATTAATCCGGGCGAGGGTGAAAGGAATCTTTAGCCTGGCGGATGTTTTCTTCACAAATTCCGCATCCCGGTAAGAGCCCTTTCTTAACATATGGTCCAGGTGTGCAATATGGAGAGTTAAATTAAATTCGCGCCTTAGCGAATTCAACAGAAAAAGCAAGGCAAGAGAATCCGGGCCCCCTGACACTCCGAGAACAATCCGGTCATTTTTGCTGATAAGCTTATTTTTTCGTATTGCTTCCTTAACTGCGTTAATTAGCATTACTTCTTTGGTGCCTCGCCTTTAAGGGAAGCCATCTGGTCTTTCAATTCCTGCAGCTGGATTTTTAAATATTCCAGCCTGTGTTCGAAGTGGTCAATGGTGACTTTGATGGAAGGAAAGTTGTTGAAAATTTCGTTCTTGATCTGTTTCTTTAAATTGATTTTTATCCGGTAGATGAGCCATATAATCAACAAAGCAACTACAGCGGGTATAACCACCCTGATCAGTTCTTCACCCATCTTGCCCTCCCCTCATTTTGCTTTTGACAGCCATTCAACGACATCTTTATAAACCGAAGAAGATAGTGTATGGCCGCCTCCGGGAATTACTTTGCTTTCTATCAAAGCACCGTTTTGTTCTAGCTTTTTCCTTGTAGAATTAAAATCATTTATAGGCACGCTTTTGTCTGATTGGCCGTGAACAAGATAAAGCCATAGCCCCTTTGCATTCCTTAAATATCGCTCCGCGCCAAAATTGAAACGCGCTCCGCTTACTACGGCAATAGCATTGAATTTATCAGGGTAACGCAGGCACAAAGATAAAGACATCATTGCGCCAGCGGAGGTTCCGGCAATAACAACCGCGCCCTTTTTTATAGGATACTCCTTTTCCAGTGAAGATATAATGTTAGCAATTTTCGAATAGAGGCGCGAAACATCCGCTTCGCTACGGAGAATCTCATAATTAATATCTAAACCTACGGTAATAAAGCCTTTTTTCGCTGCGTGAAAAGCCCAGTTGTTGATATCCTGTTTTGCGCTTATGCCCCAGCCAGGAAGGCAGATCAAAATAGAGACAGGTAAATTCTCAGCGATACCTTTTTGAACATATAACATATAGCCTTCATCTAAATAATCAAGCATCCCGGTTTTATATGCCCTGGTTTGAATCGGAATCGCACAATCTTCGGTATTTCCGGCTACCTTTATGCTTTCTATCGTATTCTTATAAAAGTACAGCACATGGCCTTCAGAAGTTTCTATCTTTACGTAATCTTTGGTATCTTCTAAAATCTTTCCATCTATACTTTTACCGGATTTTAGTATCAAGGTTTGTGCAGAAACAAAACATGGAAAACTGATAATAATTAAAACCCCAATTAATATTATTATTTTTCTAAAAATAATCATATGTGATTAAATTCGCCTAAGCTTCTGAGTTTGTTCAATAAGTTTAATGTCGGCTAAGTCCTGAGGCCGGCCAGAGGCCTTCTTCATCTTTTTTAGTTCCTTTAAAGAAGAGACTCTCACAATAATGTTTTTATCCCTCTTTAGTTCGGAATCCTTGAAAAGCCCGATAAATTCTTTCTCATCGGAAAAAAATATGTCTAAAATATCCTGGCCTTTGTACGAAAAACTTATCCATTGGTTAGAAAATAATTTCGGGAAGCGCGATAACTTCAATATATCTTTCTCTTGGCTATGCAAACCCAGAGCTTTTGCTATTCCAAAAATTTTGACCAGGGTATCAGTTCTTGCAGGAAGGTAAATATCGACATCAAGGGTGCTTCGAGGCAAACCATGGACAACCAATGCCGCCGCCCCGACTAAAACATAATCCAGCTTATTATTATTAAGGCTCTTAATTATCCGCTTCCAGATTTGAAATCTTGAAGTATCTTTTGCCATTTCGCCTTATCTTTCTGCTTAGCTTTTTTGTTTTAATATCCATAAATCTCGTCAGGAAATTATGCTGAGAAAACGCCCAAGCAAGCCGTTCGGAAAGGCTTAACCTGGCAAATGACTGTAAATGGCGTTTTTGTATTTTCTTGCTTTGCATAATGGCTCACGTAAAGCTAATGGCGGAGAGTATGCCCTCTTCGAGGGCCACTCTCTTGAGCAATTTTGCCAACTTCTAACCTATAGCAAAATTGGTGGCGGAGAGTGGATTTAAACCACCGGCCAAGCGGGTATGAGCCGCGTGCTCTATCAGGCTGAGCTACTCCGCCATAACAAATATTGCTAAGTTTTCAGGACTTCTTCTATCTTTTTTAATAATTCTTCAAGAGTGGAAAGCTTTGAGACGAACCCGCTAGCAGACAAGGTATTGCAACGCTCTAAGACTGACTCGGGGGCCAGGTCTTTACCGGTAAGGAACAACACCGGGATATTCCTTGTTTTCTTCTCATCCCGCAATTTCTGGCAGGCCTGATAGCCGTCCATCTGTGGCATTGCCACGTCCAACAATACCAGGTCTGGCTGCTCTGCTTTACAGATTTCAACTGCTTCTTTGCCGTTTGAAGCGGTGAGGATATTAAAATCGCTCTTACTTAATTTTTCTTTAATCAGCTCCCTAATTTCTTTTTCGTCATCTACAACAAGGATTTTTTTCACAGGGCGCCTCCTATTTTAACAGCTTCCTTAAAAAAAGTATTGAACCCACGGCAACCGCGTTTAAAGAAGTTAAAAGCACGACCGCAGCCGCAATATCCTTCACCAGTTTTATCCTGGCATGGAATTTTGCGGTGCACATGTTCATCAGCATTTCTATGGCAGTATTAAAAATCTCTGCCATAAATACCAGGGTTATGGAGATGCATAAAATTGACAGCTCAAGGCCCGATAATTGAAAAGAAAGGCCCAAAGCAAAAGCAACCAGGCCGAACATGAAAATTAGCCGCATATTACGGTGGTATAAGAATAGATAGATTATCCCTTTTGCGGCATAACCGAAGCTATCCCGAAGCCCGTGAAACCTGAATATATGCCTTAAAATCTTCCTGCGTGCCATTTTATTTCTTCCTGTAAGCGTCAAGATACGAATCGCAGTAAATCTGTTTATTCAGGATTAATTCTGCGGTAATCAAAGAGTCCATCAGCTCTTTGTCTTGGGGGTCTAATATCGCCCCATCCAGGCCATAAGCCACTGCCATAGTAAGGAAGGTGCGGTTTATCAGGCTGCGGCTACAGGTGCCTTGCGAAACGTTGCTTAAACCGACAATAGTCTTGGGTGAAGGCTCGCAGATAATTTTAAATTCATGGATTGCCTCAAGAATATCCTTCATTTGGGGCTGGGCTACGTTAACCGGGAGCACTATCGGGTCAAGGTACAAATCCTCTGCGGGAAACCCTTTATCCACGCAAGTAGATACAATTGCAGCCGCTAACTCCAGACGCTGGTCTTTATTTTGCGGTATCCCTTTAGAGCTGATAGTGAGGCCGATTAATTTTGCGTTGTATTGTTTTGCCAGGCCAATCAGGATATCCAGTTTCTCCGGGTCGGCGGTCGTAGAATTAATAATTACATTATTCTTTGCAGCTTTTAGGCCGGACTCAATGACCTGGGGCTTACTGGAATCTATGGCAAGCGGTGCAGCCGTTACTTCCTGTATAGCTTCCACCAGCCACTGCATATCGGAAACCGGCTGTTTTGAGGCCGGGCCGCAATTTACGTCTAAAGCGCTGGCTCCGGATTTCACCTGCATAAGCGCGCACTCTTGTATAACGGACTTATTCTTTTCTTTTATTGCCCTTCCGATACTCTGGTACATCCCGTTAATCAGCTCGCCGATTATAAACATTAACCCGCCTTCCCTATTTTTTTATCACTAAGCTTTCTATATATTTATTTACCTTCTCAATTGCCAAAGGATGGCGCATTACCAATATATCCGAGCCTGCCTGAAGAAGGCTTGCGGCAGTAACTACTTCCCACATTATTCCTCTTTCAGATTCCGGGCCGCCTTCGGGAAATTCGGCGCTACTCACCTTTGCTTCTTTCGCCCTCCATGATTCCTGGCCCACAAAACAAATGAACGGCGAGGCCACGGTTTTATCTCCGCAGAGCGCGGCAAGCCGGGCCCTCTCCATGATTGAATAAGCGTATTCCAGGCCGTAACCCAATGCGCCGATGGTTGGATTTATTACAATGCGCTCTAAAGGTAAACCCATATCAGAAATTAATATATTAAGCTGTTTGGCAATATTAATATCTATGGGCGATTCTGCAATAATATTATGGCCGTCGGCGAGGACGCTGGCTGCTATTGTCTTATAATTATCCTGCACGGCGCTTCCGATTAAACATTGTTCTCCCCTGGATGCTTCCGCGCAGGCCGGTAAGGCCGTGTTATCTGCCGCATCGTCCCCGCAACCTATTATTATAAGCGGAACACCCACTTTCTTCAATAGTGCGGATATAAAATCAGCTTGCTTATCCGCGGGCTTGTTCCCGAAGTCGGGGTGGCTGCCCTGTAACCTTACGCATAATAAGCGGGCATTATATTTGCTTACGCAATTTTTTGCCCATTCAAGCGGGTCATTTATACTCTGCCCCAAAGACTTGGCCAACTCATCCGGCCAGTCAACCGGAGGGATATCCCAGATTTCATGGGCAATAACCGGCTTAAGGGGTACTACTCCTTCCTGAAACAAAAAAGGAAGCGCCCCCTCTCCTCCTACCTTAATTACATGGCTGCGGCTGCCCCCATTTTCTTTTGTGGCGCCGATAGTAACTGTATTTACTTCTCCTGACCATTTTTCCAACATCAATTGGATTGCCATATCTTTTCTCCCAACTCCCTTAAGGTGTTGATACTTATTGCCTGCTCATTTAGAGTCATCAGCGAACCGCCGTTTCGGCCCAGCTTTTCAATCTCTGCATCAAAAGGGATGCTCCCCAGGTACTCAATGCCAGGGCCCATTGTGGAAGCGTTATTTTTCCCGGTATCTGCCCTGTTGATTACGAGCGCCTTTCTTGAAACGGAAATTTTCAATTCATCCGCCAGTTCCCTTATACGCCTTGCGCAAGTTAAACCCGCTTTAGTAGAGTCGGAAACTATCAAGAGGATATCCGCGCTTCTTGTGGTGCGCCGCGATAAATGCTCCAGGCCTGCTTCGTTATCAATAACGACGTAATCATAATCCTTAATCAACCCGGCCATAATATTCCTTAAAACATTATTCACATAACAGTAGCATCCCGGGCCTTCGGGCTTACCCATAGTCAGCACGTCAAACCCAGGCTCCTCGTTGATTAATCCCTGAACCCGGTATTCAATGAACCTGTCCTTGGTCATCCCAGCAGGCACGCCTTCCGGATGAGCCGCAATATCATCGAGAAGCTTTCCGATATCTTCCTTTGATTCTGTGCCGAGGCTTTCCGCCAGGTTGCTGTTGGGATCAGCATCAATAGCCAGCACTGAGCCAAGCTTATTTTCTTTTATCAGCCTGACTAAAAGCGCGGCTACGGTGGTTTTGCCCGTTCCACCCTTGCCTGCCAATGCGATTACGTAGCCCATTTTGCTAAATCCGTATGCGGGAAAAACAAAGCTGCCATATACTCATCCATATACCCGGCATCAACGGATAACTCAAAATAAGTAATTTTCTTTGCAATCTCACCTGCCGTTTTCATTGCCTCATAGGACAAAAGCGCCTGCCTTGCCCCGGCCAAAGAGCTGTTTCCGATAAATTGAAATTTGCCCCTCTCCTGATTCGGCAATAATCCTATCTTTATGGCGTTAAAGATATCCACGGAAGTCCCAAAGCCTCCTGCGATGTATATTTTTTTTATATCCGAAAAATCAAGGCGCATATGTTTTACCAGGGTTGCGGCCGCAGAATAAATCGCTGCTTTTGCGCGTTTTAAATTCTCAATATCGGGCTCAGTAATAGAGATGTCCGAATTAATCTCAGTGTCTTCCTTGAAGGCGACAACAAACTCCCTCCCTGAATCTCCTTTTCTTATGCGCTTATTGCCCTCTATCTTAATTTTCCCGCTTTTGTCAATTACGCCGGCAGATAACATCTGCGCAATGAGGTCAATATAACCTGAACCGCAGATACCGCGCGCTTTGCAATCGGAAATGGTAGAATATTTGACGCCAAAATCTTTTGGGCTGATTGATACTTTCTGAATGGCTCCTTTACTTGCGCGCATGCCGCAGGTTACTCCGCTACCCTCAAAAGCCGGCCCGGCTGAGGCAGCGCAGGAAACCAGGAATTCTTTATTGCCCAGGACGATTTCTCCGTTAGTTCCGATATCAATCAAAATGCACAAATCATCATCCTTGTATAGCCCCGAAGATAAAACTCCGGCAGTAGTGTCCCCGCCTACATAACTGGAAACACCTGGCACGCACGACAGGAGCCCGCGGGGATTTATTTTTATCCCTGCTTCCTGGGCGCGGATGGTCGGGACAAAGTTTGCCGTCGGTACATAGGGCTCTTTTCTGATAAATGTCGGGTCAACACGCAGCAATAAATGGGCCATTGTGGTATTGCCTGCGCAAAGCACGCAATTTATGTCATTTAAGTCTACATCATGCTCATGAATCAAATCCTGGATCAAATGGTTCATTCCGTCAATAACCGCATGGTGTAATTTTTCCAGGCCGTCCGGTTCCCGGGCGTAAATTATGCGCGTGATAACATCGCTGCCGAAACTAGCCTGTTTATTATAAGTGGCCTTGGTCCCAAGCACCTTCTTATTATTCAAATCCACCAACTGCCCTGATATGGTGGTTGTGCCGATATCAAAAGCCATCCCATAGTTTTTGGCGGTGGTATCCCCGGCCTCAACAAGGACGATCTCCGTTGTGCCGTTTCTTTTTCCTAATGTTACGGTTACTTTCCATCCGCAAGAGCGGAGTAATTCACCTAAGCGCCGGATATTGGTTAATCCGGTCTGCATAATCGCAATATCCTGGATGCGCCGGATCTGCCTGTATAATCTTTCCAGGTCGCTGATTTTATCCTCTAATGTTGGCAGGGGCAGCTCCAGGTATAATTTTGTCGCCAGAGGTGAATGTATAAATATATCTTCTTGCGTAACCGGCTCTATTGATTCTATTTCTTCCGCTTCAGAGTAAAGGCCTTTTAGCCTTAAATCCAGCTCCTCCTGGGTTAACTTATCAAATTCGATTTTGGATTCCGGCGGGACCTCTACTTCCACATCCCCCTGGATTTTGGTGAGGCAGGCCAGATAAATGCCGCGCCTCCTCTCTTCCAGGGAAATCCTTCCCGAAGGCTCGGCGATAATTTCTCCTTTTCTTAAGATTACCTTGCACCTTCCGCAAACGCCGTCCCCTCCGCAGCTGGAATTAATATAAACGCCGGCGGTGATAGACGCAGAAAGGATAGTCTTGCCTCTTTCTACCTCAACGGTTTTATTGTCAGGATAAAATGTAACCTTGAATTTTCCCATCCTCTATCTTAGGGACGGTTCTCAAGGCGTTCTAAAAGTGTCCCCTAAGAGGGGACACTTTTACTTTGAGTTGAGAACCGTCCCTAATTAAATGTTTTTCAGGAACGAAGGCAGGCCAGCTGCCTCTTTCGGCCCGACTATCACTTTATACCCGGATTGCTCCTCCAGGTCTCCGCTCATTACGGCAACATAGCCGGGGATAATAAGCTGTTTATGCGAAACCGCTTCACTAACTTTGAATTTGTTTATTGAATCCGCGATCTTTTCCGGAGTAAACTTTTCCGCAGCCCAGGCGGTTAATACGGACATCCCCTCCGTATCCACGCTCACGATATAAGACGGGACTTTGCTTGCCTCTACCTCTCCCAGCACGGTGTAATAAGTAAGAGAGAAATTAGTGGTTACTAACACCGGGGATTTGTCGCTTGCCTGGCCGACAGCATAAAGTTTCGGCTCTATCTGTAAAGGTTTTTGCGGGTCAGTATAGATATTCTGCCGCAGCGTCAAAAGGGATAAAACTGCGGCGGCGCTCGTTCCTTTAATCAGGATAATGCCGGAATATTTCGTAAGTAAACCCGCTGCTTCCATTGCCTCTTCATAGGGGTCATCCCGTTCTACAATTACCAGGGCAGGAAAACCTAAACTCCGGTTTGATTTTTTCAGTGCCTGCCTTCTGATTTGTGTCAAATCCCAGATCCTTCCCGAAATTGATTCTTGCTCTATGTTTAAAACCAGTTCTTCTATCCCCTGTTTATTCAGTTCCTGAGTAAGATTAGAAAGTTCTTCTAAATTGGCTGCACTGGCAACTACCGGCACTTTATAACCTTTAAGCAAAGGCGCTATTTCGCTTAAATTATCATTGGTCGCGCCGAAGACAAGCGGCTTTTTTTCTTTTGTAACCTCAAGCGCCGCTTTTAAGGCTTTAGCATCGCAGCTGATTAATACTAAGCCGAGGTTAGTATTGGCCGATGCCAGTCTTACTGCATCAAGAAACCTTTGCGCATCTGCCTTCTGCCTTATTGCCACAAGGTTAACATTTAATTGCTGCCCCACTCTTTCAAACTTTAATTTATTAATTTCAGAGAGCTTTTGCTTTATCTGGGCGTCACTTGAGCTATCCTCAATTATAAAACCTATGCCGCACGGATGATGGAATTTTTCTTCGTGGCGGAACATGACTGTCTCGTTGCCTATTTCTAAAGCACCTTCCCCTTGCCCTACGGTAACCAGCTTTATCGCAGGAAGGCTGGAGGCTTCAAGAAGCCTCTTTGCCTCTTCGCTTAAATAAGGGCATTTGTCTATGCTGACTGCTTTCTTTGCTAACTGCATGGCAAAGGCAAGGCAGGTCGCAAAACCGCATTCCTTACAATTAGTTTTAGGCAATAATTTATAAATATCCAGCCCTGAAAGTGCCATATTAACCGCTCCTTTAATATATTCTTATTTCAAAAAGATTACCCGTGTTTTCCTTAAATATCTTTCTTGCGAATAACTCTGATTCCTTGTGGCTGGTTAAACTGTTCAACCTCTGTATCAATGCGCTATTTAATGCTATGCCGACCTTTTTGTTATTATTCACATTACGGAATAAAGCCGTGATTTTTTCTCCCGAGAATTTATGAATATTCCCTTTCCCATAGGTACATCCGGTAGAAATCTGGATACCGTCAATTAAGCAGGACATGGGCTTAGCTGCTACGCCCCTCACCATAACCTCTATGCCGAAATACCTTTTGCATCTTAATTTTCTTACTGCTAAATCCCCCATTAACATCCCTAATACAAGATACGGCCCCAGATGCCCGTGGAAATCTACTGCTTTTTTCAGGTCAACATTTCTTTTCATCTGTTTATTAAATTCGCGAAATATCCTGCCCCAAAACCATTATCTATGTTTACAACCGTAACTCCCGGTGAGCAGCTGTTAAGCATGGTTAAAAGCGAAGAGAGCCCGCCAAAATTTGCCCCGTATCCGCAGCTCGTGGGCACGGCAATAACAGGGGAACTGACCAGGCCGCTGATTAAACTTGCCAGGGCAGCCTCCATCCCCGCCACCACAATAATTACCCTTGCCGTCCTTATCAGGCCTATGTGATTCATTGCCCGGTGGACTCCTGCCACACCCACATCAAAAATCTTTTCTACCCGGCTTCCCAATATCTTTGCCGTAAGGGCAGCTTCTTCTGCCACGGGGATATCCGCAGTACCGGCAGAAATAACTAATATCAGGCCCCGCTTTATATTTTTGGGATTTTGGATAAGGTAGCCTAATCTTGCAACAGGATTATATTTTAACTTGGGGAAAAACTCCTTAAGGTATGAAAAGTCTTTTTTTTCTAACCTCGTAAGCAATAGGTCCTGCTTGCCGGATATAAGCTTTCCGGAAATCTTTTTAAGGTGTTCTCTGGTCTTTCCGGGAGCATATACGACTTCCGCAAAACCCTTCCTCCGGGGCCTGTCGATATCTACTTTTGCAAATCCAAGATCACAAAAACCGGATTTTAACGCCATTATAATTAATGCCCCTTGAAAATTACCGTCAGGAGCGCGGATATTATCAGGATAGAAATAATATAGAAATCGTTAAAATACAAAAAGTCGCTTAACCGGTCTTTAAAAGAATGGGGCTCTTGAGGCTGCCTTTTGGTTGAAAAGGTCGGGGCGGTTTTCTTAAAACCCTGGATCTGGTCTTTTTTAAACCTCAGGTATACGCCGCCGATTTTATAAGCAGGGATTGCCCCTTTCTCTGCAAAATCAACGACTTCCTTCTCGGAAATACCCAAAATATGCGAAACCTCTCTTACGGTCAAGAGTTTTTCTTCAGGCATAATTATTTTCTTTTAATTGTCTTTATTTAGATATCTTTCCGGTGGCAACCCATGAATCAATGGCTTTTCTCTCAAATTTCCAGTCATTCCCCTCTTTTAACCCCGGCATCTTTCCGGCATTCGCCCATTCCATTACGGAGTTAAGGTCAACTTCCAGGTATCGCGCAAGTTCCTGGGCATTGAGGAAATCGTGCAGCATGGAGCAAATCCCTTCAAAAACCGCGCCTTCTGCCACGTTCAATTTCGCCGGGTATATGTCCCCCTCCACTATGGCCGTGGGTAAAAGCGTAAGGCTTTCCTTCGCAGTAATCCTGCCCTTTACCCTGCCGCCGATAATAACGTTATCCCCGATTATATCGGCATAAATAATCGCAGTCGAGCCTATCGTGAGGCTGCCTTTCACGTCAAGGTTGCCTTCAAATTTTCCGTTTATGCGCAGGTTTACCGGCTCCTTGAAACTTAAGGTCCCTTGCATAGCAGCATCCACATCAAGAAGTTTTTCTTCCACTTGCTTTTTAAATGCCATGCCTGCCTCCTTTCAGATTTTTTCTCTGCTCGTTAAGAAGGATCACGCCTTCCAAATACCGCAGAAGGAAGAGCACGATCAGGGACAAAACTGTTGTAAAAATCGCTGCGCTGTAAAAACCGCACCCTACAGACAGGCCTAATCCGGCTACTACCCAGAGGCTCGCTGCCGTAGTAAGTCCCTTTACTCCCTCCCTTTCCCTGATTATCGTTCCCGCGCCCAAGAAACCGATACCCGTAATTACTCCTGCCGCAATACGCGCAGGGTCAACCGCTACCTCACCCTTATATATATCAAAAACATAAATAGATGTCAACATTATAAGACAGGAACCCAGAGAAACAAGTATATGCGTCCGAAGACCCGCGGTCCTTCTGTGCAACTCTCTTTCCAGGCCTATCAGGCCGCTTAGAACCACAGCGAAACTTAAGCGTTTTAAGATTTCCGTATCACTAAACATTTTACCTCCTTTTGTAACCTAACCCCGCAACCATTGCCGCGTTATCCAGGCAAAAGGAAAGAGGCGGAAAGTAAGCGCTTATGCCTTTAATTTTTGCCTCTTCCGAAAGCCTCTGCCTTAAACAGTGATTTGCCGCCACCCCGCCGCCGACAACTATGCTCTTTATCCTTTTTATGCTGCATGCCAGGAAAGCCTTCTGCAGCAAAACAGATACAACCGCTTCCTGGAAAGATGCGCATATATCAGCCCTGAGCTTGGGGTCCATTTCGTTTTTATGCCGCTGCACATAATAAAGTACCGCGGTCTTTATCCCGCTAAAGCTGAAGTCTAGGGGATTTTTTGTCCCGGAACAGGCAAATTTTATTTTTTTTGCGTTCCCCTTCTTTGCTAATTTTTCTATAATTGGCCCGCCGGGATAACCTAAGCCGAGAATCTTGGCTACTTTATCAAACGCCTCGCCGCAGGCATCATCCTGCGTTTCCCCCAAGGGTTCTATTTCTTTAAAGCTCTTTACATAAAATAAACTGGTATGCCCGCCTGAAACCACCAGGGCTATTACCGGAAGCCTTGCCTTACTGTTACCCAAAAAGTTTGCGTAGATGTGGCTGTGTAAATGATTTAATTCTACCAAAGGAATGCCTAAACTCAACGCCAGGGAATTGGCAAAAGATATTCCGACTAATAAAGAACCGATAAGCCCGGGCGAAGAAGTAACGCTTACCAGGCCGATATTCCTAAGGCTTATTCCGCTTTCCCTTATCGCGCTCTGCGTAACCTGGGTTATTGTTTCAAGCTGCATACGCGAGGCAATCTCGGGGATTATGCCTCCGTATTTTGCATGAAACCTTAAACTGGAACTAACTACGTTTGAGAGGACATCTTTGCCGTTTTCAACCACGGATGCGGCAGTCTCATCGCACGAAGTTTCTATGCCTAATACGTACATGTCTGTTTAGGGAAGGTTCTCGGTGCTTTAGGGACGGTTCTGTTTGTCTTCCTGTATAAACAGAACCGTCCCCATCTGATTCCAGAACCGTCCCTTATTTTATTGTTTTAATAAATCTGAAACGAAAACGAATTTATAGCCTTCTTTTTCAAACTTCGGCATAACTTCCTTCAGGACCTCTAAAGTAACCCTGCGGTCGTGGCCGATACCGATTGCGCTGCCTCTTGCTTTCGCATGCTTCTTTAGTTTATCCAGTTGCTGTCTAATGTACAGGGGGTCCTCTTCATTATCCAAAAATATATCCCTTTTAGCAAAATCCAAATCCATTTCTTTCGCCAATCCCTGGCAAACCGATTCCGGAGAAACATAACTATCCAGAAAATAAAGGTGCCTTTTTTTAAGTTCCTTAAATATAATGCCCATTGTCTTTCTGTCTTCCGTGGCTTTAGAACCCATGTGGTTTGAAACGCCCTTTGCATAGGCGATGCTCGTAAGGGCACCATCCATAATCTTTTTTATTTCTTCCTCGTTAAAATTGGTCATCAACGTATTTTTCTCCAGGCGGTATTTTTCATGCGGCTCCATCGGCAAATGCAGGATGACTTCAAAACCGCTTTTCCGTAACTCTTCTGCGAGCTCCCTGGAATAACTTAAAGACGGCAGTACTGCTATGGTTAAGGGATATTTAATCTCTGAAACGTTATTTAAATTACGCAGATTATACCCCCAGTCATCGATGACAATTGCAATCCTCCCGCTGATTTCTCTCGGCCGTTTCACAATTACGGGCTTCTTGGGCCTTGAGGCAATAAAAACAATACCCTGCAGGGCGATAATTGCCAGCAGGGCCCCTATAATCAGCTTGTATTTACGTTCTTTTTTACGCATCAACTCTTATAGTCCTTAAAAAGGCGGACCGCCTTTAAGATATCTACCGCGCGCATCAACTGGTTGTCGGATTTATAATCAAATTCTTTTTTTTCTCCCTTGTCGGGCTTATCCTCAGGCTTATCTTTTTTTTCTATCTCTTCAAAGATATCTTCCGGGCTTTCTTTTTTATCTTTTTCTGCCTGGGAGAGCTCGATCTTTCCTTCTTCTACAATAATATCCGGAGTAACGCCTGTGCCGTGGATGACTTTGCCAAGCGGGGAAAAAAACTTGCTTGTAGTAAGCTTAAGCGCTGAACCGTCGGAGAGCGGCACAACGGTCTGGACAGAACCCTTGCCAAAAGACTTTACGCCTACGACTATTGCCCTTTTATAATCCTGAAGGCAGGCGGCAACTATTTCGCTCGCAGAAGCCGAGCCTTCGTTAATCAAAACTACTACCGGCACATTCAGTATCGGGCGCCCCAACTGCGAGTTAAATTCAAGGTTCTGAGAATCTTTCCGGCCTTTCGCAGAAACAATGACTTTTCCTTTTTCAATGAACTTTTCCGCCACCTTAACTGCCTCGTCAAGAAGGCCTCCCGGGTTATTGCGTAAATCAAGGATAAGGGCATTCATCCCGCCTTTGGACAAATTCTCAAGCGCGGCATTCATATCCTGAATCGTATTTTCCCTGAATTCAACTAACTTGATGTACCCGATGCCTTCTTCCAATACCCGGGCCTCTTTGATATCTTCAATCTTTATTATATCGCGCACTATCTTGAATTCTAAAAGCTTCTTTTCGGACTCTCTCAATACGGTGATGTTTACCGCTTCTCCGGGCTTACCTCTTAATTTCTTGACCGCATCGGTCAGGGTCATGTCGCGGGTAAGCTCATTATTTATTTTTACTATTCTATCATTTGGCTTTACTCCGGCCTTCCAGGCAGGAGAATCCTGTATCGGTGTTATTACCGTCAAAAGCCCGTCCTTAATTGTAATCTCAATGCCCAGGCCTCCGAACTTGCCCTTAGTGTCAACTTTCAGTTCATTATAGGCTTCCGGGTCCAGAAACTGGCTGTGCGGGTCAAGGGAAGAAATCATCCCTTTTAAAGCCCCGTAGATAAGGTCTTTCGGGCTGGGCTCGTCAACATATTCTGACTGGATGATCGCGATGGTATCAGAAAAAAGCCCAACCTGCCTGTAGTATTCGTCTTTTTTCTTCTTTTCAATCGCAGACAAGGATACAGAAGCCAGCGTGAAAATTAATACGCCGACAGTAAAACTTATGAAGATTTTTTTACGCATCAGATAACCTCCGCCTTAACAACTCCTGGGCTAACTTCGGGTTTGCCTTTCCCCCGGACTTTTTCATAATTTGGCCCACCAAAAACATCAGGGCATTTGCTTTGCCCTGTTTATAATCTTCAACTGATCTCTTGTTTTGATTTACCACTTCTTCTATGATTGCATTTAAGCTTGAGGCATCGGAAATCTGAAATAATTGTTTTTCTTGGATAATGCTTGAGGATGTCTGTCCAGAAATGACCGATTCGCTTAGAACCCCCTTAGCAGTTAGATTGGACACAGAACCATCTTGCGCAAATTTCACTAATTTTATGAATTCTGATTTGCCTCCGGGGATCGTTACTTGGGAGATGCTCAGATTTGACGAACTTGCTATTGAAGTTAAAGGACCAATTAACCAGTTTACTATAGGTTTTTTATCTTTGTCTGGGTATAGCCTTATCAAATCTTCCGCATATTCAGCGTCTTTTTTTGATGCGCAGAGAATCTTTGCGTCATATTCCGATAAATTATAATCTCGCATAAATCTTAATACCCTCTCGCGCGGCAATTCCGGGATAGTTTTTCTGGCCTCTTCAATCTTCTCGGCCTTTATAATAAACGCCGGTAAATCCGGTTCGGGGAAATAACGGTAATCCTGCGCTTCTTCTTTTGTGCGCATGGAGGCTGTTTCTTGCGCCTTTTCATCCCAAAGCCTGGTTTCCTGAATGATTTTTTCTCCTTTTCCCAACGTTGCCGTATGCCTTTCTATTTCAAAATTCAAGGCATCCCTCACCGCCTTAAAAGAATTCATGTTCTTCAGCTCTGCCTTGATGCCCAATCCTGTAGTGCCTTTTTCTCTCACGGAAATGTTGGCATCACAGCGCAGCGACCCCTTTTCCATATCACAGTCAGAAACATCCAGGTATTCCAGTATGCTTTTTAAACCGGTAAGATACGCATATGCCTCATCAGCAGAATTAATGTCCGGCTCGCTTACTATTTCAAGTAAGGGCATCCCCGCACGGTTAAAATCTACCAGGCTTAAGCCTGCCTCGTGAATTAATTTACCTGCGTCCTCTTCCATATGCACCCTGCGGATACCAATGCGCTTAGGTTTATCTTCTGCTTCGATGTCAAGGTAGCCGTCGCGCGACAAAGGAAGGTCGTATTGGGAAATCTGGTAATTCTTCGGCAAATCCGGGTAAAAATAGTTTTTGCGGTCAAACTTTGTGTATTCCTGTATCTTGCAATTTAAAGCCAGGGCTACCTTAATCGCATAATCTAAGGCCCTGCGGTTAAATACCGGTAACGAACCGGGAAAACCCAGGCACACCGGGCAAGTCTGAGAATTTGGCTCATTGCCGAACTCTGTAGAGCATCCGCAAAAAGCCTTGGTCCTTGTCTTTAAATGCAGATGCACCTCTAATCCGATAACTGCTTCGTAATTCATATTTTGGGTTTCATTTTGTGCCACTCGGTATTCTGCTCATAAGCATTCGCTACCCGAAAAAGCGTCTCCTCGGCAAAGGGCTTGGCTAAAATCTGCAGGCCTACCGGCAGCCCTTTTTTGGTAAAACCGCAAGGAATAGAAATTGCGGGTATCCCGGCAAGGTTTGCCGAGATAGTATAGATATCCGAAAGGTACATCTTTAAAGGGTCTTCTATTTTCTCTCCGATTTTAAATGCCGGGCTCGGAGAAGTAGGCGTCACCACGCAGTCAAATTCCCCAAATACCTTATCAAAATCCTCTTTTATGAGCGTGCGCACTTTAAGCGCCCTCAAATAATATGCGTCATAGTAACCATGCGAAAGCACAAATGTCCCGAGGATAATCCTTCTTTTTGCTTCCTGGCCAAAGCCCTCTCCGCGCGATTTCTTATACATATCAATTAAGTTAGTAAAACTGGCCGCCCTGTAGCCATACTGCACTGCATCAAAACGGGCTAAATTGGAGCTTGCCTCGGCAGTAGCAATGATATAATAAACCGGCACAGCGTATTCTGTGTGCGGCAGGGAAACTTCTTTGGTAATGCTTCCCAAGCCCTCTAATTTCTTTATCGCTTCCCGGATAACCTCTTTAACTTCGGGTTCAATGCCCTCCACAAAATATTCTTTGGGGATTCCTATTTTTAAGCCTTTTATATCCTTATCCAATGCCTTAGTATAATCCGGGGTTTCAATATCCACCGAGGTAGAATCATTAGGGTCGTAACCTGAAATAACATTCATTAATAAGGCAGAGTCCCGCGTATCTTTTGTAATCGGGCCTATCTGGTCAAGGCTTGAGGCAAAAGCAATCAGGCCGTAGCGCGAAACCCTCCCGTATGTGGGTTTTAATCCGACAACTCCGCAGAATGAAGCCGGCTGGCGGATAGAACCTCCGGTATCCGAGCCCAAAGCAGCTATAGCCTCATCAGAGGCAACCACCGCTGCCGAGCCTCCGGAAGAGCCTCCGGGAACGCACTCCAAATCCCAGGGATTATGCGTCGGGCCAAAAAAGGAATTTTCAGTTGAGGAACCGAAGGCAAATTCATCCATATTTGTTTTTAAACTTAATACCAGCGCACCGGCTTCCTTTAATTTCCTGATTACAGTTGCATCATATGGCGGCTTAAAACCTTCCAGGATTTTAGAACAGCACTCGGTATTAAAACCGTCGGTGCAGATGTTGTCCTTGATTGAAATAGGAATGCCCTTTAATGTGGCTTTGTGACTTTGCCTGCCTGCCGGACAGGCAGGTGGCTTTATGTCCCCTGAGTAACTAAGTTCAGAGGCAGGAGTACGAACATATCCCTTTATCTTAGCATCTATATCTTTGACTCTCTTCTCTATCGCCTCAACAACTTGAATAGAAGCAGCATTATTGTTTTTAATATTTTCTATCAGCTCGTGGGCAGTTAATTTATTCATTCAATAATCTTAGGCACAGTAAAGAAATTACCCTGGCGCTTAGGCGCGTTCTTTAATGCCTTCTCAACAGATAATGACTCCCTGGGGATGTCCTCCCTTAACACATTATGAATAGGCAGGATATGGCTTGTGGGAGCGATGTTTGTAATGTCCTGCTTTTTTAATTTATCAATAAAGGAAAGGATATCCTCAAGCTGCCGGGATAATTTCTCTAACTCCTGTGTTTGCAATTCAATACGCGCTAAATGCGCGACATACTCAACCGTCTTTTTATCTATAGCCATCTCTTTTCCCCCAATTTAAATTATTATAATAACATTCTTTATTACTAAAGTCAAATCAATTGAAACAGTTTCCGAGTTGTTCGGGAAAGTGGGTATACATGCTCTTATCCTTCTGTACTATCCCACTGTCCCGATTGGAATGGAAACAGCTTCCCGATTGAAATGGAAACTGTTTCTAGAGCTAAGGGAAAGATTTTTATAGACAAAAGATTTAATTATTGTAAAATACGTTGTTAATGCTCTAAAGGAGCGCGATAAATTGAAAATCACAAACAGGGAACCTAAATACTACTTAAGCCCCCAAGGCGAATTTGTCATAGAAAACTACAATTTTGCCAAGCCCTTTGCCAACTTCTTCCCGGCAATTGCGGGTAAATACGGCACCCCGATGTGGGTATTCTATGTGAACCGCGGCCAGGCAATCGCTTCCCTCGGCACAAAAGACAAAGACCACTCCATACTGGAATTCTTCCCGGCAAACAAAGCCTGGCAATTCACCCCCCTGCAGGGCTTTCGCACCTTCATAAAATCGTATCAAAATGAAAAAACGTTATTTTATGAGCCCTTTCACAACGGTTATGTGAACCTGGGCTTTAATTTATCAAACCGGCTCATGCAGACTGCTTATGATTTAAAGTTAGAAGAAACGAATGAAACCTTAAAGCTCAAGATAAACGTAGAATATTTTAATATCCCCAATGAAAATTATGCTGCCCTGGTAAGGGCCGTTACCCTGAAAAATCTGGGCAAAAAGACAAAACACATACAGGTACTGGACGGACTGCCGCAGGTTATCCCCTATGGCACAAGCAATTTATTCTTAAAAAAGCTTGGCCGGACAATTGAAGCCTGGATGCAGGTGGAAAACCTGAAGAATAAAGCCCCGTTTTACAAATTGGACGTTGACCCCACTGACCGGCCGGAAGTGATCCATATCAAAGAAGGAAACTTTTATGTAAGCTTCCTTACCAAAGGGAATAAAGCCAAATTACTAAAGCCCATTGTTGACCCGCAAACCATATTCGGCCCGGTAACAGACTTTTCATGCCCCAGGCTCTTTCTTTCGGAAAAAAACTTTTTGCACCCGAAAGAAGAAATTACAACCAGTAAAACACCCTGCGGGTTCTCTCTGTTTGATTTAAAACTCGCCCCACAGCAGGAAGCCGGGCTTTGTTCCATGACGGGTTATATGAGAAGCGAGGAAGCATTAAATAACTCTCTCAAAAAAATCACCAATCCTGAATACATCGCGGCAAAAAAAGAAGAAAATAGAAAACTTATTGAGGATTTACAGGAAGAAATAGCAACTCACTCAAGCTCAAGGGTTTTTGACCTTTATGCCAAACAAACCTATTTAGACAACATTTTGCGCGGAGGCTACCCGGTAATCTTTAATTCTCAATCGGGGAAATCCGTATTTTACCTTTACTCAAGAAAACACGGAGACCTGGAGCGCGACTACAATAAATTCCAGATTCAACCTACCTATTTCTCGCAGGGCAACGGAAACTACCGTGATATAAACCAAAACCGAAGATGCGACGCCTGGTTTAACACACAGATAAAAGATGAAAACCTGATTTTATTCTACAACCTCATACAGACTGACGGTTATAACCCGCTGGTTATTAAAGGAATAAGCTTTCTATTAAAAGAAAAAGATTATGTAAACGCCAAGCTAAAGGAAGTTATAGAAGAAAAACATATTCCCAAGCTCTCCTCATTTCTTACTAAGCCCTTTAGCCCGGGGAGCCTAATCCTTTTCCTTGAAGAAAACAAAATCAGAATAAAAATCCCTTACGATGATTTTCTGGGGGTTCTCGTTTCTAACAGCGTAAAAAT
This sequence comes from Candidatus Omnitrophota bacterium, assembly GCA_040754615.1. Classification (GTDB taxonomy): domain Bacteria; phylum Omnitrophota; class Gorgyraeia; order Gygaellales; family Profunditerraquicolaceae; genus JBFMBZ01. The sequence continues at coordinate 5,555 of JBFMBZ010000016.1, read as the reverse complement.
ACAGGACGCAGAGCACGGCGAGGGGTTCTGGACAGACCATTGGTCGTATAACCTGGATTTACTGGAAAATTACCTGGCTATTTACCCGGAAAATGAAGAAGAAATCCTCTTTAAAAAGAGGGTATTCAGTTTTTATGACAACTCCGAAGTTGTCCGTCCCCGTTCTGAAAAATATGTAATTATAGACGGCCGCATAAAACAGCTTCACTCCGTCATCTCAGACAGCGCAAAGAAGGAGATGTTCAAAAAGCGGGAAGGCCTTACGCATCTTGTAAGGACAAAATACGGCGAAGGCGAAATTTATTATACTACCCTGATAAACAAATTATTCTGCCTTATAGCAAATAAAATCGCTACCCTTGACCCATTCGGAACAGGCATTTCCATGGAAGCAGACAAGCCTAACTGGTTTGACGCCCTTAACGGCCTGCCTGCCCTCTCTGGCTCATCTCTATGCGAAACACTGGAATTAAAAAGGCTGGTCGGTTTTGTAAAAAGTGGACTTAATAAATACGCGGTAGAGAAAATTCTCCTCTGTGAAGAAATCCACTGGTTTTTGGCTGAGCTCGATAAGCTTATAACTGAATACTTCCAGGCTCCATCAGATAATAAAGATTACCTTTTTTGGGATAAAAGCCATTCTTTAAAAGAAGAGTACCGCAAGAAAACCTCACTTGGCTTAAGCGGAGAGGAAAAAGAAACCGAAGTTAAATTTTTAAACTCTTTTCTGGAAAAAGCCGCAAAAAAGCTTGAAGCCGGAATAAATAAAGCAAAAGATAAAACTAAAGCTCTTTACAACGCTTACTTTATCAATGAAGTGGCTGACTACGAAATGCTCAAAGAAAATTTTATTAAACCTACTAAATTCAATCAAAGGAAACTGCCGCTTTTCTTAGAGTCGCAGGTACACGGCCTTAAATTAACGAAAAATTCAAATGAGGCAAAGGCATTATATGAAGCTACCAAGAAAAGCCTCCTTTATGATAAAAAATTAAAAATGTATAAGGTCACCGCCCCTCTTAAAGAGATGCCTGAGGAAATCGGAAGATGCCGCGTATTCACTCCCGGATGGCTTGAGAACGAATCCATATGGCTGCATATGGAATATAAATACCTGCTTGAGCTTTTAAAGAGCGGATTGTATGAAGAATTTTACCGGGAGTTTAAAAATGTGCTTATCCCCTTTCAGGCCCCTGAAAAATACGGAAGGAGCATCCTGGAAAACTCTTCGTTCCTGGTAAGCAGCGCCTTCCCCGATAAACGCCTGCATGGTAACGGTTTTGTGGCGCGGCTTTCCGGCTCAACCGCAGAATTTATAAACATCTGGCTCGTGATGAACTGCGGGAAGAGCCCGTTTTTCGTCAGTCAGGATAATACGCTCGCCTTACGCTTTCAGCCTGCGCTTTCAGGATGGCTGTTTGATAAAAAAGGCAATTACAGCTTTACCTTTTTAAGTAAAATAAAGGTCACTTATCATAATCCAAAAAGGAAAAACACCTTCGGTGAAACCGGCTCAAAGATTACAAAAATAAACTTCCAAGATAAAGACGCAGTTACAGTAGAGCTCATTTCAGATATAATCCCCTTTCCCTATGCCAGCCAGATAAGGATGGGCTTCGTAAAACAAATCTCCATCCTCCTTGAATAAAAACTGCCAATATTTGCAAATTACCACTTTATAAGTTTGCAACCTTGAAAATTTGCTCCATATATGTTATACTTATATTGACAATTAGGAATACCAACTGATAAAGGCTAACTTCCGCCAGATTAAACGGCGGACGCGCTAAGAAATATGGCGCGAGCAGTAATGCTGGGGCGCAAAACTTCCGGCCCGAACGGGTAGCGGGGTTGCCAAAGTGGAGAAAAACCCTAAAGATGCCTTTAGGGTTTTTGTTTAAATACCCCAGCCGGATTTCGCTGGGGTTTTTAGTTAAAGGAGGCAAAGATGAACGAGATAATGAGTGCGGAAAAAAATCAACGAGTGGTGACGTTTTTAAGCCGGGACGAAGTTGATTTCCTCGATAAGATGGGCAAGGACGCGCTCTTTTCTACCGGCACAAAGTTATCGAGGGCAAAAATACTGGCATGGTTAGTTGATTTCATAGAGGCATTGCGTATCGGCGGAGAAGGCATAAAAACTGAAAAAGACCTGGAAAATAGGATTAAGGCAATCTTGGGCCATGATTTCAAGGGGTCAGTCCCACCAGCCACGGAGGGGTAAATGGGCCTTTTTGTGAAACTTTATTCAAGGGCCTACATCAAAACACAAAGAATAAGGAGGTGGGAAATGAGAAACGCATTAATAACCTTAATCGCAATCCTAATTATCCTTAATACGGCCTGGGCAGGAGAAAGTAAGACTATACCGGTATCCGTAACAATTCCTGCTATCCCCGGAGTAAATGTACCGCTTACTACGCAGGAAGCCAAATATGAAGAAACTCAGCCAGCGCAAAAAGAAACAAAAAAGGAAGAAAAAAGAGAAGCCCGTCAGGAAAATTCTATGATTGTGCAGATGGCCTCGGTTTCTTCTAAAAATGTTCAGACTATCTACAGCCGTTAAGGCTATTCCTGAATTCTTTTTAAGGGGACGTTGTAATAGTAGGAAACACCCTCAAAGAGGGTGATTTCTTTGGTTATCGCAACCTGCGGCAGGTAATATACTGGTAAGGTGCTTAAATTTAAACTTAAAGTATGCTCTCCCCTGGTTGCCTTGGTAAAAGAGTATCTTCCGGAATTATCGCTTACAGCTTTACTTCCATCTTCTAAACTAATAATTACTCCCCCAACGCTTTTATCTCCCGGGCCAAACATGCCGTTTGCGTCAATATCTTCAAAAATATAACCTGAAATTTCTGTGCGTGCGAAAATTCCAAAATCCAGCCTTAAGGTCTGGTTCTGCATTATGCCTATTTCCTGGGTTGCAGGAACGGTTAAAACAAACCCCGCAGGAATTGTAGAGGTATCTAAGCTCACATAGGCCTTTCTTGCCCTTACGCCTTTAAATTTATAATAACCGAAGAGGTCGGTTACCAGCGACTTATCTCTTCCCAGCCAAACCTTCATCCCTTCAACCGGCGGCTCATCGCGCTGCCTTAACCCATCGGAGTTAATATCCTTAAACACGTAGCCTTCAATATTGCCTACTGTTTCCCAGCGTAAGCCGGTATCCCAGGCATAGCGCATCCCGGCATTAAAAGTAGCTTCAATGCGCTTTAGTACATTGGGGTTATCAGCCCAGGAATTACGCACGCGCATAGACCCATAAATCTCCCTTTCTTCTGTGGGCCGGTAAGTCAACTCAGAATAGCCTTCAATATAATCCTCTCCCGAAAGGAAAGCCAGGTTAGAAATAGTGTCTTCTTCGTCGCGATAAGTAAAGCGCATAGAGCCCCAGAAAGGTGATTTTCCCAGTTGGCTGTTCCAGTCAACGCCTGTCTCAAATGCACTCGGCTGCGTATGCGAAGCAGTTGCCCTTTCATTTAGCCAGTTGAATTCTTTATTGGCAAAGTAATATAATTGGCGGATTAAAGAGAATCTTACACTCAACAGAATCTTATCATTTATATAATCCAAAGATGGCGAGGTAAAATTGGTATTTTCTTGACGAGTATACCTTGCGGAGGTAAATATGTCTCTAAAGAATCTAAACCTTTTAGAAATTCCAGTACCGGAAGTATGAGATCGGAATTGCGAAAGCCTTCCCAAATCATTCTGCAAGCTGTAATCGGCGCTCATTGCCAAAGTTGTATCAAATACGTAGTTTGCGGAAATATCAAAATCCTCGTTCCAGCGTCCATTATTATCTTCTGCTGGGAAAAGCCTATCCTGATAAACATCTAACTTACTTTGCAAGCTAAGATCATCGGTGGGAGTAAGATTTATATGCGACAAGACTCCAAGTTGCCCCTGCTGTAAACCTACTCCTGTCATACTTACAAATTTCTTATCAATATTCCTGATTTCAGTGCCGAAATTCACTCTTGGCTGAATATAATTTGCCTTAAATAAGTGCGCAAAGGTTTCTGAGTCAAAGGCTACTTCGTAACCAGTATGCCATTTGTCAAAGAGCCAGTTGCCAATGAGGTCATAACCGAATTTATTTAAATTATCCAGCCGGTCAGAGCCGTAACCGTGTACCATGCTGAACTTGTAATTATTTTCTCTGGAAGGAGAATAGTTCAGGCCAAAACCCTCTAAAAACGCGTCCCTGGTATCTTCTATACCTGCAGCAAAAATTCCGTACCTGCCCCCGCCTTCTCGTCCCCAAAATACTGAATAATCCAATTTCTTATCAAAAGCCGGAGAGAAAAATGTTAACCCTCTTAAAGCTGTATTAGTTAAAGTGAGGTTATAAAAAAGTGGATAAAAATCAAGAACCCGAAAACCAAAATCTTTAAATTGGCCAAGCCTGCCGTTAGTCAAACCTACGGAAGCATAAGAAAGGTCTGTTATGGTGCTTCGCCTATTCACTGTTATCGCAGAATCCAAATCTCCGTAGGGAGTCTCTCCGTTTAACCTTAAACTATGGGTCCAGGTGTGGCTAGTGCGCTCTAAATTATCTATACTCGGCCCGGACTCAAAAGAAGACCAATTCACAGAATACTTCAACCTGAAATTTCCCGCTCTTTCTTCCTGCCTGCGTAATGACTCTTCAAGGGTCAGGCCTTCTATTTTAGGCATAATCCCCAGCCACTCGGTGGTCCAGCGGCCGTTATCATCCCAAATATGTAAATATGAGTAGCCGACGCTCTTGGCAGTTACTGTCAATTCATCAGGCCCAGATTTTGTTGCGGTTAAAACATCCGGGTTAGTAACTAAAAACCTCTGGATGCTCCTGCCCTTCACAATGAAACTCTTCCCTTCCTCTATTTCTATAGGCACCTTTAAGCTATAAAATGAATCGTCCAGAGTGAGAACTCCCGGCACAGCCGGAGCCTTGATTTCTTCGCCAAGAAATGGCGCAGGCCTTAGTTTTGTACCTAAAAGCTCCCTATCCCTGACCATTTCTCTTTGAAGCTCATAAAGCTCGATTAATTCATTTACTGCTTCTTGCCTTGTTGCCGCGACAGGAGTGTAAGTTGTAGGAATTATTTCCCTTTTCTTGGGCGCGCCTGTTTCTTCTATCATTTCAATATATATCAGCGCCGGCTCATAACCCGGTTGCGCCAATAAAGCCTTCCTAAACTCATGCAGGGCTTCATCAACCCTGCCCTCTCGGTATAACTTTAGCCCTGTTTCGCAAAGGAACGCCGCAGCCTGCGGATATGCAAAACAGGGAGAAATTGATGCGCTCAGGAAAAAAATAATTAATAGAATATTGAATACTTTCTTCATCCTTTAATTCGTGATTGTCCAGGTGCCTTTCTTGGCTTGGCTGAGTAATCCGGAATCATCCCTTACCCCAAGGTAGGTGTTCTTGGTCCCGGTAAAGGTGGACTTAAAGGTAATTGCCCATCTTACGGTTAAGGTATTGCCTGAGCCGGAGGCCGTGGTTTGCGAACAGTCTAATTTAGCATAAGAGTTTTCTATGGATATGGCTTGGCCAGGGG
>JBFMBZ010000015.1:0-6778 GCA_040754615.1 Candidatus Omnitrophota bacterium | reverse complement strand
TTAAACACAATCATCGGGAAAACACCATTAGCTAAAGTGATGCCCTCTTGCGGCTTTTGATCGCTACCGCGAAAAACCAAACCCCTGATTTCATCTAACTCTGTAGGGTTATTCAGCGCGGAGAGTTTATTCTCTTCCTGATCGCTTCCTTTAAGATATGGATTTGAGGCGGGTATAATAGTCAAGCCTTTTGCAATAAAATCTACCTGCTGGCCGGAAATTGTCCTGGTGGTTAATTCGCCTGCGCCTATGCCGGTAATTTTCCCTTCTCCCTGCAGCTTGCCGTTTGCAACCGTAAAAGGCCCTATTTCGCTTTGGTCAACAACTCTATTTTTTAAATCGAAATTTACAGAATAATTCCCGCTTCCGCTGGTTGAGATTAACTTAAAAAGCTCCCCATCCTGGCCTTTGAATCTGGCGCTTCCTGAAACATTCTTTAGCTCCCAGTTGGTATTTCCTAATATGCCTTTGGCGTTTACCCCTTCTACGGAAATAGCCACATTGGTGTCGCCAATAGAATATAGCTGGGTAGTGCCGTGTGTTTCAAAACCTTCGCCCCAAGCTTTAGCAATGCCGCCGTAATTATTGCCGGCGGGCTCTGCCCGGGTAAGCCCGGTCAGCCGGCCTTGATTAAGGATGAAATCTCCTATCGGAGATGCCTGTACCTGGTAAGCTTTGGTTACCGGGTCGGAACTAATTATGCGCTTCTGAAACTCTGGAGTGGACCCGAGGCCCCCGATACTGTCTTTATCCTTACCATAAAACACGTCTCCAGGCTGTACATATGGCCCTGCCCCGTAATTCCAATGGAAGAAATCCGTAGGGCTGTTAATCTCAAAGATTACATAGCCATTGGGAGCCCGAGAAAGACCGGCATGCGCAGGCATATTGGAAATACGGTTATCTTTATCTTTCCACTGGTCTTGTGCGCTGGGAATTTTGGAGTCCTTATCAAGAGTATTCTTAAAGTTCTCATTAATGAAGCTTTGTTTTTGCACTGCTGACAATGTAAATTTAAGCCCGGTTGAAGTGGTGTAAACAGGCCTTTGGGACTGAAACGCCTTCCCATCGCGATCTAATTTTGTCACAGACATTGGAGCATCAACAACTCTGATTTTGTCCAAACCTAACCCCTTCATAAAAGAGGGGTCAATATACTTGACAAAGGGGCCTTGCGGATGGAACGCGACAGCATCTAAACCGTTATGGAACCATACCGGCGTACCATGAGTTTGTTGATAATCCGGTATTGAAGTATAGGCCATACCTGCGGGGTTAATAAATTTAGTTCCCTCGGTACTAAACCCCTTATCGTTAACGTACATCGGCTGGGCAAAGTAATAATTGGGCGTGATACTGTTTGTGCTGAAACTAGGCATAGAAGGGATGGAATACCCTGCTGGGATATAAAAACTACTACTGCCGTAATAACCGCCGCTACCATCATCCCAGGTGCTAGAGTAAATACTATCCTCAGCGCCCATAACTGTCTTTGCTTCCTTGTCAGGCACCAATTTGAAATCTAGGGTTTCACCTTGCAGGCCGATAATCAAAGCATATCCTGAAAACCTCTGGAAGAATTTCTCTCTAGGCAGGAACTCTTCTTTATGCTCATCGCTGTAATATACCTTCTCATCATCAATCCTGGTAACCAAAACATAGTGGTCGCCTTTTAAGTGCGCGATGAAAGGAGTGAATTTCGTTAGCTTGCTATCTCGTTGATTCGTTACCTCGAATTTGACCGGGCTTAATTCATTCCCGAAGAATTTTGCCGCTTCTGATAGGGCGTATAGGGAGTTTTTGATGACTTTGGGGTTACCCTGGGGTTTAACCACTTCATTTAAAATATCCACGGTCAGGGCCATAACTGCGATATCCTGCTCCTGTGCCTCTATGCCCTGGAATCTCAAATAATCGTAAAGCGCCTTTGCGCCGCAGGGTTTTCCTTTAAGCCAGTTAAATAATTCTTCAATGCGCCTTTTAGATAAATTCAAAGGCTTTTCTAATGTAATAGTCTGAGTAGGAGAAATCTTTATTTCATTGATGGGTTTTCCGGAAATATCCAAGAGGATGCTTCTTACGGCAAGCGGGACATCAATATTGGCGATGTCTTTTAAATAGGGTGGGTTGAAAGCTGGAGAACTTGTTGGTTGCTGCCAAAGTATGCGCCAGTCGTATTCCACTGCCTGCGCAACCTGTTCAGGAAGGAAAATAGCCACAACGATAAAAGCCACTATTCTTATCCAGGCCTTAAAACTGGATTTGAATTCCGGCTTTACTTCTTTACTGGCTTCCCGTGGCTTTTGCTCTTTTTTCTCTTGCATTGATTATTTAGCTCTTTTATTAACTCTTTTCATTTGCAAAAGATTTTTTATGCTTTTTAAAACTTCTTATGAAGCTCTTAAATAAAAACCGGGCTGTCAAATACTGACTTTTCCGTCGGTATTCGGCAACCCGGCTATCCTGGTACAGCTATTAATGGATCCGTGGCTTTGCGCCCTCCGATTACTCGAAGTTTGCCTCCGCTAACCTAATGCGGCTCCGCGATTCTCGCGGATTTTTCGTTCCGTAATTCTCTCTTAATTGCACTAAAGTCTAACATATAATATATATAATTGTCAAGGAAATTTTTCAATAAAAAGAGAGCGTTTTCTTATCGGAGAAACCCTTCTTTTCTGCTTGGGAATACGGGGGTTTTAGGCCTGATAGAATTAGAGAAAATCTCCTGGATTTGACCTTATTTCTCTAACCTTCACTCTCAAATTGTGCGGCTAGAATTCTCTATGGGCAAGTATATGGTAGCGGTATTTTAGAGAGCCGTTTTTCGCTAAAAAATAAGAGAGTTGGCAAAAACAGCAGCTTTGTTTCACGGGACTTGCAGCCAACTCTCTTTATGAGACCATAAAAACTTAGTTTATTGTCCAGACTGGACGTTTTTGGCTTAATATTCTAATAGTTTGGACATTATCTTATGCTATGTCAACAAATCTATCTTAGGATTTGGAATCTCTTCTTTAGAATCTGGCGCCTCAGGAATGCTGTTAGGAACGGGAAGCGCACTAGTTGAAGGCATTTTAGCCGTTCCATTCATCATTCGCCGCAAATAAGTCATAGGCCCGGTCTGAGCCTTGGTCTTATAAAGTGGATTAGGAAATGGGGCATAAAACATGATATTGGCATGCGGCAGGCCTCCACCACCATACTGTAGGCTCTGGATAGTGGATGGCAGGCCTTTTATGGGTGCGCTAAAATAATAATCCTGTAACCGCTCCTGAGAACTGATAATATTGGCAACTTCATGGGAATATACTAAATAAGGAGCAATCAAATCTAAGGGATCAGTTTGTCCATTTAAATTTACTAATTTCTGCGAATAATCTGATTTGCCATTTGCTCTGTACGGAGTTACGCTAATTATACCATCATTCTCGTGTATCTTAGTTCCTATATTGCCTTTTTCAAATTTATACAACCTATCAATATGAAACTCCGCTTTTTCGGGGCCAAGTTCCACAATGCCTCCCTCCTCAACAAAACCGGGGGTATCTTTGGCAATGGCACCGACTTCTTCGCTATGTATCCCAGAGAACCTGAAGTAATCCCCTCCTATATTTTTATCCCATACCTTTGCGCTGTAATAACTATTTTTCAGAGTAACCGGAACGCGCACTGTCCTTAAAGTAGAAGTAAGTACCAGCCTTTCAGGCTGCATATGGAAGGCATCCGGAACTCCGGGAACCTGTAATAGTAAACCGCTGAGGCTTTTATTTGTAGCATTAGCAGCTCCCTGCCGGGCGTTGTAAATCATAGTATCCACAAAACCTTTTGATGCCAAATTTTGTAAATCGCTTACATAGCTCATAAATGCCGAGCTAGATACTTGTTCCGGCTCTATTCCTATAGATGAATCTCCGACGCTATTACGGACTAAAGGCCTGCCAAAAGAAAGGATACTGGTGGAAAAGTCTGTGTTTGCCTGCGCCAGGCTTCGTTGGATAGAGTGCAATAAAGAAGGCTTAGCATCTTCCCGGAAGATAATGTGGGCCACCCACCAAGGCTCCTTGATCTCTAGGGGAGTTACGCTACCATCGCTATTAGACTTAAAGTCAATCCTTTTTCTTTCATAATGATTGACAACTCCATAATCGGGTTTAAAATTGTTTATCTTCACAAACCTGAGGAACCGCGCCATATCATCCACATAATCCTTTTGGTATGATTTATAACGGACGAAGTCAAAACCCGGCTCCCCGGGTTTACCAAAATACATCTCCGGCATAGCAAAATCATGACGGTAATTCTTCCCCTCGGGCCCATATTGCCATTTATTACTAGTGTAATCCCAGCCAGCATGCCAGGCTATACCTCGGGCAAGGCCGGAAGCCATGCTCACTGTATAAGGAATAAGCATATCTCTGGCAACTGAGATTTTCACGTTATCCTTATCTCCCTCGTCGCCTACGTCCACATTAAAGATACGGTTAAGCGCCACTTGCGTAAGGCCTCCTACAGAGCTTTCAAAAATATTGCTGGGAAGGCCAAATTTAATTTTGTTAAGCGCCAAGTCAAACTTGCTTGTCTTAAGCGCTCCCAAGGCATCACCCAAGCCGATTCTGTCTTTTGTGTTTCCTGCTTTATATGTTAAAGCATTCTCCACGCGCGTTTTCTCCTGTAATAAAATCAGGTTTTCGTTTAATTCTGCACGGCTCATTGCTCCCTCGCCAATTTGCTGGGCGCGTAAAGCAGTTAAGTACTGCCTGAGTTGTTCTTGTTTTTCGGGAGTTAGGTTTTGGCCATAAATCGCCTTGCCAATACGCCCAAGATTTTCATCAATATTCTCATCTTTTGCCAAGAATTCAAAAGCCTTCCCTTCTATTATACTCAACCCGGCCAGGCTATCTTTTAGGCTGCCCAATTGTGCTTGGAGCTCAGGATTGTTCGGATCATTTTTCAATGAAAGTTCAGCAGCTTCAATCTGTTTTAGTTTCTCTTTTATCTGCGGGGTTGCGCTATCCATATGCCTATTCAAGGCCTCGTTACGCACCGCGTCATCGTATTTTGCCCGCGCAACCATCTTGTCATAATTACTGCCTGCATATAAATCTAAACCTACGCCTCCGATATTGGCAATATTGCTGAAAATGTTCCCGCTGATTGATTCAGTCAGGCTGCCGGCTAATGGAGCCCATATTTTGCCATCTTTATGTTTTTGCATATGATAACTCACCACTGTACCCATGGCGCTACTGGCAATCCCGGGCCAGCTCTCACGGCTAAAAGTATCAATAAACGGCGCTTTGGCAAAAATCCGATACAGCGCTGTATCCGGAGTCACTCTTCCTTCTGTATCCCGCCATTTATAGAGATTAGAAGTAGCTCGCTCAAATTCAATACTCTCTCTTGCGTTGGCTACTTCAAAGTTATGAGCATCTTTACCTATGTTTACCTGACCAGGTGTCCTGTTTCCATCTAAATCTGCTTTTGCAACTTCAGTAATAGAATATTTACTCGCGGGCCCAGAAGCAATAGAAGAAGCCAGTTGCTCTTCAGGCATATCAAGTATCTTACCTTTACCGGTAATGCTATAAGGATCATTCTTGATATTAGGATACTGCGAGCTTTGTGTGGCTTGTGTTTTAGAAGCATCTGCAGTTTTAGTAGCATCCCCCACTTCATAAAGTTTTTCGGGTATATATGTGTCCTTATCTACCAGCTGCCTACCGAAATGAGTAGCCATCAATCCGGTAATCATACCGGCAATCTGCGCTCCGGCATTCGGGTTTTTGTTATTTTTAATGGCTCTCCCGTCAATGGCTGCAATCGCGCTTGCTTTAGCAAGCCCGCCTATCCCGCCTACGAAAGCACCTTTTAGCATATTAACGGGTGCCATAGAACCAATTTGAGGAGCAATAAAGCTCATAGACGGAGAAAGAACCGTTGCTCCTGCGACTTTTGTCGGATCAGCCACATATTTAAAAACCATATTAGTAGTGACGCCGCCGTCTGTAGGAAAATAGTGCCTAAAGCCTTCACCTTGTATGTATTGTGCCATTTCTTTATTTACATATATTTCACCAGGCTTATCCAGATTTTTCCCCAACGCCATACCAGAATTAAGAAAACCGGCAGTCATTCCGGTGGCAACAGCTGAAGCAATAAAAGTAGTAGTTGGCTTCCAGTCATAGTGTACACCTGCCATGCCCACTGCCCGGCCTACCTGGCTGGCTGCTACATATGTATTATATCCGGTCAACATGGTACGGCCTATCTGAGAAAAGTTGGATAACGTCTTTATACCGCTCATCAAGTGGCTGGAGTCGCTTAATAGGGTTCCGGCAGTCTTCAGGGTACCAGCGGTCTTTATTGCACCGGAACCTTCTCCTACAATAGACATCAGTCCTTCAGGAATTTGAGTCACTCGGACCACTTGGCCAGCTTGGCTTGCTTGCGCAGCAGTAGCCGCTGAATTTGCAGAACCCCACGCACTGCTCAGAACCTGGCCTGCTAATGCCGTACCCAGGCTTATTCCCACGCTGATAGCCACGTCCTTTAGCTCAAATTCGGATAGGTCGCCGCCTCCGGCGCCACTCCTTGCAGCAAGGGCTTCTTTAGGTAAAACAAAGGAAAATAGCAGTATAACCACAATACAGGTATCTGCGAATTTAAAGGCTTTATTTTCTTTCAACCTACCTAACATTCTTTCTCTCCCTTAAAAACATTCCGGGTAATTCTCTTTATGCTGGTCTATTTCTACATGCTTGGCATCTGCCTGCGCCCT
>JBFMBZ010000014.1:0-15258 GCA_040754615.1 Candidatus Omnitrophota bacterium | reverse complement strand
TCTATGGTAAAATTATACTGTTTGGAGTTGATTTTTCGCCTCCTTGAAATATCTCTTTTTCGTTCTTTGACTCAACATTTCTTTTAAGGATTCGGCAAAATTTGCCCGCACCAAATTTTGCCGGCGACACGGGTAGTTGTGGGGCGGGCGTGCCCGCACCACGCCCGCCCCAAAGGTTTTTGTTTTGAAGCACTGCCCGCAAGAGGCGGGGCATCTCGCGACCCTGGATCTTCTCTTGTTGTGGAGCGGGAGCGGACGAGTCCGTTCTTTCCTAAAAAAATTTTGTTTTTAAGGTGTAAAGAGAGCCGAAGCGAGGACGCACGCCGCGACACTGGATTCTTTATTGTTGTAGAGCGGCGGACCCGCCGCACACGCACTAATAAAAGCACGAAGCGAGCGGCCTAGCGAGCGCCACTGCCCGCTCAATGTGGGAGCGCCCCCCAGGGCGCGGTGCATTTAAGCTGTTTCCTTATGAACCAGCTTTACCCCGGTATTAGAGACAACACCCAACGCTTAAGGGGATTTGCGTTGGTGCCCGGCTTCTGCCGGGAAAACGGCAAAAGGCGGGGCAAGCACCTTGGCCTAAAGGATGGCTAGGCACCCGGCCTTAAAGGATAGGCCGGTGTCCTGCCTTCTGCAGGAAGAGCTTCTTTCCGGATAAGATTTTGTTTGCGGGGGCGCGGGGCATTAAAGCTGTTTCCTTAATGCACCCGGCGCTTATTGGAATTGCGCCGGTGTCCTGCTGGTGCAGGAAGAGGGGGTTTCACTTGGTTACCTAACAAATACCCTATTTTCTACTGTTTGTTAGGTAATTTTTTTTGTAAAATAATTTACACTACATTTTTAATTTTATGCTATAATGTAGTGTAAAGGAGAAACCCATGAAAGTATTACAAGGAATTCTATCTGAGAGTAAGGAATACTACCTCCAGGCAAGAGAGAAGATTAAGAAAAAACTATCCAACTTGCTAAAAGGCAGCGTAAAAGAAAGGCTGATAGCCGGCAAAAAATATTATTATCTTCAGCAGAGACTTGGCAAGAGAGTGGTTCATAAATATTTAGGGAAAAGAAGGCCGGAAGAAGTCGTAAGCCAGATAAAAGAACGCAAGGCGTTAGGAGTAGAGTTAAGAAAGGTCAACGAGGCATTGAGGATAATCAAGCGCTCGGAAGGCAGAAGGCATGGTTGATCTTATAAGCAAAATTCTCGAAGTATTCGTCAATAACAATCTCTTTAAGGAAGGAGTTGAACTAATCGGCAGCTGGTGCTTTAAGTTATACCAAAAACATCTTGGCGTAGAGAATTTCCCATTACGGACTCCGGATATCGATTTCCTGATACCCACTCCTTTTCATGGCAAAGAGCATGCGAATTTTGTAGAACAATTAGAAGCCTTGGGGTTCGAGGTAGACTTCAAAAGCGATGGTTCGCTATATCTCTGGAATGTGGAATTAAAGATCGAGTTTATTACTGCTGAAAAGGGGAAAGGTACCGATAAGGCTGTTAAGGTGAATAAACTCGGTATTAATGCTATCCCTTTAAGGCATGTTGGATTACTGCTCGATAAGCCAATTATGGTTATGGATGACGGTAAAAAGATTCGCGTTCCGGCTCCAAGTCGTTTCTGTCTCCATAAGCTTATTATTGCCTCACGAAGAAGGAAGCTTGATAAAAGTTTAAAAGACCTGCAACAGGCGATTTATACTTCCGTAATTGTTGATAAGAAAGAAATTCAGGAATTATTTTTGACTTTGCCGAAGAAATGGCGTCAGGCCGTGTTAAGAATGCTGGATAAGTCTAAGGCGGAATTCCCTTTGATGGGTCAAGAGATAGGGAAATTATCGCTTACACTACAAAATGTCGGAAAATTAAAAATGTAGTGTAACGCTGTCTGAAGCGAGGACGTCCGTAAACCAGGGACAGTCCCCTTCGGGGACAGTCCCTGTCTATCAGGCGCTGCGGCTGAGCTTCTTTTCTAACTTCTCACTTGTTTCTCGGGTAGATAATTAGGCTACATTTTTAATTTTATGCTATAATATTTACATGCTACTAATCGTTCGTGCCAAAATAGATGCGGAAATCCTAAAGAAAATAGCTGAAGATTTAAAGGGCTACGTAAAAATTGTAGTTGATGTCCGGCGCAATATCTTAGCCGCGGGTGGAGAAAAGCATGTTGACGGTGAACGGCTTCTCTTGGAAGACGGGAGTCGCCAGGAAGATCTTTGGGGAGCAGGGTTAGACTTAGAAACAGGGGAGATGGACTTTGATTCTTTGATTAATTTAAGGCCGACGCAGAACAGAAGCCATGAAATATTAGATGAAGAAATACGTAAAAAAGCTGCAGCGCTAATCGAATCTTTATTAAGGGATTAATAGGATGGATGCTAGGGAAATAATTTTAAATATTGCTGTAAACTTAGGACGCTTATGCCGCTGGGCCATGGAGGGCCGTAGGGAGCGAGTGGAACAGTTCTTGACCCAGACTGAAGATTATCTTAAGGCTTTGGAATCCGCCCCGAAATCAAACCGTTTTCTGCCCACCTATAAATGGTTCAAGAATGATTTTGAGCGCCTCTCCCACAATGTCCATATGGACTCCGATTGGGCTGAATCTATGCTTACTTGGGCGAACATTTTGACCCATCGAGCCTCATTAACATAGAATTTAGAGTTGCTTCCAATGAGGAACCCCATTTCAAAATGGCAGTTTTTTATCTATTTACAAACTCATGCCTTGGCACCTATATATAATCCAATGCAGCGACAAATATAAGTCCCTTTACACCGGTATTACCACAGATATACCCCGCCGCCTGAAAGAGCATAATTCCCAAAAAGGCGCTTTTTACACCAAAAATAAAACCCCGGTAAAACTCGTGTATCAGGAGAATCTTCCGAATCGCTCCGCAGCTTGTAAGCGTGAGCACGCGATTAAGAGCTTGACCAGGAAGGAAAAACTGGAACTGTTACGCGCCCGGATAATTTAGCCTGCATTCTTAATTTTATGCTATAATAATACAGAAATGGATAGTTCAGGAATGACTTTGAGCGCCTTTCCCGCGATGTCCACATGGACGCCGATGTAGTGTAGCGCTGGACTAAAACATGAAAGATATTACTGGCTCCAATCTTATTTATTCTACTGATAAGGGTTCAATATGCCCTGATTGTTCTAAACCAAACAAGGAGTGCGTATGCCGTGAAATAAAAAGGAACGCATTGCCCGCAACTCCCGGCAAGGTAAGGATACGGCATGAGACGGTGGGCAGAAGGAATAAAGGCGTAACCATAATTTATGGTTTGCCTTTAAGCCGGGAGCAGCTTGAGAAGCTGGCTAAGAAATTAAAGAGCACTTTTGGTACAGGAGGAGCTGTAAAGGATTACACGATTGAGCTGCAGGGCGACCAGCGGGAAAAAGTCGCGGTTGAATTACGCAGGTTAGGTTATTCATAAGGATGGTTAGACACCCCGCCGTGTCGGATCGGCGGGTGTCCCACCTCCTGTGGGAAAGGAAATATAATGAAAAGAAAACCTAAGCAGGAAGATGTTTCAGCTTTGCCTCAGGCAAAGCCGGATATAGCGGTTTTCATGGTTAAAATACAGCATCAGCTGATGGCTCTTGAGAAGAAGATAGATAGCTTAATCAGCCAGTCTCAAGAGAGGCCTCCTCAGCGCTTTGAGCACTTTCGCCATCGTGAGAAAAGAGATCAGGGCAATAGTTACGGCGAGAGAAGGTTTACTAAGGCGATTTGCGCAGAGTGCCATAAAGAATGCGAAGTTCCTTTTAAGCCCAGCGGAGACCGTCCGGTATATTGCAAGGAGTGTTTTTCCAGGCGTAAACAGGGAGGTTCGTTTAGAGCAGAATACGGTAAAGGCCCCGCCAGAGAAGGAGATTTTACTCAAAGAGAGCATTCTGATAAGAAGCCAGGCAGGAAGAGCCAGGGGCGCGGTGGAAGGAAACCCGTTTTTCGAAGGAGGAGATTATCGTGAGCAAAGATAATTATTCATATAAAAAGTACCAGAAAGAACTGGCCAGGAAAAAGAAGGCAGAGGAAAAGCAGCAAAGAAAACTGGAGAAAAAAGCCTCAAAGCAAATAAACGCAAGTAATATTTCTTAAAAAGATTTACTTGACAATTAAGTTAACATATGTTAACCTTTGATATCATGGTTAACATACGTTAACCAAGCATCAACTAGTTAATGAGATAAGCTATGGAAGATAAGGAACTTATGACTACAACTGAATTGGCAAAGATCTTGGGTATCAGCAGGGTGGCTGTGTTTAAGCGGATTAAAAAGGGCCAGATCAAGGCAATCAGAGTAGGGAAAAGTTTTGTCATCCGGAAGGATTCTCTTCCCGAGATTCTCGGCCGGGTCTTGAGTAAAAGAAATAAGAGCGAAATTGAAGCTGCGGTGAAGAAAACGGTCAAAGAGTATGGCCAGACGTTGCGGCTTTTAGGCAAAGAATAGCCCTATGAAGTTCATTTCAATAGCCGAAATTGAATATCTTGCCTTCAGGCTGGCCAAAGAGACGATGGATTTTAACGAGCCGATCCCTGCTTTCTCTACGCGTTTCCCTAATATTTTAGAAAGCTGCCTAGGAGCGCCTTTGCAGGGATTCTCTGGAAAATCTTTGTATCATGGCCTGATATCCAAGGCGGCAATTTTGTTTTATCTCATGGTGAAAAACCATCCTTTTCAGAACGGCAATAAACGCATTGCGATGACCGCGCTGTTTGTTTTGCTTCATAAAAATAAGAAGTGGCTGAAAGTTGATAATCAAGAGTTATATAATTTTGCTATCTGGGTTGCCGCAAGCCCGGCGCGATTAAAAGGAGAAACAGTAAAAGCTGTTGAGAAATTTATTAAGACTTACTCGGTAGATTTATGAAATCGAAGCGAAAAACATTTTGTTTGCATTGAAGATGAACTCCGAAAGAAAACCCGGATTCCTGAGTAAGGAAATATTCACCTACCTGGTTTTGACCGTTTGTTCGGTATGGGTATTGGCCGCCTTTGTTAATATCACCCCCCGCGTAGAGGAGGATTTCTTTTTCTCCTCAAGCGACCCCCAGTTGCAACAGGAAAAAACCGTTTCAAAGCTATTCAAGCGCAGGGATGCCCAGTTGGTCCTTTGCGTACAGGGAGGCGTTAACTCTTCGCAATATGTGCAGAGGATAAAAAACCTTTGCGATGAGATTGGCGGGGTAGCCGGCGTAACGAGCGTGGTCAGTATTACCCATGGGCCCGATAATATTAATGATGCTTTAAAAAGCCCCTTCTGGAGGCGCCTTTTAGTCTCCGAGGACAAGCAGGGGACAAATATCATTGTGATTCTGGAAAGCGGGGATTCCGATGATACCTTGAGCCGCGTTGAAGAGATCGCCAAGTCCGCAGGGAAAGAAGATTTCAGGGTGCTGGTTTCCGGGATACCCTATATCGTCAAACTGATCCAGCGCCAATTGGTGCGGGATTTTCGCATTTTCAGCCTTTTGGCTTTCGTAATTTTTAGCATCGTTATCCTTTATATTTTCCGTTCCTGGTTCATTCTCTTAGGCGCTTTGGTTTGCAGCCTGAATGCCACCCTTTGGACGCTGATGTCTGCCGATCTTTTGAATATCAAGTTAGGGCTTCTGACGGCAAATTTGGCAACCGTGGTCTTTGTGCTTACTATCTCGCCTATAGTTTTCTTGACGTATAACTGGCAGCACCTGCCGAATCTTCCTTTGGGTGCCGGCCGGGTCGGCCAGACCATGCGGTATACGATTGTTTCTTCTTTCTGGAGCATGGCGACTACGCTTTTAGGCTTTTTGAGCCTGCTGATGGTCCCCGCAAAACCATTACGGGAGCTGGGTATCTCCGGAGCAATGGGTACGCTCATTGCCTTTGCCGCTGCTTACGTAATCTATCCGGCTTTTTTAAGAAGTGTCCCGCAGCCAAAGGGCCAGGCCGGATTAATTGAGTATGCGCAGCATTCCGTGTACCATTTGCTTAATAAGGTAAAGAGCTTTATCCCGCTTGCGCTCATTATCGTCGCGCTCTTTGCAATTCCCGGCTTAAAGAAGATTGACAAGGACCCTTCTTTGCTTTCGTATTTCAGGAAGACAGGGGAGATCTCCCAGGGGTTGCAATATATTGACAAGAACGGCGGCAGCAACCCGCTTATCATCGTGGTACGCAGCCGCTCCGGAGAAAAATTAAATACCACCAGGGCCTATAAACAGCTTTGGAGCCTGCAGATTGCCCTGGAAAATCACGAATCCGTGGGCGCAGTGCTCTCTTTGCCGGTTTTGATGGCGCAGGCAAAGCGCAGGCCTTTTGCGTCTTTCTTAAAGTGGGAATGGCTGTTGTCTATTATGGAGGGCAAGCGCTTCGGCGAGGTCTCCAAGACTTTTATTTCCGAAGACAGGGCGAATGGACTCTTTCTTTTGCGCATGAAAGAGCATGGCCGCAAACACGCGCGTTTGGATATTGTCAGCCAGCTAAAGGATACCGTGGAATCAAAAGGGTTCATGCCGGAAATAACAGCCGGGACTTTCGTGCTCCAGGGGCATATGTCAAAGCAGGTGATGTCCAGCCTCATCTACGGCCTGGCCAGCTTATTGTTGATATTTTTCTTCATTAATTGCCTTGCCTCCGGCTCATTCAAGGTGGGGCTGGCTATGACGCTTAGTTTTTCGGTTATACCCGTAACCGTGCTTGGTTTCGTCGGTTTGCTGAAGGTGCCGCTGGATATTGTCTGCGCTCCGGCAGTGAATGTCGCCATGGGTTTGGGGATAGACTCAGCCCTGCACACGGTCAGAAACTGGAGATGGAGAAAAAAGAACAACCACCCCGATGAGCAGAACTGGAGAGAGGCAAAAAGATATATGTGGAACCCGGTAGTCAGCGCAATGCTGGTTATCGTGCTGGGTTTTGGCGTATTTCTATTCTCGCAGTTTCCGCCCACGCAAAGGTTCGGGGCGGTCATCATAGGCGGGGCTTTTATATCTATCTTTGCTTCCATCTTTTTGATGCCCTGGCTGGCGCAATTAGGCGTCAGGAGGTTGTTAAGAAAGGGGGATGGAATGGGAAATACGCAAAGGGCTTCTATTCCAACGCGTCTGGCATACAGGCTGCTCTATATTATTTTTGTGGTTGCCCCTATAGTTGCGGGATTGGACAAGTTTTTTAATATTTTGGCTGACTGGACAATTTACCTCTCGCCGTTTGCGATGAAAATGGTGCCTCTTTCGGCCCAGGTAATTATGCGGGTGGTCGGAGTAGTTGAGATTGCGGCGGGCATAATTGTGGCAGTTAAGCCCAGAATCGGAGGCACGATAGTTTCCTTGTGGCTGCTTGCTATTGTCGCCAATCTTTTGCTTACGCAGGGGTTTTATGATATAGCCCTGCGGGACCTGGGGTTATCCCTGGGCGCAGTCAGCCTGACTCTATTGGGCAAGGAGTGCTGTAGCTGTAAATAAGCCCTTGACAAATAGCAAAAGTATGATATAGTATCTACGTAGTAAAAAAGATTAGAGGTCTTAGCCGCAGGGATTAGGAATCTAACTTTGCGGATTTTTTATGTAGTGTCATTGTTTGCCCCGTTAGAGAGCGTATGATCTAGCAGGTAAAGGTGATACGGATTTCTAGCGGGTTTTTACTATAATTTCAGAAGAAAAGGAGGTAGCAAGCAATGGCAAGAGGTTCAGTGAAGTGGTTCAGTAACCAAAAAGGTTATGGATTCATCACCCCTGAAAACGGCAACGATGTATTTGTGCATCACAGCGCGATTCAAGGTGAAGGATATAAGTCTTTAACTGAAGGCCAGCAGGTCGAATTTGAGATCACGCAGGGCCCTAAAGGCGAACAGGCTACGAACGTAGTCAAATTATAACCTAAAACACAAAAAGGCCCGGCACCATAAAGAGCCGGGCTCTTTTATTTTACCAGGCCTGTACTCAAAAAGAGGTTGCAGGCAGAAAGGATGGTTATGCATACAGGTAAGGTCAAGAAAGTAGTAAGCGAACGCGGTTTCGGGTTTATCAGCGACACGGACGGCAGGGAAGTATTTTTCCACCAGAGCGGGCTAGTTGAGGCGCAATTTTCAGACCTCAAAGAAGGCACGGACGTGGAGTTTGAGATTGAGAACAGCCCTAAAGGGCCGCGCGCGGTCAGCGTAAAAGTAGTCAAATAACCCGGCGGGGATATTATTTATCTTATTGCGACCAGGCTGTTTTTGATGCAAAGGTCCCTGATGAAGCGGTAGAGTTTATCCAGGCTGTTAGGGTCTTTGGCGGCAGAATTCAGCTCAAAGGAAGAAACCTCGCTGATTTTCTTGGAAGTAAGCAGGATATTCGCAGGCACATCGGCGTTTAGCGTATCCAGGTAAGATTCTTCGAAAATGACGATATCCGGGGGAGAAAGCTTTATTTTTTTGGATAGCTCATTTTCGTCAGTGGCTAAATCCAGATCGTAATATTGCCCGTAACGGGCAAGTTCCTCAAATTCTTTTTGCAGGAATTCATAGGTTTCAACTGCAGGGGTGACAAATAGGATTTTTGCTTTTACGAACAATATCTTCGTTTCCAATTCCGCAGCTGCATTAATCTTTTCTTTATCAATAGCCTCCGGATGGTTGATTACCTCATCCAGCTTTTCATAAAGCTCCTGTATCCTGAATGGCTTTGTGATTAACGCCTCCATCAGCCCGCCCTTGCTTAAGACCTTGCTTTCTTTGGGGAATGCCGTAGTTACTATGATTTTGATATTGGGGTATTTTTCCCTGACAATCTTGGCTATCTCAGTGCCGTTTAGGCCAGGCATGACGATATCCAGGAGGATTAAATCCGCGTTCTTTTTTGATAATTTCTCCAGGGCTTCTTCGCCGCTGGTGGCGCTGTCCGTGGCATAACCTTTACGGGCAAGGAAATTCTTCAGGCAATAAACCGCATCCTCTTCGTCATCTATGATTAAAATATTCGTTTTTCTGTCTTCCATATCTTCCTTCCTTTAGAAATTAACCCTACCATTAGTATAACACAAATTTCACAAGTTAACCAAAAAGTTGGCAAAGATTCTTTAAGCTGCGGCAGTCTCCTTTTGCCTGCTCAATTGGTCGTATACATAAGCAAAGGCAATAGAAGTTGCCGGGACGGTAAAGATTAACCCTATTACAAGACAGAGGAGTCCGCCGAGATTTAACAAGATGAGTAACCCCCCGAACAAAAATAACTGCCAGCGGCAGCCTTTTGTGAGCGCGCGGCTTGCCCTCAGAGACGCGATCGGGCCCATCTTCTTGTCAATGACCAAATAAGGGTACATTTGCAGCATGACCATTAATATAATCCCCGGGATAATCAGGAGGATAAACCCTCCCATAACCGCTAATCCGTAGCAGAGGGAAGCTAAGAAGTATTTCAGAAAAAATGGAGCGTTAGAGAAAAGCTCTGAGACAGCGGCTTCCTGGTCGCGTGAGAATAATAAGCTTATTTTTAACCAGCCAATATTTGTTATTAACCCCAGGACCCACAAGGCAATCATCAACAGAAAGAAGATAACCCTGGGAAACGGCAGGCGATACCGGTGCTGGTTGAGAAAATCGAATATTCTATACCGGTCATCCTCCATGCCGGAAGGAAGAGCAAGCTCCGATGCACTTTTAATATTTTGCAATTTCGGCAGCACTGCTCCGTCTTTGGTGATGTAACCGTTTTCTACGAGATGGCTGTAAAGGGTTTCGGCAGTAGAGGCATCCTGGTACAGCCTCTCCATAGATTCCTTGGATACGGGCATTCCTGCGCCGTAGTTTAATACTGCGGAGACGATCTGGAATGCCGCGTAAATGAGGGCAAGAATAAAAATAACCCCGAAATACTTTTTCGTCATCTTGAAGCCATGAGAAATTGCCTGCTTTTTAGAAAAAAGTTTTGCGGCCATTATTTTCCCTCCTTATCCGTTAGGAAGATGGGGTGGCTGACGGGGATCGAACCCGCAAAACCTCCAGAGCCACAGTCTGGCGCTCTGACCGATTGAGCTACAGCCACCACATTTATCTAATTCAAATGAACTATACAATGACAATTTCTGCAAAGCCATTCTAGGTTTTCTGGCTTATTATTTCTTCGATTCAAATCACGGTGATGTACAACTAAAACGCGTTTATCGCTAATTCCACACTTACGACATTTTTCTGGTTTTCCGTATCTCTTCAGTAATTTTCTATAAACGCTTTGGCCTGCTATCCAATTTGGTGCATTTTCGCCGCAACGCCTATTTTCATTTTCCCAAGAACAGTGACAACCTACCGAACAGAAAAATTTTTTACTTTCTGACCTTCTAAAGTCTTTAGGTGTTCTCCATATTCTCTTTCCGCAATAATCACATTCAAGCCATTTGCCCTTAATTTGACCCTTGGTGCGGCATTTTGCGGAACAGTATTTTCCCCATCCTTTATTCGCATGAAAGGGCTTTATAAAGAATTCCTTATCACAAATTAAACATATTTTTCTAACCACAAAATAATTATATCAAAGAACCAAGTATATGTCAAAGCAATAAATTAGTTCACAGTCAGATGCTCTATCCATATGAAGCATGCTGCCTTCTGAATTAGTTTTTTAGTATATCCTACCCACGGCCCAAAATCAAGCAGTTTTGCATTGCAGGCAGGCATAATAAAAGGTTGAAATTCATCCGTTATAGCGGTAGAATAAGTGCGGAAAAGAAAAGGGGGGTGTAGCCATGAAAGAAAAGAAGTCCCTGGTTTTTATTTTAGTTGTTCTCCTTTGCGTGCTTGGCCTGGGGGTAGTAAAAGATGAGCTGTTGAAAGGGATAATTACCGTTACTGCAACAAAAGTTGTGGGAGCGCCGGTCAGGATTGAGGGTTTTTCTCTGGGGATCTTCTCGCAGAAGGTGGTAGTCACGGGCTTTAAGCTGTATAACCCGAAAGGTTTCCCCGAGGGTTTAATCGTGGATTTGCCTAAAGCCAGCGTAAAGTTGAATCTTCTTAGCCTGCTTGAAGGAAGGCTGCACCTGCGGGAACTTACCGTGGAATTAAGGGAACTTGGTCTTACAAAAAATATTGAAAAAAAACTGAATGTGGATTCTCTGGCCATTACCGAGGAGGCCGCGTCCAAACCCAAAGAGGGCGAAAAAAAGAAATCCTCCCGCCAGATGCCGATGCACATAGATGTTTTTAACCTAAGCATGGGCCGCGTGGTTTATAAAGACTACAGTCAAGGCGCGGAGCCGTCAGTGCAGGTTTACGATATAAATATCAAAAAGACATACAAGAACATAAAGAGCGCCCAGCAGCTGGTTTTGGTGGTATTGACCGAGCCGATGCGCGCAGCCGGAATCAAAGGCGCTACGATATACGGGCTTAGCGCTTTAGCAGGCGTAGGCATGCTTCCTGCGGTTGCAGTAATTAGTTTGACGGGCCAGGATAGTGTCCAGGCGCAGTTAAATTTTGCTTTTGACAGGGTATACGCAAAGGCCCTGGATGTGTTGAAGAAAAGCGGCTCGATAAAAAGCGAAGATAAAGCAGGCGGGATTATAAAGGCGGTCGTGGATTCTGCGGATGTTGCCGTGAAGTTGAATAAAGTCTCGCCAAGGGCCACGGAAATAACTGTCTCCGCAAGAAGATACCTGGTGCCTAAGCGGGAGATTGCCTCGGGGATAGTTTATAAGATCACGGAAGAGTTAAGGTAGCTTTTTAATTTTCTGTAATAAGGAGAATGGATATGTTAAAACTCATAGGTAATTTTTTCTTAGCCGCGATTTTACTGTTAAACCTTTATGGTTGTGTGGCAATAATAGCCGGCGCTGCGGGAGGCGCGGGCACAGCTATCTGGCTTGAAGGCAAGATCAGCGAACAGCTGAATACCCCTCTTGAGGAGACGCTCAGGGCGACAAAACAGGCTCTGGAATCGCTGCGGCTTGTTGTTACTAAAACCGTAGTTAAGGATGAGGTAGCGCAGGTTATGGCAGAGTATTACGACGCCAGGACCGTCTGGATAGATATCCGCAGGACCACAGGCCAGTCTTCCCAGATTCAAATAAGAGTAGGCGCAGCGGGGGATAAAGAAGCCTCTCAGAAAATCCTGGACAGGATTATGAGGTACCTCTAAAAGACGGCTCTGGAGAAAAAAGGCATATACTATCCTTCCGGAGAATTAATCTTTGGCCCTTCCGTATTAGAAATCAAATTTGAGGATGTTTATGTCAGCTTAATTAGATGAAAATAATATTCTTAGGCACAAACGGCTGGTATGATACGGATACCGGGAATACCCTTTGCGTGCTCATTGAAACGCATAGCGAATTTATCGTGCTTGATGCCGGTAACGGGATTTATAAGCTGGATAAATACATAAAATCAGGAAAGCCGATTTTTTTATTCATCAGCCATATGCACCTTGACCATCTGATAGGCCTGCACGTTTTAAATAAATTTAATTTTAAGCAGGGGATAAACATTTTTGGCCCTCCCGGAACGCGTAAGAGCCTTTCTCTTCTTATTAATAAACCCTTTTCCCTGCGCATAAAGCAGCTGGTAACAAAAATTAAGATTAATGATTTAAATAAAGGCACGAGGTTGCCTCTTGATATGCAATTCAGAAAACTGCGGCATACTGCTTTATGCTATGGCTACAGGTTTAATCTTGAAGGAAAGATAATCACCTTTTGCACTGATACCGGCCTTTGCCCGAATTTATTTAAACTGGCTGAAGGCGCAGACCTTTTTATCGCCGAGTGCTCTCTAAGGCCCGGGCAGGTGAATGAAGAATGGCCGCATTTAAACCCGCAGATGGCCGCGGCCGCAGCCAGCAAAGCAAAAGTAAAGAGGCTTGCCCTGGTGCATTTTGACGCCGCGCTCTTCACTGATTTTCACATGCGAAAATCAGCCGAAAAGCACGCAAAGACGGCCTTTAAGAATACTTTTTCTGCCCTGGACGGACAGGCAGTGGTTCTATAACATAACTTAATCAATTCTAAAAGGAGAGGAAGAAGATGGAAATTGCATTAGGGTTGACTTTTCCCAATACGTTAAAGGACGAATCTGTTATCTGCCACATCTGCAAGAAATATGACATAGAAGTGGTGATTATTGAGGCGTCGTTTTCCATGTCTTCAGGCTGGGCGATATTAAAAGTCAGGGCAGAGGAGAAGGAAGTGGAAAAAGTCCTGCAATATTTAACCAATAAAGATATCAAAATTGAGAGAATCCAGACGGGAAACTGAGAATGCCGATTAAAATAAAAATTCCCCAGCCGTTTCAGAATCTAACCGCAAATAAATCCGAGGTCCTGGCTGAGGCAGGCGGTATAGCCGACATAAAGGCCCTTATAGAAGCCCTGGATAAGCTTTTCCCAGGGATGCATCAGCGGATATACGAGAAGGGCGGGGGCTTACGCAAGTTTATCAATATTTATGTGAACGGCAAGGATACGCGTTTTCTGCAGTCAGATAAGACTTCGCTGAAGGACGGGGATAGCGTATTATTTATTCCGGCGATAGCAGGGGGATGAAATGAACCTTAGTGACGGCCAGAAAGAGCGTTACTCCAGGCAGATTGTTTTGCCCGGTATCGGCAGCCAGGGCCAGGAGAAGCTCCTTCAGGCAAAGGTTTTGGTTATCGGCACAGGCGGATTAGGGTCTCCTTGCGCTTTATATCTGGCAGCTGCGGGTGTGGGGAAGCTGGGGATAGCAGATTCAGAGGCCGTGGAATTAAGTAATTTGCAGAGGCAGATATTGCACTCTACGCAAAATATAGGTAAGCCTAAGGTTGAATCAGCAAGAGAGCGCATAAACAGCCTTAATCCTGATACGCAGGTTGTGGCGCATCAATTAAGGCTGACTTCAAAAAATATTCTGGATATTATTAAACTTTACGATATAATTGTGGATGCCTCGGATAATTTTCCTACCCGTTATTTAGTGAATGATGCCTGTGTCCTTTCTAAAAAGCCATTCTGTCACGGCAGCGTATACAGGTATGACGGCCAGGCAATTACTATTTTACCGGGAGAGTCCGCGTGTTACAGGTGTTTATACCCTGAGCCGCCCGAGGAAGGGCTCCTGCCGGATAGCCGCGAGGCAGGGATATTAGGCGCGGTTGCCGCAGTAATAGGGGTGATTCAGGCAAATGAAGTCTTAAAGTATATCCTGCAGACAGGAGAGCTTTTGACAGGCAGGCTCTTAGTATTTGATGCTTTGAATTCAAGTTTCAGGACACTCGCGGTAGAACGCGATGCCAAATGCCGGGCTTGCTCCGGTTAACCTAAATAGACTAAAAAAATCAGGAGGGAGAAATGGCCAAGCAGAAAATTTTCAGCAAGGTAGGAGAAAAAGAAGTAACCCGGGCAATAGTGGAGGAATTTGCCAAGCAATTCAAGGAATATGTGGAATCAGACGTCATTATCATCGGAGCCGGGCCTTCCGGCCTTATGGCAGGCAAGGAATTAGCCAAGAAAAAGATTAAAACCTTTATTATTGAGAGGAATAATTATCTTGGCGGAGGTTTCTGGATAGGCGGTTATTTGATGAATAAACTCACGGTGCGCGCCCCCGGAGAAAAGGTATTAAAGGAATTAGGGATACCTTACAAAGAATATACTAAAGGACTCTTTGTTGCTGACGGGCCGCATGCCTGCTCAAAACTGATTGCCGCTGCCTGCGATGCCGGAGTGAAATTTGCCAATATGACCATATTTGATGATTTGGTCCTGCGCGAAGATAACCGCGTAGCCGGGGCAGTGGTGAACTGGACGCCGGTAACCGCATTACCGAGGGAAATTACCTGCGTTGACCCGGTGGCCATTGAATCCAAGGTAGTGGTGGACGCTACCGGACACGATGCCTGCGTGGTGAGGAAATTGGAAGAGCGCGGCCTGATAAAAATGCCCGGCTTTGGGGCAATGTGGGTGGAGCACTCCGAGGATTTAGTGGTTGAGCATACAAAAGAAGTGCATCCGGGCCTGGTTGTCTGCGGGATGAGCACAACCACGACTTTCGGCCTGCCGCGCATGGGCCCGACTTTCGGGGCAATGCTTCTTTCCGGAAAGAAGTGCGCTGAAGTAGTTTTGAAGCTGCTATAAGTAAGGGGGTAAGGAATCCTTAACATCCCTAAAATTATATTTATTTACAATGCGGGGATAAAGGGCCTTGGTTTTAAAAGGCTATCCGGTTTTGTCAGGAGCACTTTTAAGGGGATCCCCCTGCGGTTAGTGAATTTAAAAGAGAAGGTTGTCCAAACAGACGGCCTTCTCTTTGATTT
>JBFMBZ010000013.1:0-7446 GCA_040754615.1 Candidatus Omnitrophota bacterium | reverse complement strand
TACGCGGCTCAACTTCGGGGTAACTGAGGCCACACTTTGGGCAGGAATATTGTTCGCTGAATACCGTATCCTGTGTTTCTTGCCTTAAGATAATTACGCTCCCCTTTCCTGCTTTCAGGGCAGTCTCAACTGAATCCACAAGGCGTTTCTTTACCTCGGGCTTTATCGTGAGCCTGTCCACTACTACTTCAATATTATGTGTTTTATATTTGGCTAATTTTATTTTTGCGGTGAGTTCATAAATTTTCCCGTCCACGCGGCAGCGCACAAAACCGGATTTCTGTATCTGGCTGAATATCTCCCTGTATTCACCTTTCCTTCCCCTTATGAGCGGCGCCAATATCATAATTTCGCTAGCAACAGGCAGGCTCATTATTTTCTCTACTATCTCCTGCGCAGTCTGCCTTTCTATGGGAATGCCGCACTCATAGCAGTAAACTTTACCGATGCGGGCAAATAAAAGCCTGAGGTAATCGTAAATTTCAGTCTGCGTGGCTACGGTTGAACGCGGATTACCCCCTGCTGTCCTCTGCTCAATGGCAATAGTCGGCGAAAGCCCGGAAACATACTCCACATCCGGCTTTTGCATCTGCTCCAGGAACTGCCGGGCATAACTTGAAAGGCTCTCCATAAACCTTCTCTGGCCTTCCGCATATATGGTATCAAAGGCAAGGGTGGATTTGCCCGACCCTGATAAGCCGGTAACAACAATAAGCTTGTTGCGCGGCAGTTCCAGATTTATATTTTTAAGGTTATGCTCTTTAGCGCCTCTGATAATTAAGAAATTTTCCATACAGAAATTCTCTAAAGATTATAGAAAATATCTGCCCTCCGGAAGATCTGTGCTTATAATTTTACAGAGGGCAGATATTTATTCAGACTTACCTCTTGCCGCCTCTTTTCATCTTGGCGCAGGAAACATCACCCTGCTTATCCAGGAAATAGAGGTAGCCTTCTTTTCTCTTGATGCCGCATTTTGCAACTTTCTTAGGGCTGCCTCCTTTTTTCTTGCCTCTTGCCATCTTGGCAGATGAGACATCGCCATGCTTGTCAATGTAATAGAGGTACCCTTTTTGCCTCTTGATACCCAGCTTCACTATCTTTTGTGCCATACTTTAATTCACCTCCTCCCTTGTATAATTTTAAGTCCCTATCCTGACCGGCTCCAGAATATCCTTTAAGACCGTAATAGCCGAGAGTACCGCCAGATAACTTGTCTTAGGATTATCCGGATGGACTGTGTTTTCCGTACGGCAAACTATCCTTCCTGCTTTTGACTCAATCTCCAACTCATGGATATTGGTGTTTATTCCGGCAGAGGCAACTATGCGCACAAAGGTACCTGCACTGCCTACCCCGGCCAGGCTTAAAGTTGCCGCTACGTTGATATTCTGAGGGAATGCCCTGATGGCTGTCAGCGCATCCCCTTCAAAAAGCACAGTGTCTTCGGTGATATTATCCAGGCGGATCTTCCTTTTTAAAACGTAAGGCACCCCTACGAAGGCCTTGGCAGGCTTCTTCGTAACCAGCGTTACCTTGCTTATCCCGGAGTGCTTGGCTGCTTTTAGTGCGTCTATCCCGCAAACTGCCCCTGAAGGAATATAAACCCGGCATTTCTTCTCTGCCGCCAGAACGGAAAGCTCCTTATAATGCTCCAGGATTCCGCCTACGCTCATAATCATAATGCTTCGGCCGGATGCGAGGCTTTTTTTTGCTATTTCAAAACTTGACTCTGCCTTAGTTGCCTCAATAACCAAATCCGCCCTGTTTATTAAATCATCCAGGCTTAAAACAGCCAACTTGGCATTGGAGAATTTATTAGCAAGCTGATATGCTCTTGCTACCTCAATATCGTATAAACTGCAAAGTTCTGCTTTATCCGGGAAATCGGATGTTATTGCCTTTGCCAGAGAAGCCCCGATTGCACCGCACCCTGCGATTCCAATCTTCAATAATTTTTCCATCTTGCCTGCCTGCTAACCCCTGACTATAATATTATCTATTAACCGCGTCTTGCCTATCCAGACCGCTAAAGCAATAAGGCAACCCTTTTTTATCCTCTCTTGCGGCCTTAGGCTCTCTGGGTCAACAATACAAATATAATCTATTTTGGCGTTCCTTTTTGTTTTTATCAGCTCTTTCATCTCCTTGATTATGCGCGAGGCGCTGCTTACCCCCTTCTTAATCAGCCTGCGGCCTAAAAGAAGGGCAGCATATAAAACCAACGCATCTTTCCTCCGCGGCTTATTTAAATACGCGTTCCTTGAGCTCATTGCTAAACCGCCCTTTTCCCGCACAATCGGCATTACCTTTATCTTAACCGGGATATTCAAGTCTGAAACCATTTTCTTTATGATTATTGCCTGCTGCGTATCCTTCTGGCCAAAGTAGGCTATATCCGGCTGCACTATATTAAAAAGCTTAAGCACTACAGTCGTAACTCCCCTGAAATGCCCTGGACGGGACTTACCGCATAAATATCCGCTTAAAGTTTCTACGCTGACAAAAGTCTTATATCCTTGCGGATACATATCTGCAGCTTTAGGATAAAAGATAAAATCCACTCCCTCTTTCTTACATAAGCGTAAATCCATTTTAAGGCTGCGGGGGTATTTCTTGAAATCCTCCCGGGGAGAGAATTGCGCAGGATTGACAAAGATACTCACCACTACTATTTCATTTTCTTTCCTGGCTTTTTCAATCAGGCTCAGGTGGCCATCATGCAAAGCGCCCATAGTGGGCACAAAACCAATCCTTATTCCTTTTGATTTCAGGTTTTTTGCAATTGAGCGCATTTGCCTTGTGCTGTGGACTATCCTCATATGATTTCTGAAAGCGGTTTTATCACAAATTCCCGCTCAAACATCTTAGGGTGCGGGATGATGAGGTTTTTTGTACGGATAACCTTATCCGCGTAAAAAAGAATATCCAGGTCTATTTGCCTAGGGCTATTAGGAAGGTGTTTGCCTGGCCGGCCTAATTTCTGCTCAATTTTCTTCAAGGCGCGAAGAAGAGAAAGCGGCTTAAGCCCTGTCTTAATCTTTAAGGCAGCGTTTAAATATTTACCCTGTTTTTCCGGGCAATCTATGGGATTGGTTTCAATAATGCGGGAGGCCTTAATTACCTTTGTCCCTTTCAATTTATTAATTTCCTGCAGGGCCTTTCTTATATTTTCTCTCCTGTCTCCCAGGTTTGAACCGATACCTAAATAACAAACAGGCATTAAATTATTTTCTTAATCCTTCCGAGTGCTTCCTTGATTCTTTCTTCCGGGAGGGTAAGCGCCATACGTATATAGCCTTCTCCGTGTTTCCCGAAACCTACTCCCGGGGTGACTACAATACCGGCCTTATCCAGAAGAAACCC
This sequence comes from Candidatus Omnitrophota bacterium, assembly GCA_040754615.1. GTDB lineage: Bacteria > Omnitrophota > Gorgyraeia > Gygaellales > Profunditerraquicolaceae > JBFMBZ01. The sequence goes on along the minus strand of JBFMBZ010000013.1, from coordinate 4,080 downwards.
GGAAAAATTTATTGAATCTGTTCTTTTTGGCACTTTAATCCAGGCGTAAAAAGTAGCTTTGGGCGAGTTTACCTGCCAGCCTAGTGATTTTAATCCTGTGATTAGGGTATCGCGCCTCTCTTGATAAAGCTTACACATGTTTCTTAAATGCACCCCCGGCCCCTCCAATGCGGCAATGCCAGCCAATTGGACTGCCGAGAAAATCCCGGAATCAATGTTGGATTTAATCTTTGCCAGGCTTTTGATTATTTCGGCACTGCCCGAGGCCCAGCCGATACGCCATCCGGTCATATTGTAAGTCTTGGATAAAGAATGGAATTCAACCGCTACATCCCTTGCGCCCTCAACCTCCAGGATGCTTGAAGGCCGGTACCCGTCAAAGGCAATTTCAGAATAAGCCAGGTCCGAAACAATAATAATCTTATGCCTTTTGGCAAATTGAATGACTTCTTTGTAAAAACTTTTTTCTGCCGTAGCAGCAGTGGGGTTATTGGGATAATTGATAAATAATAATTTTGACTTTTTCCTTATGGCCGCAGGAATTTTTTTGAGGTCAGGGAGAAAGCCGTTTGATTCCAAAAGCGGCATCAGATAGGGTTTGCCTCCGGCAAGGATAGTCCCTCCTTTGTAAGGAGGATAACAGGGGTCAGGGACCAAAGAATAATCTCCCGCATCTAAAAATCCCAACGGAAGATGCGCGAGCCCTTCTTTTGAGCCGATTAAAGGCAGGACTTCAGTATCAGGGTTAAGGGTTACATTAAAACGCCTTTTATACCAGCCGGCAATGGATACGCGTAGCGCCGGCATACCCTGGTCCAGGGCATAGCGGTGGTTAACCGGGTCCTGCGCTGCCTGATAAAGCGCTGCAATGATATGCCGGGGCGTGGGCTGGTCCGGATCGCCCACTCCTAAATCAATGATATCCTTACCTTGCGCCCTTGCCCTTCTTTTCGCCTTATCTATTTCTAAAAAAAGATAAGGAGGCAGGCTTTGTATTTTCCTTGACAACCTAATCTGCATCTTAACTTCCTTTCAAGACATCCAACATTGAATAAAGGCCGGCGGGCTTGCCAAAAACCCATTTTGCCGCCTTCAATGCCCCGACGGCAAATAAATCCCGGGAATGCGCCTGATGTTTTATTTCAATGCGCTCTGAATTTCCGCAGAATATAACCGTGTGGTCGCCCACAATGTCTCCTAACCTTATGGCGTGAATGGGTATTTCTTTCCCTGTTGCCTCGGCTAAAATCTGCCCCATTTTCTTGGCTGTACCCGAAGGTGAGTCCTTTTTGGCTTTATGGTGCGCCTCAACAATTTCAATGCTGTAATCTGCTCCCAACCTCTTTGCCAATTCCGGTAGAAGAGTAAAAAGCGTATTGACGCCGATAGCCATATTAGGGGAAAAAACCACGGGTATGACCCTGGCAACCTCCTCCACCTTCCTGCATTGGGCATCGCTTAAACCCGTCGTGCCTAAAACCAGGGCTTTCTTATAGCGGGCAGCGTAATCTAAATTTAATTCGCTTGCTTCAGGCGTGGTAAAGTCGATAAAAACATCCACAAGAAATAACCCATCGGCGCTTGATGAAACCTTTAACTTTCCCAGTTCTTTGCCGATGACAGGAGTTGCTTTCTTCTCTAAGCCTAAGGTGAGCTCAAAATCTTTATCATGGGAGGCTAATTCAAATATGCGCCTCCCCATCTTGCCGCAGACGCCGCCTACTCCCAGCTTTATCATTTGCGCTTTTCTCCTTCCGGAATATCCCAGTTTATCTTATATAGGTATATATTGTTGAAACCTTTCTTTTCTTTATGCGCCGCCAATTCGAAGTATTTTAACCCTTCCCCCTTCATGTGATATAGCCGCATAAATAAACTATTGGCTAACTGCGGGCTCATAAGAGACGCCCTATGCGCATCAGCATCCTCTTCATATAAGACAAGGGAATACTTTTCTTCTCCGTCCTTATTTATATTTTTCACTGTTCCGTCCTTCCCGATAACAATAACGTCCCCGGGCGATATTATTTTTTTATTTCCGAAGTCCCTGAAATAAGCTTTTAAATCCCTAAGGTCTACAATTATCCCGTTATCAAAAATCATGATATTTTTATCATCAGAAAAACCCGAAAAATAAGGCTCTCCGTAAAACTTATGCCGGCCTTGCGAAACCCAGGACAAAATATCGGACTTATCAATGGCGCTTAGTATAGTATAGGCCTTATTAGAATCGTTTTCAGACAAAGCAAAACTCTTGTTCACATAACCCAGGAATTCCTCTTTCTGCATTCCGGGGAATTTCCGCCACATATCCCATCTGGCAAAATCCCAACCGCTTATCTGACTGATGGCATAAACAATGTCTTTTATTCTACCATCTATCAAAAAGTAAGCCGGATGCTTTACGTCATACATATAGGACAAAATCTCTTCAATCTTCTCATTATCTTTACTATGCTGGCGCAAGAGAATAAGGCCATCTTTTCTTTTCATAGTCAGCATCTTATTAATTATCTCCAGGGCGCGAAATTCATCATTGCCCACTGCCTCTAAGAGCCTGTCAAAGGCAAGCCTCCCCCCTGCATTTAACATTCTCAATATCCCGATTGCTTCTTTTTCATTATCTGCTAAAAATGCCCTGGTTATCCAATAAACAACCGGCGTCCATTGATAGCTGGCATCGACAAGAGTAGCTCTTTGCCCCAAGGCGATAATACAATCCCCGTAATCCCAATAAGTATTTATTACCGCATCCTGCGGTGTATCTTTTTTAATAGTATCCAGCATTTCTAACCAAGTATCGTCCATTAAGGTCTTGAAGAAGGCTCTCGACGAACGGAAGGAATTTGATATGGAAGGCGCGGTAAAAATAAGAAATAAACAGGCTAAAAATAAAACCTTCATGCCTTCATTTATTTTATTCCGGATATTCAGAGGCATTTTCCATATAAAACTGCTTGCTGTATCCCAGAGGTAGCCCATCGCGATGCCGATAGGAAGCGTTAAAAATAAAAGGAATCTGATGGAAGAAAACGTCAAGATAATCGCTGCACACACCCAGATAAAGAAAGCATACATTAAAAACCGTACCGGATTAGGAAAAGACAGTTTCCTTCTGGTCAAGAAAGTTAACAACAGGCCGCTTAATCCTCCGTAAAAAACGATAATCCCGTTAAAGCTTTTTGCCACTTCTCCCACATCCGAACTTCTTAACTCTGATATGCTGAAAACAGGGCTAGGCCAGAAATTATCCAAAGCGATATTGTTTCTTAGCGATAAAATTTCCAAAGGCTGCTGGAATGAATTTTTTATTGCTTCGATTCCGGAGAACAATAAAGCAAAAAGAAAAGAAGAAGAAATCAAAAGAAATACGCTAAGCAACGCCTCTTTTAACCTCGCGAAAACCTGCTTTTCACTGCCGTAAATTACAAATTCTAATTCATACATAAGAAAACCCGCCAATAAAAAATAAAAAGGCAGCCACCAGGATGCCCAGAAAGAAGAATACAGTCCGGTTATAAGGCCGCACATAATTAAACAGGCATAGTATTTTATCCCCTTGAATCTTAAAGAAAAGGCGACACAAGAGAGGCTGAGTAAGCAAAAAATAATATTATAGACATCCGTATCGAACCACCCGAAGCTGGTTCTCTGCAATACCAAAGGATTCAAACCTATTATTAAGCTAGAAATGAAGCTTCCAAGGCTTGAGACTCGGAACAAATAACAGGCCCAAAATATCCCCAGAACTATAAATCCCGAGAAAACCACTGGCAAAAATGCAAGGCAATTCATCACGGTGAGCCTATTATTAAAGAAATGCAGGGTTTTATAGAAAAGGGCGCCGGTATAAAAATACAATTTGATGGGCTCAACCTGGAAACCTGCAGGATAAGACATCAAATCTTCAAATTCATATGTGCCCCTTTTACTCGTGCCAAAATGCCCGGTATTCAGGTAATTCTCTATTCGGCGCAGCCAGCGGTAAGAATCTGTCTCTACCAGGTACGTAAAGCCGTTCTCATCCTGAAAATAATCTTTATATTCTTTGGCCTGCGATAAAATCCTTTCCTTAACTTC
>JBFMBZ010000012.1:0-18964 GCA_040754615.1 Candidatus Omnitrophota bacterium | reverse complement strand
AGGAAGCAAGCATCCCTACACTCACCCGTCCCTGGATAGTCCCGGGTGAAATCATTGTCCGGGAATCTACTGACTCTGCCTATGTCTACAAAGCTACCCTTAAAGTCATGCTGGAGGAAGACTACCTAAAAGACACAAAGACACAAAGCCACCAGGCCACAACTGCAGGCTATAACTTTACCGATCCCCGCTCCAAGGCTTTAAATGAATACTCAACCCAACTCATCAAAGAACTCATCATCCCTAAGCTCACCAGAGAAGTTAACTCTAGCAAGCGCTATGCTCCCCTAAGACAGGCCTATTACTCGCTTATCCTCTCACGCTGGTTTAAGAATAAGTTTGCTGCTAATAGGGACGGTTCTCAAACCGAAAATCCCATAGCAGAGAACCGTCCCTATCCATTGCAGGGGACTGTCCCTAAGTTTGTAGCTCTTATTAACAAACAAGATTTAACTAATCTTACTTCACAAACCCCCTGGTCAAAAACCACTTACTTTAACCAATACAAGAAGTCCTTCACTGACGGCGAATACAATATCAAAGAAAAGGTCTACACCCCTACCGGACAGGTCATCAGGAGCTACTTTAGCGGGGGGATAGCAGCAACCAACTTTGTTTACGAGAATGGTTTTCAAATACTTCCTCATGCTTTAAATAGGATGAAATCTAAGATTCCAGGTGATGGCATATTAGCAACAGGTAATGGTAGGGATATAAAACGAACTTTAGCTCTTATTGGCGAGATACTGTTTAATAAGAAAACCGGTTTGATTAGCGAAGAATTTCCGGTATTCCCAGCGAAACCTTCTGGAGATTCTCTATCTGCCGGATCACCGATGTCGCTTAAACAAACAGTTGTTTTTTTGGATGGTTTAACATTTAACTTGCATATAGATTCATGGCTAAGTTTTCAAATTGGAGGGTCAGGCCCATTTCAGGTAGATGGAAAGAGCGGAAAGGCGATAATAGAAGGAGTGAAATGGTACAATGTCCCGGACAAAAAAGTGCCTGCTGGAAAAAACATTATCGTAATTGCCGAAACCGTAGATCCGCTAAAACTATTATCCGCGCTTTCAAAACATATTAGAGGGTTATTCGTTAAAAAGGAGCAGGGGGAGCCCATTGAGGTAAAGAGCCCTAATCTGTTTGCCGATAAAATTGATGAGCAAATCGCTCTCATAAATTTTGATAATTTAGTTGAGGAGTTACGCAACTTAATTTCTGAATTTGACTCGCTACTTAAAGAAGTAAGACCGCATATGCGGTATTTCAATTATAAAGAGCAATCCTTTGAGACAGATGTTAACGAAAAATGGGATGCAGCAATGGATGGTATGAGACTCGGCCGTAGCATAACGGAGAAAGCCGATAGTATTAATGCAAAAATTCGGGAACTTGAACAGAAGGCCCTGGTGCTAATTAACCTTAATCCTTCTCTAAATAATTACGTTAAAACAGAAATAGGCGATTTATATAGAGCAGAACAAGACACTGCCGCTGAATGGATTTTGAAAAACTGGGGCGGAAGTTTTGACAAAAATCTTCAAATCGTTGTCGGAAGATTGCCCGCCGCCGGCTCGCCGGTGGGGATTGACGGGCTAACTGATTTGCTCGGGGATGAGAATATAAATTATGAATTTGCAAAGAATTTACATCAAATGTTATCTAACAGGCCTGGAGGTTATAAAGGCCAATGGTTGCAAATGGTGCATAAGCCGTTCCGGATTGGAGAGGCAGAATTTCGCGCGGTAATGGTAAAGAAACTTGAAGGGCTACCCGAACCCTACGAAATTATACTGGATGGATATCACGGCGTAAGAGTTACAATCCGTTTTCTGCCAGTTTTAAAGGAAGGTACGATTTCGGCAGGGGATTTAATCCAGATAGCTATTTCAGAGGAGAGCGCAGATAAACTAAATTCAAATAACGATGCAGCGAAGCAAATGATTAATGTGTTGAGAGAAGCGGTCTCGCTAATTTCCGCAGAAGAGGCGCAGAATAGCAAGAGGTGGGGCGTAATGCCATCGTTAAGAGAGGGCGAAAATCCGCTTGGCATCTCCGGTTCGCCGATAGAGAATACTATTTCAAAAAAATTCGATGATAATTTGACTATAGAAGTGAAAAAAGAGCTCGGTAAGGATTTTGCGCTTTTGTCATTTATCAGCCCGGGTTTTACTATAATAGGTACCTCAATAAGAAATTACAGGCGTGTTACTGCGCAAGAAATCGCAGATTCAATTATTAAGCTTTTGACAGGATTGAAATTTAAAGCAAAGAATTTGAGCGATTTTGAACAGCTCACTCAAATTGCCCAGAGGCTGTCTCTGCCAATGCTTTTGCTGGATGAGGAAAAACAGCAAATGCTCAGTTTGCTGATTGCAGAAGTAAAAAAGGCGGAAGAGGCCTTGCCTGAAGATGTAAATGAGCAGGTTTTAAAGTTTTTCCCCTGCGTAGGCAATACGGGGGATCCGCTTTATCCTATTTTACCGCAGGATACAATTATGGTCGGCCATGTCAGGGATGACCGTGCAGCATATTTTGCCAGAGGCTTATGGAAGAGGGGTTTTCATAATTTATTAGGTTATATCAGGTTCAGCGATGATTTCCAGGGTAAAGCTGTTTTGCCCGATGAGCTTATCGCAAGCGTGCCTAACACTTTTTTTGGGAGGTTGTCTGACAGAAACTATACAGTCCTGGAGGTTTCTGAGGACGAGAAGAAAGAACACGTAGCCAAAAACGCTAACGGCAGGAGAAAAGGCGGGCTTTTCCCGGGACAAAGACAAATTGTGATACCTATGCAGGAATCAAAGAAGGCGTATGTAGATACTCCCCAAATGAGAATGCAGGAATGCGCTAATGCGGTATTAGAAGGGTTAGACGAAGAGAATCTTGATTTTATCCTGGTTAATTTCCTGAGTTCCGACATGATGAAGCACACCGGAAATTTTGAAGCTGCGAAAAAAAGCAATGAAATTACGGACCAGCAGCTGGGAAGGATAAAGGATAGAATAGGCAAAATCAAAAACGATATTCTGCAAAAGATATGGGACGAGGTCGGCAATGCTACTTTAGAATCTCAGAAACAAGAGCTACTTTTTTCTCTGCTGAGTCAAGATTACGATAGGTTTTTAGAAGAACTTAAAAAACTAGATTCAGCCCTTTATACAAAGGTGAAAGGATTTGAAGCCAAGATTCCGGTTTTTGTGATTACTGCTGACCACGGCGCTTCTGAAGCGGGGTTAGTGCCGGGCAAGCCAAAAGAATCGGATACTTTTCATACTGCAAATCCGGTGCCTTATATTATTTATGACCCGCTGGGAAACAAGAAGTTAAGTTTAAAGAGCGGGGGAAGCATTATCAATAATGCGGCAACTTTATTGCATTTGTTGGGTGAAGAAGTCCCTGAGGAATACGAGCAGAGCCTTCTTCCTAATGATTACAAAGGAAGTAAACGCAGGATAGCCTTTGCGGTTTTGGATGGGTGGGGGATAAACCCCGACCAGAATTACGAAGGGGATGCTATCAGGCTTGCTCATACTCCCAATTATGATTGGCTTGTAGAAAATGCTTCTTTTACCCAGGTTGAGGCGAGGGGAGAGCTCATTGGGTTAAGGGAAGGCCAATTATCTTTTGAAGAAGGCAGGCATCATTTAAGGGGCTTACAGGCAGGGCAGACAGATATAGGCCACCTGCATATGTTCTCCGGAAGAGAAATTAAACAGCCCTTGTGGTATATGGATAGGCTTATTAAAGGCAGCCTGCGCGATGGTATTTTTGATGAAAGTAAGGAAGAAATTAAGGCCCTGATAAAAGAATTACAAAGGGCCAAAGGAAATAATTCAAGATTTCATTATGTTGCCATCGCTTCCGAGGGCGGGGTGCACTCTTCGCTCTATCACATGTATGCTTTGATGCGTCTGGCAAAGAAGCTCGGTTTAAGCAGCGATCAATTTGTCATTCATTTTGCTGCTGATGGCCGGGATGTGCCTACGCGCACTGCCCACCTGTATCTTCAGGATGTCAAAAGGCGCATTGATGAAATTGGCATAGGCGTAATCTCAACGGTATTCGGCAGGGATATGTTTGTGCGTAAGGGGGGCGCTGAAGATATTACCGACCGTATTGTAGACGTGCAGTCAGGAATAGGTCTTAACGCAAAAGATGTCACCTTGATAAAAGTCGCAGCCAGCCCGATGGGGCCTGCCGGAGATGGCACTAGTCAAGACTTGACTCAAGATGAAAGATTAGCTGCTGAAGCTATTAGGCTAATCCCTATTTTAGATGACTTACAGCGCAAGACCAATCATTTTCGCGAATTACAGCTTCATCCGATAAGATGGCATAATGATATTTTGAGAGCCGAATTCAAAAAAGCCACGGAAGATTTTTATGTAGAAATTAGTAAGTCTTTTAGCCAGGTATCTCTTGACTGGCGGTTATTGATTGAATATAAACGTTTGGTGGATGAACTTGAATCGCTTAGGACGCTGTTAGGTTCAGAGCTGCGCGAGCCTTCAATCAAAGAAATTACAGGCACTTGCGATAAGATAATCAGGGCTTTCGATGCCTTATGGCCTGCTGTAAACCATGTGGCGCAAGGAGGGAAAATGCAGGAATGGAAGAGCCTAGCCGTTTCCGGCTCGCCATTGAGCGCAGAGTTGTTGAAGGAGCTAGAGATATTACCAGTCTTAAGTGAAGAAGAAGCGCTCGCTGTTCTTCACGAAAAAGCCCGCAAATTTGATGAAATTTTAGAGGCCTTGAGGAATACCCTTAGGGGGCTTGAGAATAAATATACTGGTTTCGAAAGGACGACTCAACTCCTTAGCAGTCGGGCAGTAGAATTGTATTTCGCGCGAAATGTGAATATTCGTTCAGAGGCGAAAATTAGAGAAGCGGTGAATAAATTTAATCAAGCTGTTGCTGATGCTATAACCGAAGTGAAAGGCGCCGCCGGCTCGCCGGTGACTATTGAAACAGACAATTTGATAAAAGGGCTTAGTTCGGAGACCGAAATATTGAGAATGTTTGAAAAAGAATTAGGGGTAGATGAGTTTGCTTGGGATAATCTTCCACGACTCTTGCATTACTGGGCTTCAGAGATATTACAGCGCGGGAAAAGATTAGACGCCGAGGCATTTGTAACGTCAGCTATAACAGCTGCTTTGGAGCGGTCCGGTAAGAAAGAGAAAGACTTAAAGTCATTTATGAGCAGCTTTGCAAAAAACCAATACGGCTTACAATTTGTGGATACAGATCCAGTTGTTTTAATTCTGGCATATTTATTAAGAGGAGCTGGCCTGAAAGAAACAGCGCAAACACCCTGGTTAGCCCGCGTTGCTGAAAGGTTCGGCTCAAAAAAGTTTACCCGCGAAGTCCAGCAGGTAGTTAATGGATATGTTTCAGAATTTCCTGTTTTTTCCGGGAGAGTTAGCCGTCAAGCCTCGGCGCAGGAAGGGATAGAAAGTCCCGGCATCGCCGGCTCGCCGATAGAGATGCTGCCAAACGACGATTACACTGAAGATATCAGGGAAAATATTTCGAAAAAGAAATTTTTCGCTATTCAGATTGATCAATTCTCCCCTGGCCAGAATCCTGTGGTTAGTAAAGCCTCTCTATTCTTTGCAGCTGCTGGAAGAGAAGCCATGATGATTGATAGACGAATTCAAATGAGCCTTTCCCAAAAATATATTAATACACTCATAGAAGCTATAAGAAGCCTGGGCTATGATCTTCAAAAGAAACTTGCCGATATGCAAATCTTATTTATTCCCGGCCAAAAAGCCTATTATGGTTTGGGAAGGCCGCAAATACTTTTAGATCTTGACTTATTAAAGGGAGGCTATGTAAGAAAAGAGAAATTGGCAAAAGCGTTACGCGAAGGAATAATCGCAAGAGAAATAATCCTCAATGAATTAAGTGCTCAAAATCCAGATTGGCTAAAGGAGCTTGAGGCCACAAAACACAGCCCCCAAACAAGAAGCCCGCAACTTAAGAAAGCCATTAAAGAAGCCTTGGGCAGATTTGACCAAGAACTTGTTGACAAATTAATCGAAGATGTGCAGTCCCGAGAGGCTCCTCTTTGGATGGCAAAGGAATATCGTCCGGGCCGCGTCTTCGTACATCCGGATGGTGATGACCTTGATTCAGTTATGGGCAGGATTGCGGAAGCCGAAAAAACTTTACACATGGCAACAGATGACCCTGACATGCGTAGCCGCGTACAAGATGCCCTTTTATATTTAGCGGCACACCCTGATGCTACCAAGCTGACTCTTGCCGAGTTTACGGGCGTAGCATTACGGTTGGTCAGGCAGCTTACGCACAATGATGACCCTTGGAAGGGGCACAAGCGAAAACTTGATGCAGAAGCTAAGGCAATATACGATAAATTTGCATCTAAAGTAGGCCAAATACGCAATTCAAGAGGCCAAAACGAAGCTATACGCGCCGCGCTTATCTACGCAACAGTTGGGAACCTTCTGGATGCGACTAATCCTGGTGTTTTAACTAGCATCGCGCAGTCGTTGGGGCTTCCATCAGGAGAAATTACTCCCGACTATCTAGAGCAGATTATGGATAAAGTATATACAAAAGTTAATTCCGAACATGATAGGTTTATTCTGGATGAATTATCCGATTTCCTTAATGGAATAGAAGGAAAGGAAGGAGAAACAATACTTTATTTCCTAGATAATCATGGCGAGGTTGTCTTTGATCAGCTTGTCATTGGGCAATTAATTTCAGCTGGTTATCGAGTAGTAGCGGTAGCAAGAGGAGAACCTGTGCAAGAGGATGTAACTCAGGAGGAAGCCTTGAGATTTTTTCAGGATAAAGATAGCTGGTTGGAGTTTCCTTTGAAAATTGGTCAGCTTAAAGTAGTAACAGACGGATCATATTTCCTGGGAGCAGACCTTAGGCAGTCAGGGAAACAGTTTGAATTTATTGACGCTTGGAAAGACGCGGCGGGTATTATTGTGAAAGGCGCAGGAGCGTTTCAGACATTAGCCGGAGAAGCTATTACAAAGCCTGTGTTATTTGCGCGAATGATGAAGCAATCCGCTACAGATTTCGCATGGCTGCGGGAACATCGGGACGTAGAAACTCCTAAGGATAATGGGACTCCTTTTGATATGCTTTTTATGTATCAGCCTGCCGCCGGCTTAGAACGCAATGAAAATATAGTTAAGGAATCCGCCGGCTCGCCGGTTTTAGGGAGGACCGGAGGTATTGACCTGCGTAGCCTCCCTATGACTATCCAGCCCATGGGAAGCTTTAAGGGGTTAGACTTTGTGCTGCCGAAATTAAGCAGCTCGGCGTTAGAGAGTATAAATGTCGCGAAAGAGATAGAGAGCTTTAATAATATGCTTAAAGCCGGGATAATGCCTTCTGAAGTCCGATTAGAAGAAGTTGTGGCTGCGAGCATACAAAAGGAAGAAATTACCCTTTACGCAGAAAGCCTACGCTCCCTGGCCGTAGATATCTGCAAGCTACAGGAAGAAACTGCCACAGAAAGCTCGCCAGAGCTAAGGGAAGCCTTAGCTATACTCGATTCAATCAGCGGATAAAATACCAGGGTTGGCCAATCTACCTGCCTTACCTGTCCCCTCGTGCGCATCGCATTGAATAATTGACATAATTTAAATTCTCTTATATAATTACTAATCTATGGAAATAAATGAGATAGTACAGCAAAGAAGGCAGAAATTAGAGGCTTTGGCGGCTAAGTCCGGCTCGGCCTATCCTTCCAAAATCAATGCGCATCTTACTATTGGTGAGGAGCTTACTGATTTTGTTGAGGGAAAGAAAACCTCTCTTTGCGGGAGGGTAATGGCTAAGCGCCTGCACGGCAAAGTCGTATTCCTTGATTTAAGGGATTCCACAGCCAAAATTCAACTCTATATAAAAGGGGATATAGTGGGGCAAGAGCTGTTTTCCTTATTGGAAAATATAGATATCGCGGACTTTATTTATGCAGAAGGGGAGTTCTTTAAAACTCACACCGGAGAGCCGACATTAAAAGTAGAAAAGTTTTCCGTAATCTCTAAGGCCTTAAGGCCGCTTCCGGAGAAATGGCACGGGCTTAAGGATGTGGAGGCGCGTTACCGGCAGCGTTACCTTGACCTGATTGCCAACGAAGAGGTAAAAAAAGTTTTTATTATGCGCTCCAAGATTATCAAAGAGATTCGGAATTTCCTCGACCAGAAAAGCTTCGTGGAAGTGGAAACGCCGATGATGCATGATATCGCCGGAGGCGCAGCAGGAAGGCCATTTAAGACGCATCATAACGAGTACGATATGGATTTATTTTTAAGGATTGCCCCGGAGTTATACCTGAAGCGGCTTTTGGTCGGTGGCTTAGAGCGGGTTTATGAAGTTAACCGCAGCTTCCGTAATGAAGGGGTTTCCACAAGGCATAACCCGGAGTTTACCATGCTGGAAGTTTATCAGGCTTATGCCAATTACGAGGATATGATGGACCTGGCGCAGGATTTAATTGCCTCGGTAGCAAAGGCAGTGCTTTCTGAAACTAAGCTGGTTTATCAGGGTAAGAGCGTAGACTTAACCCCTCCCTGGCAGAGGCTTTCATTTGCTACTCTGGTAAAAGAAAAATTCGGCATAGAGCCGCAGGATGAGCCAGGGGAGATGTTAAGAAAGCTTCAGGAAAAAGGCCTGGCCAAGGATAAGGCGCGGCTTACCCGCTCGCAGGTTGCCAAAATCATAGAAGATATATTAGAGCAGGATATGAATATGAACCCGACATTTGTCACGGATTATTTTACCGCGCTTTCTCCTCTTGCCAAGACGAAAAAGGAGAATCCGCTCCTCTCGGAAAGGTTTGAGCTTTTTATCGCCGGCCTGGAAGTGGGGAATGCCTATTCGGAGCTAAATGACCCCATAGAGCAGAGGAGGCGCTTTGAAGAGGAGATTAAAGACCTGGGGCAGGACGAAAAAAAGAAGGTAGATGAGGATTACGTCCTGGCTTTGGAGCACGGGATGCCTCCGGCAGGAGGCTTAGGCATCGGCATAGACAGGTTGGTGATGTTATTAACAGGCCAACCTTCAATCAGAGACGTGATTTTATTTCCACTTCTTAGGCCCGGATCATGAAGATAGAATTATTTATCGGCTGGCGTTATTTATTTACCAAAAGGAAAGAGAAGTTTATTTCGCTCATCAGCGTTATTTCCATCCTGGGCGTTGCTATCGGAGTTACGGCTTTAATCGTGGTTATTGCGGTAATGTCCGGGTTTGATAAGGATTTACGCGAAAAAATCGTCGGTAATTATTCGCACATCACTATTGCAGGATACAAGCCGATTAGTATGGATGAGTATAAAATTATCTCGGAGAAAATCAGCCCAAATCCCGATATCAAAGGGATGAGCCCTTATATCCAGGGCCAGGTCCTGGCAAAAGAAAAAGAGAGGTTCTTTGCAGTGGCGCTGCGGGGGATAGAGCCGCAAGCCGAAGCCAAAGTTACGAAGATAAAAGAGTATTTAATTTCCGGAGATATAAACCGCCTCAATGATGGGGGCGTAATTATCGGCAAGGAGCTCGCCATATACCTGGGGCTGGGGCTAGATTCAAACCTTCTTATACATTCTGCAACAGGCAAACAGTACAGCTTAAAGATTATCGGTATTTTTAATTCCGGATTGTATGACTACGATATGAATATCGTGTTTACGCACTTAAAGACCGCGCAGGAAATTTTGGGGCTGCCGAATCAGATCAGCGCCATTGCCGTGAAGCTCCATAATTTATACCTGGCAGATAAGGTGCGCGGAGAGTTAAATGAAGAGTTAGGTTTTAATTACATGTTAAAGACCTGGATGGAGGCAAACCAGACTTTCTTTGCCGCTCTTAAATTAGAGAAACTAACCATGTTTATTATCTTAACCCTGATTATCTTAGTTGCCTCTTTTAATATTGCCAGCACATTAATCGTGATGGTCGTAGAAAAGACAAAAGATATCGGCATCTTAAAGGCAATAGGGATGACTTCTTCGGGGATTAGGAAGATTTTTACCTTTCAGGGCTTATTTATCGGAGGCCTGGGCACTTTTTTTGGCGCATCCGGAGGGCTCGGTTTGTGCCTGTTGCTTAAGAAGTACCAGTTTATCAAGCTGCCGCAGGATATTTATTATATTGAGAGGCTTCCGGTAGCAATAGAGTTATGGCCGGATTTTGCTTTAATTATCTTATCCGCCATGCTTATTACTTTAATCTCAACCATATACCCGGCAAGCAAGGCCGCGCAGTTAAAACCGGTTGAGTCATTGCGTTACGAGTAATGATATTAGAAGCTAAAAATATCCATAAGGTTTATAATAACGGCAAGAAGGGCCTGGAAGTTTTAAAAGGCGTGGATTTAAGCATAGAAAAAGGAAAATTCATCGCCATAGTCGGGCCATCAGGAGCGGGAAAATCCACGCTGTTACATATCCTGGCGGGCCTTGATTCTCCGACTAAAGGGGAAGTCAGGTTTGAAGAGAAGGATATTTACAAGCTTCAGGACCAGGAGCTTTCGCGCTTAAGAAACAAAAGGATAGGCTTTGTTTTTCAGTTTTATCATTTGCTTTCTGAATTTACGGTTATAGAGAATGTTTTGATGACGGCTTTAATTAGCCCGGAGCCGAAAGCGGTTAACCCTGAGGCTAAAAAAAAGGCGGCCGAGCTTTTAAAAAAAGCGGGTTTAGGCGAAAGGCTGAATTATTTTCCCAGCCAGCTTTCCGGAGGCGAAAAGCAGCGGGTGGCTATTGTGCGCGGCCTGATGAACGACCCGAGCATCCTTTTCTGCGACGAACCTACGGGCAATTTAGACTCAGCTACCGGAGATGAGATAATTTCTTTGATAAAGAAAATCAGCCTGGAAAAACAGATGACCGTGGTTCTGGTCACGCATAACCGGGAGCTGGCAGGCGTAGCCAATAAGATTTACCATTTAAAAGACGGAGTATTGGTTAATTAAGGGGGTAAAAATGAAGGTCTACATCAACGGCAAGTTTTATGAAAAAAATGAAGCAAAGATTTCTGTTTTTGACCACGGGCTTTTATACGGGGACGGGGTTTTTGAGGGGATCCGTTCTTATAGCCGCCTGGTCTTTAAATTAAAAGAGCATATTGACCGGCTTTTTGAGTCTGCCAAGAGCATAATGCTTAAAGTCCCGATGACTAAAGAAGAGTTGATTAAAAAGGTCATTGCTACTTTAAAAGAAAATAAGCTTAGCGACGCTTATATTAGGTTATTGGTGACCAGAGGAGAGGGGGATTTGGGGCTTGACCCGCGTAAATGTAACGGCAATGCCAGTATCATAATTATTACCGATAAAATCGCGCTCTATCCGCAGAAATTATACAAAGAGGGGCTCAAAATTGTTACAGTGCCTACGGTGCGGAATTTACCCGAAGCGCTTAACCCACAGATAAAATCCCTGAACTACCTGAATAATATCCTGGCCAAGATAGAAGCGGTCAATGCCGGATGTGATGAGGCAATTATGCTTGATGCCTTGGGTTATGTTGCCGAGTGTACCGGAGACAATATTTTTATTGTTAAAGGGCGCCATTTGTACACTCCGCCGCAGTGCATGGGCACATTAAGGGGGATTACCCGCGACACGGTTTTAGAAATTTCCCGTAAATCCAAGATACCGGTGCATGAACATGTAATTACGCGCCATGAAGTTTATATCTGTGATGAGTGCTTCCTTACCGGGACTGCCGCGGAAATTGTGCCTGTGGTCGCAGTGGACGGCCGCACAATCGCAGAGGGCAAGCCCGGAGAGCTTACTTTAAGCCTGATGAAGAAATTCAGGGAATTGACCAAAAAAGAAGGAGTAAAATACTGATATGCTATGCGATATCTGCGGTAAAAATCCGGCAACTGTGCATCTTACTGAGATTATCGACGACCAGATGAACGAGCTGCACCTTTGTGAGGAATGCGCGCGCCAGAAGAGCGCGCAGATGGAGTCGCAGTTCGGTTTAAGCGATTTGCTGGCCGGGCTAGCTGAATTCGGAAAGCCCTCAAAGGAAGTTGATACAGTCAGTATAAAATGCCCCAGCTGCGGCCTGGCTTATTCTGATTTTAAAAAGGTCGGCCGCCTTGGCTGCGGAGATTGCTATAGTGCTTTTAAAAAATACCTGGTCCCTCTTTTGAAAAGAATCCACGGCTCTAACCAGCACTTGGGCAAGTCCCCGCTTAAAGTAGGCAAGGTGCTGAAGAAAAATATAGATTTGCAGGAGCTGCGCAATAAGCTGCTAAAGGCAATTGAAGAGGAAGCCTTTGAGGAAGCAGCAAAGATACGCGACCAGATACGCGAAATGGAAAAGAAGCAAGCGCAGAATAATTTGCAAAACGGCAAGGAGAAGAATGAAGCTTAATGATTTATTGAACCATACCAGCGAATGGCTGAAGGGGACAGGGCCGCATTCAGATATAGTTATTTCAAGCAGGGTGCGCCTGGCAAGAAACCTGGATAAAGCGCCTTTCTCGCACTGGGCGGGCAAAAAAGAGAGCGAAGAGGCGCTTAAGAGGATTGAAGAGGCAATCAGCAAAATTGATTACTTTAAAAGCACGACGGTCTTTCGCCTTGCGGACTTAGACAGCGTGGATAAGCAGTTTCTGGTAGAAAGGCACCTGATGTCTATGGAGCATGCGCAAAAAACAGACCACAAGGCAGTTGCGGTTGATGAAGAAGAAATAATCTCCATAATGATTAATGAAGAAGACCATATCAGGATGCAGGTGATGCAGTCCGGCTTCAATATATTTGAGTGTTGGAATATTATTAATAGAATGGATGATTCGCTGGCAAAGGAGCTGGCTTTCGCGTTTTCTTCCGAGTGGGGCTACCTGACCTCCTGTCCGACAAATACCGGCACAGGGATGCGCGGCTCGGTGATGCTGCACCTTCCGGGCCTGGTGATGCTGCGCACCATAGACAGGGTTTTGGCGGCAATCTCCAAATTGAGCTTTACTACCCGCGGCCTTTACGGAGAAGGCACTCAAGCAGCAGGGAATTTCTTTCAGATTTCAAACCAGGTCTCTTTGGGCCATAGTGAAGAAGAGATTATTGAGAATATTAATAGCCTCATCCGGCAGATTATCGAGCAGGAGAACCAGGCCAGGGAGGCGCTTCTTTCCAAGAACCGCCAGGCCCTGGAAGACAGGATTAGCCGCAGTCTCGGGATACTGAAGAGCGCGCATATCATCTCCAGCCAGGAGACTATTGAGTTGTTATCCATGGTCAGGCTCGGTAATGACATAGGCATGCTTAAAGAAGTGGACAGGCGCAGCATCAACGAGCTTTTTATCATTACCCAGCCTGCGCACCTGCAGAAAATAGAGAGCAAGAAGCTTTCTTCGCAGGAGAGGGATATAAAAAGAGCGGAACTTATCAGGACCAGATTGAATCTAAAATAAAGGAGAAAAAGACATGTTCAACCGTTTTACCGAAAGGGCAAGAAAAGTAATTATCTTGGCAAAGGAAGAAGCCAGGCGCTTTAACCATGATTATATCGGAACAGAACATATATTATTGGGCCTTGTCCGTGAAGGAGAGGGAGTGGCGGCAACGGTATTGCAGAAGATGGGAGTTTCTCTTGAGAATATCCGCCTGGAAATAGAAAAGCTGGTGCAGCCCGGGCCGACCACCCAGATAATCGGGGATATTCCTTTTACTCCCCGGGCAAAGAAAGCCCTGGAATTGTCTGCTGAAGAGGCGCGTTCCCTGGGCCATAATTATATCGGGACAGAACACCTTTTGCTCGGACTGATCAAAGAAGGCGAGGGGATTGCTTCTCAGGTATTATTGAATTTAGGCCTGGATTTAAACACAGTGCGCAATGAAGTGATGGAATTGCTGGGTTCGGCTTTGCCGGGGTTTGGAGCTGCGGGCCAGCAGGCAAAGACAAAGACCCCTGCTTTAGATGCCTTTGGCAGGGATTTGACGGCATTGGCAAAAGAAAACAAACTGGACCCCGTAATAGACAGGCAGCAGGAGATTGAGAGGGTTATCCAGATATTGAGCCGGCGCACTAAAAATAACCCGGTTTTATTAGGCGAAGCCGGAGTAGGCAAAACCGCAATAGTCGAAGGCCTTGCCCAGTCAATCGTCGCGGGAAATGTCCCGGAGGTATTGAGGAATAAACGGATGGTTGTCCTGGACCTGGCTTTGATGGTGGCAGGCACAAAATACCGCGGCCAGTTTGAAGAGAGGATTAAGGCAGTGATGGAAGAAATCAAGCGCTCGCAGGACGTGGTGATATTTATTGACGAGCTGCATACCCTGGTGGGCGCAGGCGCGGCAGAAGGCGCGATAGATGCTTCAAATATTCTTAAACCGGCGCTCTCGCGCGGGGAGATGCAGTGTATCGGCGCAACCACCATGGATGAATACAGGAAATATATTGAAAAAGACGCTGCCCTTGAGCGCAGGTTCCAGACGATTATGGTTGAGCCTCCGACAGTGGAGCAGACAATAGATATATTAAAGGGCTTGCGCGACAGGTATGAGGCGCATCACCGGGTTACCTTCCGGGATGATGCCCTGGAAGCTGCGGCAAAATTGTCCGACCGGTATATTTCAGGAAGGTTCCTTCCTGACAAGGCAATAGATTTAATTGACGAAGCCGGTTCGCGCGCGCGTTTAAACGTATTGATTGTCCCTCCGGATATCAAAAAGATGGAGGAGAAGGTTGAGTCCATAAGAAAAGAAAAAGAGGCATTTATCAAGAGCCAGGATTTTGAGAAGGCCGCCGGGTTAAGGGACCAGGAGCGCCAGGCGCGCCAGGAATTAGAACAGTTGAATAAAGAGTGGTCTGCGGCCAAAGATAAGATGCGGCCGGAGGTGGGTGAGGAGGAGGTTGCCAAGATTGTCGCGCAGTGGACAGGTATCCCCATATTCAGGCTGGAAGAAAAAGAAAGCGAAAAATTGCTTAAGATAGAAGAGGATTTACATAGGCGCGTGGTCGGGCAGGAGGAAGCAATTTCAGCCATTGCCCACGCAGTCAGGCGTTCGCGCGCCGGGATTAAGGACCCAAAAAGGCCGATAGGCTCATTTATTTTTCTCGGGCCTACGGGTGTAGGAAAAACGCTTCTTGCCCGGGCACTCGCAGAATTTATGTTCGGAGACGAAGAAGCACTCCTGCAATTGGATATGTCGGAATATATGGAAAAATTCAATGTCTCCCGTTTAATCGGCGCTCCTCCGGGATACGTAGGATACGAGGAGGGCGGGCAGTTAACCGAGAAAGTCAGGCGCAGGCCATACTCCGTGATCCTCCTTGATGAAATTGAAAAGGCGCATCCCGATGTCTTTAACCTCCTGCTTCAGGTTTTTGAAGAGGGCCGCCTTACGGACAGCTTCGGCAGGAAGGTGGATTTCAGGAATACGGTAATCATTATGACTTCAAACGTCGGCGCGGAACTCATTCGTAAAACCGGCTCATTAGGTTTTAAGGCGCAGAAAGAAGAGATTACCTACGAGGAGATGAAAGAAAAACTATTGGAGGAAGTCAAGCATACCTTTAAGCCGGAATTCTTAAACCGCATTGACGATATCATTGTTTTCCGGCAGCTGGTAAAACAGGATTTAGAGCGGATAGTGGATATAGAAATTGGTTTTGTGCGGGACAGATTAAAAGAACAGGGGATTGTTATTGAGGTGGCTTCCGACGCCAAGGAGTTTCTTATTGAGCGGGGTTTTGACCCGGTTTTCGGGGCCAGGCCCTTAAAGAGGACCATTCAGAGGTTCCTTGAAGACCCCCTTGCCTCCGAAATAATTTCCAAGAAATTCAAAGAAGGCTCAGTCATAAATATAAAGAGGAAAAACAGCGAATTATCTTTTGAGTCATGATTAGAAGATTTTTTGTAGATATAGGCCGCAATGT
Organism: Candidatus Omnitrophota bacterium; assembly: GCA_040754615.1. GTDB lineage: Bacteria > Omnitrophota > Gorgyraeia > Gygaellales > Profunditerraquicolaceae > JBFMBZ01. The sequence goes on along the minus strand of JBFMBZ010000012.1, from coordinate 3,067 downwards.
CATATCCTTCATGTACTTTCTCGGAGGATTAACTAACCTGACTTTCCAGACAGTGTACCTTAGTTTCACGCCCCCGTATAACAAAGACAGGGTTTTTGAGCAGTCCAAAAAAGCAGGCTACGACAGCCTGCCGATAGTGTCTTTGGTTTCTCTCTTTATCGGGTTTATCTTTGCTTTGCAGATCGCCTATTTTATGCAGCGTATCGGCTCAGAGCTTTATATCGCAAGCCTGGTTGCCCTTGCCTTGGTAAGAGAATTGGGTCCGGTGATTACCGCCCTCATTGTCGCCGGAAGAGTGGGCGCTTCCATTACCGCGGAATTAGGCTCTATGCAGGTTACCGAGCAGATTGACGCTCTGGATACCCTCGGCACAAACCCCATACGCTATCTGGTTGTGCCGCGTTTTTTAGCCTTAAGCTTAATGGTGCCTCTTTTGACATTGTATGCGGACCTCATCGGCATATTCGGCAGTTACCTTATCTGCGTGCTCAAATTAGGCATTTCATCAAGCCTATACCTGAACATCACTTTCGAGGCCCTCTTATACAAAGATTTATTTACCGGGATGCTTAAAACGGTATTCTTCGGGATGATTATCGCTATCGTCAGCTGCTATGAGGCGTTTAACGTAGAGGGCGGAGCAGAGGGGGTAGGACGGGCAACCACCCGTTCGGTGGTTACGACCTTTATCATGATTATCGCGGCAGACTGTTTCTTCACTGCGCTCTTTTATTTTATTTTTCCTTAACTTCAGGCAAATAAGTTATGTCGCTCTTCCGAGCTCCATAACTTATGCCTTCACTTATGATAGAAATCATAAAAGTAAGCAAATCATTTAATAACCATAAAGTCTTAAATGAGCTGAGCCTCAACATTAATACCGGAGAGACCTGTGTTATCATCGGCCGTTCCGGATGCGGGAAATCCGTGCTCTTAAAGCATATCGTAGCTTTACTTGCTCCTGACAACGGCAAGATTATGATTGACGGAAAAGACCTGACAAATATCACTCCTTTAGAGCTTAACAGCCTGCGGATGAAAATAAGCATGGTTTTTCAGGGAGGCGCGCTCTTTGATTCTATGACCGTTGCGGAGAACGTCGGTTTCGGCCTGATTGAGCACCAGCATATCAAAGGCAAGGAATTGCTGGAGAGGGTAGAAGAGTCTTTGTGCCTGGTGGGTTTATGCGGCATCGGGAATTTGATGCCTGCGGAACTTAGCGGCGGTATGAAAAAGCGCGTGGCGCTTGCGCGGGCTATTTGCATAAAACCTGAAATTATACTTTACGATGAACCCACTACCGGAGTGGACCCGATAACCGCAGACAGCATTAACGAGCTTATCGTTACCCTGCACGATAAATTGAAAGTTACTTCCATAGTTGTCACCCACGATATGAGAAGCGCCTACAGGGTGGCAGACAGGATCGCCATGATGTACCAGGGAAAGATTATCGCCGAAGGCAACCCCGGAGAGATACAGCGCACCGAGCATCCGGTGGTATACCAATTTATCAATGGCTTGGCAAAGGGCCCGATAACAGAAACGCTTGAGCAGTTCAGATAAACGGAGGATAAGATGATATTCGGAAAGACTCAGTTAGAGATGAAGGTCGGAGTTTTTGTCTTTATCGGTTTAACGATTTTGATTATGTTTATCCTCTCCATCAGCGGCTTTCAGACCTGGACTTCCCGTTACAAAATAAATGCCATCTTCAATTTTGTGAACGGCCTGAAAATCGGCGCTCCGGTAAGGTTTGCCGGCTTTGACGTCGGGGAAGTAAAGGATATAAAGTTTGTCTTCGACCCGATAGCTTTAAAGGAAAAGGTCAAGGTGGTCTGCATGGTAAGGAAAAACGTGAATATTCCCCTTGATTCCGCCGTCTGGGTAAATACCCTCGGCCTTTTAGGCGAAAAATATATTGAGGTAATGCCGGGGAAAAATTACGACGAATTCCTCCAGGTAAATTCCGAAATAGTCGGAAAGGACCCGCTTCCCATGCATGAATTCGGAGAGCTCGCGGTCAATATCGCCGACCATCTGGATGAAGCCATAACCAAAATTACCAGCGAAGAAGGCACCGTGGGAAAGCTGCTTTATGACGACGCTCTCTATAAGGAATTAGAGGCTTTGATTACAGACGTGAGAAAGCATCCCTGGAAATTATTCTGGAAGACAAAAGAAAAACCCGAAAAGAAATAGGGCATGAAAACCAAAACAATCTTCAGCTGTCAAACTTGCGGTTATCAGTCGCCTAAATGGCTGGGCAGGTGCCCGGATTGCAATCAATGGAATTCTTTTGCGGAAGAAGACTATGCCTTGCCGCAGAAAGCTTCGGCTAAGGAGAGAGTTTCTTTATATAAGGAAGAACCTGTGCGCTTAAAAGATGTCCAGGTAAGAGAGGAGGCGAGGTTAAGAACAGACATTGCAGAGCTGGACAGGGTTTTGGGAGGCGGCATTGTAAAAGGCTCGGTGGTTTTGATCGGCGGGGACCCGGGCGTGGGTAAATCCACGGTTTCTTTGCAGGTTTCTAACCAGCTTGCGCATAAGGGCAGGACCGTACTATACGTAAGCGGGGAAGAATCCGTTATCCAGACAAAGATGCGCGCCAAAAGGCTCGGCGAGCCGGCTGCGGAAAACTTTTACATTGTCAGCCAGACGGATTTATCTTTAATCATGGAGTATATCGCAAAGATTAAGCCCGATGTAGTGATAATTGATTCCATACAGGTAATCTTTGACCCCGGCATAAGCTCTTCTCCGGGAAGCGTCAGCCAGGTCAGGGAATGCGCCGGGATGCTGACGCAATTAGCTAAAAGCCAGGGGGTATCTATTTTTATTATCGGCCATGTGACAAAGGAAGGAAGCCTTGCCGGCCCCAGGGTGCTTGAGCATATTGTGGATACCGTCCTTTATTTTGAAGGAGACAGGTTTTCCCTGCACCGGATACTGCGCGCAGTGAAAAACAGGTTTGGGTCCACCAATGAGATAGGCGTATTTGAAATGACCTCTGGCGGATTGGAACAGGTGAAGAACCCTTCAGAGATATTCTTATCCGAGCGGCCAA
>JBFMBZ010000011.1:0-16526 GCA_040754615.1 Candidatus Omnitrophota bacterium | reverse complement strand
TCACTTTTTCTTTTACCTGCTTGTTTGGCGGTATTAAGTCGCCTTTTTCATCCCACCATATCCCCAGCTCATAAGAGGGATTCTCGATCCAGATGCCTTCGTTGTCAATGCCCGTAACCAGCGCCCAGATCTCATCTTTATAGATCTGAAAAAGCGGCAAATCCGGCCTTACATCTTCCGAGAATTTGAAGAGCACTAATTTGCCCACTAAATTTTCTATCTGCATATCTGCCTCCTATAGTTTCAAAGCCGCTTTTTATCTAACCTGGCGGTGGGGGAGAGATTCGAACTCTCGGTGGACTAATGCCCACAACAGTTTTCAAGACTGCCGCTTTCAACCGCTCAGCCACCCCACCAGTATCTATGAGAGAAAAAGCTGACGAAAGAGCAGAGTAAAGATTTCTTTTGCCGCTAAGAGTGAATTATTCAGGAAATTTACCAGGGAAAACTCCTTGAAGACAACATTCATGCACAAAGAGGCGAGAAAAACATTCACGATATAGACGAAAGACAGGCCGAATATGTAATTTGCCCTTAGAAAATCACCCTGTTTAGAGCGGACTGTTTTTGCGCTGAATACAAGGTGTAAGATAAGGGTGAAACCAAAAGTAAAAAGGAATAAATTGAAGAAAGCCGGAGAGTTAACTATCTGCGATAGAAGCAGATAAAAAATAAAAATAATTATCGTGTAAACCGGCAAAAGATAGGGGGCCACCTTAACGAACGGCGCGAAAAAACTGAAGATTATCTCAACCAGCCTGTGGCCTTTCTGGTAAATAACTGCCGGCTCATAGACAAAAAGGTAAATGATAGTGAAGGTAATTACCCCCTTCCAGAAAACGCGCTGAAAATCCGGGTTAATTAAGGAGAGCTCTTTAAGGAAGGAGGAGGAAACCGAATATACAAAAGGTAAAAGCAGGACACCTAAAATAAATTTTATGACATTAAAGGCCTTGGCAGAAATCCCGGGGATTTTCGGATGTGCAGGCGGCTGGGGGCCGGAGGCTTCTTTCTTAAGTTTAGGAGGTTCTTTATTTGCCAAGGCTAATTTATCCTTTCTATTCCGCCCATATACGGCCTCAGGGCTTCGGGGATAACAACTGAGCCGTCCTTCTGCTGGTAATTCTCCAAAATCGCGATTACTGTGCGCGCCAGGGCAACGCCAGAGCCATTTAGGGTATGGACATAATCGACCGCCGGCCTGCGCTCGCCTGCCGCAGGTTTACGTTTAAACCTGATATTTGCCCGGCGCGCCTGAAAACCTTCAAAATTTGAGCAGCTGGAGACTTCAAGCCAGGTATCTATCCCCGGGGCATAGGCTTCCAGATCGTAACACTTGCTTGCGGAGAAACTCAAATCTTCCGTCGGAAGGAGCATCACCCGGTAAGGAAGGCCCAAAAGCTGTAAGACTTTTTCTGCATTCGCTACCAACTTCTCCAGCTCATCATAAGAAGTTTCGGGCTGAACAAATTTTACCATTTCAACCTTATCAAACTCATGCACGCGGATTAAGCCTTTGGTGTCTTTGCCGTAGGAGCCGGCCTCCCTGCGGAAGCAAGCAGTATAGGCAGTGTAATAAATAGGCAGCTTCTCTTCATCTAATACTTCATTACGAAAGATATTAGTTACCGGCACCTCCGCTGTAGGGATAAGGAACAAATCGTCGTCTTTTAAGGCATACATATCCTCTTCTAACTTGGGAAGCTGGCCCGTAGCCGTCATAGAAGCGCGGTTTACCAGAAACGGCGGAAAGACCTCCGTATATCCGTGCTCTTTGGTATGTAAATCCAGCATGAAATTAATCAATGCGCGTTCCAATCTCGCGCCTAAGCCTTTATAAAGCACAAAATTTGACGCGGTAATTTTTGTGGCCCTGCCAAAGTCTATGATATCCAAATGCTGGCTCAGTTCAATATGCGTTACCGGCTGAAAATCAAATTCGCGCGCCTTTCCCCACGAACGCACAACTTCTTTTTTGGTAGCATCCCCTACAGGAAGGGAGGAATGCGGGATATTCGGCACGTTTAACAAAGAACTCTCCAATTCAGGCTCGATCTCCTTTAACTCTGCTTCCAGGGTGCCTATCCTTTGCGACACCTCCTTCATTGAAGAGATCCTTTCCTTGGCATCCTTCTTTTGCTTTAATAAAGCGGTAATCTCGTCATTTGCCTTATTCTTTTCCTGCCGCAAGCCCTCCAGTTCCAGTAAAACCTTCCTGCGGGAATTATCCAGCGCGATGATATTATCAATATCTAATTTTAGATTGCGCTTTTTAACCGCATCTTTGACTAATCCTGAATTTTCCCGGATAAATTTTATATCAAGCATATATTCTCCTGTAATCTAGCCTTTGACAACGCCCAGAGGCTTCATCCTGCAGACTCGTTTTGAAATTCCGGCGTTGTGCACCACATCTACAACCTCATTGACATCTTTGTATGCCTGGGGAGCCTCCTCTACGATTGTGCCGCGTCCAGATGCCTTTACAATTATACCCTTAGATTCCAGTTCCTTCAATAACGTATTTAAATTTATGGACTTCATTGCGGCGCTACGCGACTTCACGCGCCCTGCGCCGTGGCAGTTCTTTACCAAAATAGGAATAAAGGTTTTAGTTAAAACAAAATAATTATGATTATCTTTTACATCTATGTTATATAAATCAACTGACCCTAAATCCATTGTTTTCTTTACTCTCTGCATCCTTAGAGGAGAGTTGACTGCCTTTGAGATTTTTTCTCTATTATAACGTGCGCTAGATTGCCAGGCTAAGAATTTTAAAATCTTATCTTTTTCCATTAAATTGTTTCTGTCCGCTTTTTTCGCAAATGGCCATTTTATGTTTCCGGATTCCCAATTTTCTGTAAATAACTGACGTATGGAGAATAATTTGCTTCCATATTTTTTCCGATGAGGTATCCCTTTTATTCTTTTTGTGAATCTTAATATTTCTTCAATTTTCTCTGATACCTGAATTATATAACAGTTATTTCTTTGAACGGAAACATATGGTAAAATTCCTAACTTCAAACAAGCAAGGATAATTGCGCCGACTACTTTTTCTTTAGCGTTAAATATATCTATAATTTTACGCCTAGGATGCCACGTACCATCCCCATCAATCACGCCCGCTAAAAAGTTAAATGTACTTTCTGTATCTAATCCTAAGACCCATGTTTGCAAATTATCATATATGCCTACTATTTCTTCTACAGTTTGTTTACGTCCGGTTATAAAATCTGAAGCCACACCTACCATGGCTTTACCTCTTATAATTCCGCCGCCAACTTTTAATTTGCCTTCACTTAAATTATGCTCAAAAATATGCCAAAAGGACGATCTTACATAATTGATAAAATCGGCTTTCTCGGATGTTTCTTTTTGAGTAAAAATTATTCTTTCTTGCTTTCTATCGATATAACCATCGGTAATCAGCGCACCAACTAAAAATGACAATCTCGGATAATGTAAGACCCAAGGAATGTTTATTTTATCCAAGAGGCAAACCATTTCTTCTTGTTGTATAATCTTTTCTATATCTTTATAGTCTAATTCTGAATTTTCAAAGAGAGCAAATTTATGATCTGCACTTGTATCTAATGTGCTGAGTCTAGACTTATTTGTTTGTGAAACTGATATTCTTATTGCTGGGCCTACTCTTCTATTCACGCCCAAAACAGGCTTCCATTCGCTATTCAGCGTTTCCTTATTAAAGGATAGCACATTGTAAACTAGGCCTAATTTATGAAATTCATATATTTCCTTTAATGTAACAATTCCTCTGTCGGTAATAATTTTTGTATCACCGCTAAAACATGTGCTTCCAAACGTCTCATCCATTGCCCCTTGGATCCCGACGAGTAAATAGGAATTCCTGCCCATGTCTCCGGGGATAATTACCGGCTGGCCGGTTTTCTGGTATCTTTCAGGCAGCGCCGGATGGCCCGGGCCAAAGGCGCGGGTGGCGCCTTTTCTGTGCACGCACAAATTCTTCTCTTTGCCGTCAATTGTATATTTTTCTATTTTCGCGATATTGTGGGCTACGTCATAAATTAAAAACATCCCCATCTTCTGCCAGCTCATATTAAAAACTCTTTCAAATGATTGGCGGCAAAGATGCATCAGGCACTGCCGGTTATTCCAGGCATAATTTGCCGCGCACCTCATTGCGGCCAGATAGCTTTTTGCCTCCGGTGAATTTACCGGCGCACACACAAGCTGCCTGTCCGGAACATTGATATTGTATTTTTGCAAACAGGGCATCATCTTACGGATATAATCATCGCATATCTGATAACCGAAACCGCGCGAGCCGGAATGTATCATCACCATCACCTGGCCTTCGGTTAAGCCGAATTCATCGCAAAGCCGGCTGTCGTATAACTGGTCAATAATCTGCACCTCCAGAAAATGATTCCCCGAGCCCAGGGTCCCGGACTGGGCCTTGCCTCTCTCGTAAGCCCTGTCTGAGACCGCATCAGGGTCAGCGCCTTGTATCGCGCCGTTTTCTTCGGTGCATTCTAAGTCCTCCTCGGTGCCGTAACCTTTGCTTACTGCCCAGCCCGAACCCTTAACCAGAATTTCTTTTTCCTCTTTCGGGCTTACTCTTATTTCCCCTTTTGACCCTACGCCCGCAGGCACATCATTAAATAAAGCGTAAACTAAATCTTTCAGTTTATCTTTTATATCTTCATACTGAAAATTTGTTTTCATTAATCGTATGCCGCAATTTATATCGAATCCCACACCTCCGGGAGAAACTACCCCCCCATTTTCTATGTCCGTAGCAGCGACACCGCCTATAGGAAACCCATAACCCCAGTGAATATCCGGCATAGCCAGGGAAGCCCTGATAATTCCCGGCAGGAACGCCACATTTGCCACCTGCTCTAAGGCTTTATCCTGACGGATATCCTTTAATAATTTCTCATCCGCATAAACCATACCCGGCACGCGCATCCCCGGCTTATAGGACTTGGGGATACGCCAGCGGAAATCATCAATTTTTTCTAACGGGACTTCAGACGTCAAAAATCACCTCCGCGAGCCAGCCTTGCTTCGTTTCCTCTATCTTTAACTGGTGATAAGTAGCTGCTTTGATTTCAACATTTACCCTATAATTATTATTACTCTCCCCCTGCGCAATTACCTCCAGCTCATTCTCGGTGAGTTTGCTGAATTTAAAATCTGTAAAGATAATTTCTTTGGTTGCGGATAACGAAAGCAATTCATTCAGCCAATTCACAAAAAGCTCATCCCGGTTTTGCGCCTTTAATTCTATATTGGCCTGCTCTGTGCTTGTAGGAACTTTCTTTTTCTTTGCGATAATGTCAAACATAGCAAGAGCTGCCCTTTCAAGCAGCTCCTTAAAATCTTTACCTCTTACCCTGATACCGATGTCTGCGGTATGCTCGATAATCTCGTAAGATTTTTTCTTCACTTAATTACTATAGACGAACTGGGCCATGCTGGAATTGAACCAGCAACCTCTTCCTTAAGAGGGAATTGCTCTACCAATTGAGCTAATGGCCCTATTTTTTATCGCTCAGCCATTAGTCATCCTGCCCTATTGACACTTAGGATTGAGCTAATGGCCCAAATTTACATATCCATACCGATTATGCTCTATCGTATTTTACCAAATAATAGCACTATTTTCAATAACCGATTTGCAATCGCGCTCGGCGAGAGTCGAACTCGCAACGCCTAGCTCCGAAGGCTAGCGCTCTATCCATTGAGCTACGAGCGCATATTAAATTATCTCGCACTTATCTCCCAGGATATCCTTGATTTTTTTCAGTTTCGACTCGCTAATGCCGAAAATATCCGGCTCTGCGGTGGTGCGGACAGGGGAATTAAGCTGGATCTTATCGGGCGAAATCTCTTCTATGGCTTCTTTTAACTTTTTTATGTGCCTTAAGTCGTCATTAATTCCGGAAACAAGCATCACCTCAAGCCAAATCTGGCCCTTGAATTCTTTTCTTAAGGCGATTAAGCCGTTGATTATCTCTTCTATATTGATTTTCTGATGCGGACGGTTAATGCGCTGAAATATTTTTGGGCTAACGGCATCTAAAGAGGGGACGATTAAGCTGGCATTTAAGAGGCTCAGGCGCACATCGCTCTCTTTCAGGAATGAGGCATTGGTAATAACTGCTATGGGTATTTTTGTAATCAGCTTTATCCGCTCAAGCACCTCTCCTATTTTTATATTTAAGGTAGGCTCGCCCAGGCCGGAAAGAGTAAGATAATTAAGACTGCTGGCTTCCTGCGGGTTATTTTCCAGCCAGGATTTTAATTCTTCGGCAATCACCTCCGGGTGAACGTATTCTTTTCTTTCTTCGGTGAGCCCAATGGCCTTCCCCAGCTGGCAGTAAACGCAGTCAAAGTCACAAATCTTATAGGGCGTAAGGCTTATGCCGAGCGAGAAACCTAACCTTCTTGATTGTACGGGGCCGTAAATGTACTTCACAGAATTTACCCCCAACCCAGCACTTATTTGTGAATAGCTTGTTATTATTCAAATAAGTGCTGGATAATTTCGGCCAGACAACTTATGGAGCCACCAAAGGTGGCGAACATAAGTTGTGGCCTCAATTAAAAAACCCACCTCCTCAATTTTAGTTAAGAAAAATGCGTTTTGCCGTTACTTAAGAAGGTGGGGTTTTAAGCTTAAATTATCTACCTTATTTCCACTATGCAGTTCTGCGAGCCCAGAGAATTAGGCACACAAGCATTGCAACTGGGGTCATTCTGCCAATTACCGTCAACCACAAATTTATATTCGTATCTTCCCGGCTTTAAATTGACTTTAACCTTCCAGTTTCCTTTGGTATCTTTTTTTGCGGTAAGCTTCTTGGGGTCCCAGTTGTTAAAACTGCCCGCAAGGCTCACCTTTCTTGCTGTGGGCGCATAAATCCTGAACTCTTTCGTTGTTGCTTGCGCTGTTCTTGCCATCTTTGCCTCCTTGTTATATCCTACTTATACACAACAAGTAAGCTCATGTCAAGAAAAAAAGCACCCCTTAAAATTAACCCCGGGGATTGCCATGCTTAGCAATCCTCGGGGTTGGTTTTTGAGGGTAGTAAAAACTTAAGTCAGCGAATCAATAATTGCCAGCGCTACCTTCAATTTCGGCGAGCTTTCCACAGCGCCTTGCTCCTGCAATTTACACATGTCTACTACGCATAAAAGCAGGCTGTCAGCGTAAATATCAACCTCTCCTTTTTGCACGCAGGCGGCAATGACTGTGTTTACCCGCTCTTCGGAAGGAGTAATCCCGGCCTTAACCAGCTTATCGAATTCCTTTAACTCCTGCTCAATATTTATCTTCTGGAGCGCTGAACTGCTTAACTTAGGCAGGCTAAAATCTAAGCCCTTAAAGTTCCCGATAGGCTGGATAGCCATAGGAAGTTTGCGGAAGTCAACTGCACCTAAGTCGTCAATAACCGGAGAGCCGGCAGAAACATGCGCCAATTCGTCCCTTAGATAGCCTTCTATAATACCTAACATATTCCTTGCTAGAGGCTTATCCATTAAGCTATCATCAGTCTTCTCCATGATTCGCTTAGTCTTCTTAATGAATTCGGCCAGGAACCACCGCAATTTATTTAGCGTGGGAAAAGATATATCAGTAGAAGACCTAACAGTATTCCTGAAGTGTGTAGGATCGTGCTCATCGTCTCCGGCCTCTAATCTGATTTCTTGTATAAGATTATCTATGAGTTTTTTTGCGTGTTCCTGTTCGTCTTGCTTTAATATATCAATGAACCTTTTCAATGAAACATTGAGAATCTCACAAGCCCCCGCAGTAGAATCTCGTTCCCTCCCAGTATTATCAGTTTGCTCTTCCATCCTCTTTATAAGCGCTTCGGCGTGCTCAACTATTTTTGGAGAAATATCTGGATAGTAACCCGGAGCTACAAACCAAAGCTCAAATTCCTCTCTGAGGCTTTCTACTTTTTCAAGCGCAGATTCGCGATTCTTTACATCGCTTACTTCCTCCGGATTAAGAAGAAGCTGCCCTGATAGGTCTAGCATCCTGGTCAATTGCCTCGTTCCCAGCGGCGAGCCGGCAGAAATAGGACCAACTGCTGTAATATCCTCGTCAATCGGTAAAGATGCTGAATCTGAATTTGGACCCTTTGCAGTTATCGCAGAAGATGCTGCCAACCCCTGAATCATTTCCTTTATTTGCGTATCTCTTTGTTGGCATAGTTTGTTCAGTAATTCATTTGCCTTATCAAGGGATTCAGTACTCACAGTTTCGCCGTAGGTTCTTAAAACAACTTTGACTCCTCCGGTTCCCGAAAGCCGTATCAAAATCCAGTAAATGTCGCCTGTTACCTCGTCCTTCAGGAATACTTTTGCTCCGTCGGTTTTATCAATACCGGTTATTTCATAGCCCATAAACTTATCGCCTTGCTTAAGATTCTGCAGCCTAGCGATAACCTGTTTTCCGATATTCAGATTATTAGGACCTTCTATCGGTATGTTCCCGGTCTTGGCAATCGCATAATAACCGTATGTTTCATAGAGTTCCTGTATGAGCCCGGAAACGGTTTTGCCTTTTAGCATTGCATCTGCCACCATTTCTACAAAAATTAACTGTGCTATAATCCCATCTTTATCAAGAACATGGCCTATCCCTTCTGGGTCAAGGGCAGGGCCTATTGTAAGCCCGCCGCTACCGCCCTCTCCGGCAAGCACTATGTCCTTTGAAGGGTCTTTTAAATCGCCTTGAAAACCTTTAAAGCCTATTTTTTCCCTTACTAACACCGGGCCGATCTTATCAAACATGCTGGAAGCATCTACATTACTCTTAAACGTTCCTTTAACTCCTCTGACATTACGGAGATAATTATATAGCAACTCCAAAACTACATTAAAATTAATAGGCCTGCCATTCTCATCAGTGAAGAAAAATCTATCACCATCGCCGTCAGTTGCGCCGCCGCCAGGATAGCGCTCCTTTACCACCAATCCAAGTAATCTTTGAAGCTGCCCCCAGTTTTCTGTGTTTGGGCCTTGCGGGTATTTTCCGCCAAAATCAGGTAAAGGCTCTTCATCAAGCATAGTAAGGAAATTCTCATCTATTGATGCAAATATTTTCCGCGCCCACCAGCCAGCGACTCCATGCTGGATGTTAAATAGCCAGCGCAAATTTTTCTCTTCAATTGCCTTCCGAATAAGGTCAACTTTTATCATCCTATGCGTGCGCTCAATATAAAGTTGAACAACCTTTTCGGGGTCAACTTTCCGATAATCAGGATGAGCTCTAAAATCACCGTTAAACCTTTTTACACCTTCGCCTTTTTCTATAATTTCATTGCCTCGCTTATTTACATACTCATTCACCTCTGGGTGAGAAGGCGCGCCCTGGAATCTTCCTCCTGGATTAAACTTTATGCCGTCGTCATCCATCGGATTATGGGAAGGGGTATTGTTGATACCGCCTACTACCTTCTCATTCTTTTCTAAAGAGAATAATCTATCGGCAAAACGTATGGCAAAAGAAGCTATTGGGGTAGGCATCGGGCCGGCAAAATGTAAAACGCCAAAACCATTGGCAAGCGCGGCTCTTATTTCTTCTTCCTCGTATTTATAATTATCGGGACGGGTATCGCTTCCAATTACAATAAAGTTCTTTGCGCCGCGGAATTCCTCTTCCCGGCCAGTAAATTCACAGATTGCTTGAGCTATGACTGCGGCAACACCAGGATTGACTTGTTCACCGCGAGTGCCTCTGTGCCCTGAGACATCAAACTTAACTCCTCCAAATTTATCGGGAATTACAAATACCGTCCCATCTGAAGCAGTAACAGTCTTTTCCGGGCTTCCGGCCAAACCAACGCCTTCGGAAATTGCGGGTGAAGAGGCGAGCTTCTCCCTGAATTTATCCAAGGCCTGAGAGACTATATCTTTAATCTCAGCCAGGGATTCATTGTTCTTCACTTCAAAGATTATGCTAGGCGTGCCTCCCAGCGCCATTCTGATGACGTTGCCAATGCCGTAAATATAAGTTGCATCGTCAACAGTTACACCCGGTTCAATGGGAACCGTTCCTAATCCTTTGCCATAAGCATTAGTGTACATTACAGCAATATTGAAGATACTTTCCGGATGGGAATTTACCGCTTCAATTCCCTTATGCGCAACTCCGGGCAAAGGCAAAGGAAGAGCAGTTATGCCTAAATCTACGACTCTTTCAGTAATTATTTGCGTAATGCTTTTTAAAAGCGGATTCTCACCGTCGGATTCCATGCAGGAGAGCGCAAAATATTGCAAGGTATCTTTCCTCTGGCGGTACATATAAAGCATATAATCGCTAAGTTTTCCCGCTAAATCCCGGGAATTAGAACTAAATTTCTCATCTTTCCTGACCGCTAAAGAAACCTTTATAGCGCTGGAATCTTTCAGGACTACCTGCTCGCCTAATGGTATCTCCTGATGGTCAACCGTAGCCTTCCCTAAATGTTCATTAATAATAGAACGCCTGAATGCCTCTGTTATATCCTGTATCTTACTTCCGCCCGCTTCGCCCATATCTGTTTTGAGTGCGCTCTTGGAAGTAGAGCCTAACAGGGCTAATATAAAATCAGTTTCGGGGATAGAAAGCGCCCGCGCTAAACTCTTTAAACTACTATTGAATTCGCTAAACTCACCTCTCTCCTGACTACTTGTTTCAGCGTGCTTATCATCTATCCTTTTTACCGCGTTCTTCTCTTCCTGGGCCTGATTCTGAGAGATCTTGCCTATGACATCCTTGAAGGTCATCCTGATATCAGAGCCGCCTTTTGCCTTTATTTCCTTTAATATGTCAAAAAGCGCAGCGGTTATCTCCCGCGTGAATTTAACCGCGGGGTTAGAATTAGCATCCTGGTTGGTTATATAGGTAAAATAAACCACCATGTCTTGCAGGAGCGCGCTTGTCCTAGCCAAGACCTGCAAGTTATGCAGGAGATCAACTGCGTTTAAGTCTAGGGCTACCGTAATACAAGGAATACCTTCCCCTCTTAGTTTCTTAATATAGGCAGCCTGGGATGAATAATCCGGGTTATTTTTATCCAGTAGAAATATTACCTGCTCTAATTTACCGGCTTTCTCAAATATCTTTTTGTATATCGGCTCATCATCCTGCACGGAATAACTGTTCAAAATATTATTATTGGAATCTCCGGCAATATTTTTGTTTGCGCCTTCGTTAAGCAGCTGTATCAGCTCTTTGGACATTCCCCTAAGCGAATTATCATAAACTAATGACAATTTGTTTCTTCCGGAAATCCTGTGCCTGAAAAGAGATTCCGCCAGCGCAATAGCAAAGCTCCGGGTACCTTTAGCATAATCCAATTCTTCATTGGCATCGAGCAAAGACCGGGTGTAAATTTTTAAATACTCCTTGGCCTCTGCCGTATTTCCTGTTCCGGCAGCCAAGGCAATGAAAAGCGGAGCATAAACCATAAGGGTCTTACGGTTCATCTGCCTTCCACCAATATCGCCCGGAGTATTGTCTATTACCAATACCTTGGCATCAGGCTGAGCGGCTAACGACAAAGCCAATTCTTTGAGCTTTCCAAAATTAGCGGCTACTATCCTGTGCTTGAACCGGCCTTTGGTGGCATTGAAGAAATCCAATGTTTCTTTTGTGCTTCCGCTTCTGGACATTTCAAAAATAACAGTATTTTTGTCAGTTGCGTCCGCAGGAATAATGTTAATGTGAGCAGGGTTATTCACCACTATCCAACGGAAATCCTTGCCCTTCGACTTGAAATAATTATTTACAGCCCACGCCAACTGGTGAGAGTACATTTCATTGGCACCGATGCCGGAGGTGATCAAATATTTAATATTACTCAGCTCAATGACTTCAAGGAATTCAGTAACGATTTTCTCAATGATACCGTTCAAATCTGGATTAGCCCTTGGGCCTGAAAACCCTAACCCTAATAACCCGGCTACAAAACTCTGCATATTATCCCTGAAAATGAAAGGTACATCTTTAGCCGATTCTGCCATAAGGCGCAAATAATCAGAAACCGGATGCCCGGCTAAATATGAAGTTAAGGGCGCGGGGCCAAAAAGAAACTCCTTATTAGAAACGTCTATAGATACCCCTTTATCTTGGAACTCGCGTTCATCAAGGTGAGAAGAACTTCTTAAACGATAAAGCGCAGCCAATGCCTTAAACATCTTATCAGACCTCAAATGCGAAATAATTTCCTCTGTGGACTTGCCGCTTAATCCGGATAATTCATTTACAAAGGCGACTGGATCTATGGACATACGGAAAATTTGAATTGCGCGTGGATAATCTTTAATGCCAAGCATGTGCATAATATAATCAATCTCTACCGTTAAATCATTGGCTGTCATCGGCGAGCCGGAGCTGGCCTCTTTGAACATAAACGTATAGCCGCTTAGTGTGTTGAGCCCTCCATCTTTAATACCGAGTTCCTCTTCATAGTCTTTCAAATAATCGAACCATTGCTTGGACACCCATATCTCTACCTTTTTTCCTTTGTCATCAACAACAAAACGAAGAAACTTAATCGCTTCCTGTACCTTGATGGCATTAGTGCGTAAGAGCTTACCCCCAGCATAAACATTAAGAACATGCTCTTCAGCGCTATCAATAAGATTAAAAATTATTTTTTTTCCTCCTTCGCGCGGCTCTAGCTCAATGATATAAATTTTGCGGTCTATATGTTGGTTCAAACGAAAGCGGCTCAGCGACAATATATTTTTTTGCTCTGCATAGCCAACATCTGCAACAGAAATTCTTTCACTTCCATCTTCAGGATTAACGGTGATATTAATAAACTCACCCGGTTTAAGACTACCAAAGTCATCCAACTGCCCCCCCTTTAAGGCTTCATTTAACAAGTCGCGCTGTTTATAAACAAATGGCCGCTGACCCTCTGGCACCTTCTCATCTGTCAATTTATTATAAGCTTCCGCAAAATACTCCAGTTCCTGCCTCCTTGCACTCTTTAACACTCTTTTGACCGGCCCAATTACTGCAGGATTATCTAAAGTCTCATTGGTTACGCGGGAAAGCGCACTTCGAATATCATCCTGGATACGATGAGAAAAAATTAATAGGTCTTTTAAAAGTTCAAAATATTTACCTAAGGCGGAGATATTAGTATCAATTTCCCAATTCCCTTCCTTGCTTCGGGATTCATTACGAAGCTCAGATACCATTGCTCCCGATAGAAATGTCTCAAGATAGCCAAGTATTTTCATTCTTTCTCCTAAATCCTTAGTTTTGGCTTCTTTAAAAAGTTCTTGGAAACGTTCCCGGAGAGAATCTTTTTTGGACAACGGTTCTTTAAATATTTCTTTTGCAAGAGTTCCCAGCTCAACGAGGCTGTCCTCATAAACCGGCGAGCCGGAGGCAGAATCCCTCTTTTTATCTACAATCGTCTTAACGCCATCCTTGAGTTCACTAAAAGCGGTATTTGTGGCTGTATATGCTCCTCTAACTGCTTCGGCCTTACTCGCAATCGCATCATTATCAATAGCTTTTATGGCTAATGCTTGTCTTATACCATTTAGGCTTTCGTACACCCCATCAGGAGATGGTAGATTATCAGGTGCGCCACGAAAAGCTGCTCTAACCTTAGCTGCAAAATCTAACAATTCGTTACGAAGAAATCTTATGTCCCCGTTATGCTTCCAGGCTTCACTTTTTGCGTTCGCGTCAAATTCGCCTATGCTATTAAGGCCTTCTAATACCTGCCTGGTTGACACTACCGGAGAGCCGGCGGCGCTTGTATTTTCAATGCTCTCCTTAAGAATATCTGCTATCTCTTGTAAGTCAGAGAAACCGTAGTTAGCCATTTCTTTTTTCAAAAAAGCAAATAAGGCTGCGCGTTGTTCTTTATAAGCACCTGAGACATTATGTTCTTCCTGTATCAAGATTGCATCAATTACCTGATCATTAATATCAGTCCATTTCCAACCATACTTACTCTCCGACATACGAGCTTTGTGTCCGGATAGGATAGTAAGAATATCCGAAGCACCCCTTATAAAAGTTATAACGCCTTTATTAGAGAACCCCTCATTATTGCCGACTTCTTCAGTGAGAGCTTCTAACCAATCTATTAGTAAAGGCCCGAAACTGTCCACCAAACCTTGTTCTTTTTTTTGTTCTTGCTTTACTTCCTCTAATCGTAATTTAACTCTATCGGGGATACTTTGTATGGCCTTGTTAACCCACTCTTCTGCATGTTGATACGCAAAGAGAGCTCTTTCACTTCCAAGTGCTTTATTACTCCTGACGCTTTTTGTTTTCTTGACGGGCACCTGCTTTAGAATGTATCGGAGAAAACCCACAGCTTCATCCTCTGTTGCCGAACGGCCAAAATGTTTTAGATATTCACTTACAAGAGGCACCAGACAAAATTTTGCATGCTCTTCAATTTCTATCATTGGCACGTGCCTTGCGTTTGTCCTTGCCTTAATGATTTCGTAAAGCGCTGCAGCTAACGCGCTCACCGGGAGAGTTTTTCCGTCCTTCGTTTCATCTATTACCAACGGCGAGCCGGCGGCAAGCTCTGCCTGAATATTCTGTTTAAAAGCGCCTATAAGATCTTTTACATTTATGCCAATATCGCCGGGGCCTTCATCTGGCAAAAAATCAAACCAGAACTTTTCTGTTCCTGCAGAATTATATAAAAATGCATCTATAGGGAAATTGCCGTTCCCTCCATAATTTATTTGTGCGTGCTCGTCTTCATCGTAATACTTATCATCTTTCTCCAAGCGAATTTCCCATTTGGAAGTAGTAAAAGTTATTTTTCGAACATATTGGTCATAACTAGAACTGTATTCGTCAGATTCAACCTCTCCTAACCCAGACTGCAAAGTCGCTAAAGTGCCATTCAAATCTTCAACTGTATGTGCGGGAGTTTGGGCAATTCGGAAGAGCCGTGCGGCGACGGGGCCATCGTAATCGTATCCAAGGTGTCCGGCGCGATCTGCAACTAACCATGCTCTTCTCTCCAGATCCCCATACCCTGAAATGCGCTCGAGTAATCGTATCGTAGTGAAATATGTATAGGCCTTGTTTACAGCTGTGGCAAGAGAGCTTAAAATTCCTAATCTATCTATAGCGTCAACACGAGCTAAAGTATTACTCAGAATAGTTAGCATCTCTTTAGAAGAAAGACCCTCAATATCACTATCAATAAATTTTAGCCCCACTAACGTTTTCATAAAAGCTTTGAGAGTCGAAATTGTATCTTTGGGTTTAGCGTTTTGATTAACAAGCTTCAACAATTTATTTATTTCAGAATCCTTGAATTTAGCTGGTAAAAGAGCATTTTTGACATCTTTGGTATTCACCTTCATCACCGGTGAGCCGGCGGAGATTTCAATTAAGGCTTTTATAATCTGCGTAGCAGTGTCTTTATCGGAATTTAACACTTTTAAATCTATCGAATCGCTTGATACCCTGATAACTTCCCCGTCGGAATCCGAAACAAAGAGGTGAATTAAAAATTGTCTTTCCGGAACGGAACGAAATATTATTTTATATCCTTCTTCTTTTGTTGGGTAAAATACTTGCGCCTCTTCAAATGGAATTCCGCCAATTCTAGAATCAATATCAACTAAATATGAATCTTTTTCTCCGTTCGCATCATTCAAATCTACTAATAACATATCAATGAATTCAGCATCTAAGCCTACGGTCTTTAACTTTTGTGCTAATTGTCCAGCTGCGGCGTCCACAGAAATTACAGCAGGTTCAGATTGAGAATTGATGGGTGAGCCGGAGGAAGATCCAGGCTTAGTTTTGATAACTAAAACTGGATTACCCGCATTGCCCCCTATTGCGACTCCCGGAAATATATCGAATTTATCACGAGAGACTCTGCTACCGGCAGAAACTCCTGCCAATTCAGACGGCAATGGGGCTATCCCCCCGCTAAAGTAGCTCCTGATGACCTGTCCGGTAGGGGTGTAGACCTTTTCTTTGATATTGTATTCGCCGTCAGTGAAGGACTTCTTGTATTGGTTAAAGTAAGTGGTTTTTGACCAAGGGGTCTGTGAGGCAAGGCCGGTTAAGTCTGAAGAGTTGATGCGGTTAACGTAAGAAGGGACAGTCCCCTTTAAGCTACCTTGCGATAGCTTTGACGTGGACAGTCCCTTCTTATCAGTGAACTTGTTCTTAAACCAGCGCGAGAGGATAAGCGAGTAATAGGCCTGTCTTAGGGGAGCATAGCGCTTGGCTGAGTTAACTTCTCTGGTAAGCTTAGGGATAATGAGTTCTTTGATGAGTTGGGTTGAGTATTCATTTAAAGCCTTGGAGCGGGGATCGGTAAAAGCAGGACGGTTCTCAACTAGTAGGGACGGTTCTGTTCGTCTTCCTGTATAAACAGAACCGTCCCTAAGGTAGTCTTCCTCCAGCATGACTTTAAGGGTAGCTTTGTAGACATAGGCAGAGTCAGTAGATTCCCGGACAATGATTTCACCCGGGACTATCCAGGGACGGGTGAGTGTAGGGATGCTTGCTTCCT
>JBFMBZ010000010.1:0-11374 GCA_040754615.1 Candidatus Omnitrophota bacterium | reverse complement strand
GCGTATGCTGGTCCACCACAAGCGCTCCGGTCGGGCAGATGGGCACGCAGACTCCGCAATCCGTGCATTTGGCTTCATTTCTGATTACATCCTGGCTGAGCGGCTGGATCTTCACCCCGCAGGACTGCAGGTATTCAATCCCTTTATCAAACTCTTCTTTCTTTCCGGAAAGCTCAAGGACCATCAGCCCCTCCTCCTGCGGAGTAACATAGGCTTTCAGGATATTGAATTTAAGGTCAAAATCCTTAACCAGCTTATATACGATAGGCTCATCCACCAGCCTGTGCGGGAAATGCAGGACTATTTTCTTGGAAACCATTATTTCCTCCTGATACAATCGGGCCTATAGTTGAATAGTCTATAGCCTATTCAACCGGGCGCTCTTTCAATGCTTTAAAGGTATACCCTGATTCTGCACCCGGAAGAGGTGCTACCGGTTCGCTAAGAAGGAAGTCTCCTTTTTTAATCCAGACTTTGAGGCTTTCGGAAATCTCGCGCGCCTTGGAATAACTGGACAAATTTCCCGTAGGGATTTTTTTATCTTTAAGAGTAATGCTTCCGCTTTTTAACTGCGCGTAGTTTACTTCACCCAGGCTCTTTGCGACCATCTGCGGATAATCCTGGCTGTAATCCACAACCTGCGCGTAAATTTCTTCATCGCGGATAGCCGTATGCTTAAGGACCTCTTCGTCTAATATGGGTATAGGTACCCCGATGCCTATGCTTACCGTAACTCCGTAGCCAAGCATACTCGTTCCCACCAGCCACTCTGCTTTCATCTGTTTTAAATCACCGATTACTGCTATTGTGCCTGCAGGCGCCTGAGGTGCGCCGGAGGGCTTTCTGGCTACCATGGGGTTATGCTGGGTGCCCTGCCAGGCTACATAGCCTATGCCGCCTCCCAGGAAAATCTTTGTGCCCACTCCTATTGTCTTATAATAAGGGTCTTTTAAAAGGGGCGAAAGCTGGCCTGCTGAGCAATAATTGGCATTACCCATATTCGGCTTTAAGACTCCCATATAAGTATAAATAATCTTTTCCGATAAGTTTACGGCTACATTATAATTCTGGTAGCAATTGCGGATATTAAAGAGCACTGCCTCATTTAAGTCTTTAATATTAATTAAGGTAGCCAATTTTTTCCGGGGATAGCAGTCTGTTCCGTAGGCAGTAGCGTCAAGCCTTATGTCGCGGCCCGAAACCAGCTCCTGAATGACATGTCCTCCTCCGTATTTAAACTCTCCAGGGAAAACCTTATTGCGCGGGTCATCATCGGGTATGGCGGTTGCGCCCAAATAAACATCCACTGCGGCAAACCCGGTATAAACAGGCACATCGTTGAATTTACAGGTCCCCCCGCCTAATTTTATCCTGGGTTTTGCATGCCCAATGTTAAAATATGCTCCCGAAGAACACATCGGGCCGAAGGTGCCGGTAGTGACTACGTCAATCTCCTCTGCGCACTTCTTGGCGCCTTTCTTTCCCACTAAATCAATAACTTCCTCAGCCGTAACTACTACTACTTCGCCTTTTCTGATTTTTTCGTTTATCTCTCTTATAGTTTTCATATTATATCGCCACCACCTCTTTTATCCCGGGGACTTCCTGTTTCAATATCCTTTCAATGCCCATCTTCAGGGTCATCTGGCTCATCGGACAGCAGCCACAACTCCCGGTAAGTTTTAATTTTACCACCCCGTCCTGTGTTACATCAACCAAATCCACATTCCCGCCGTCAGCGACAAGCATGGGCCTGATTTTCTCTAACGCCTTTTCTACCTTTTCTCTCATTTTTCTCTCCCTTTATTTTACTGAAAAAGCCCTGTACTGATATAGCGCTCACCCGTATCCGGCAAAACCACTACAATAAGCTTACCCTTGTTCTCCTTCCTCTTTGCCACCTCTAAAGCAGCAAAGGCTGCTGCTCCGGAAGATATTCCGCATAATATGCCTTCATCCCGGGCTAGGCTGCTTGCGGTATTAAACGCGTCTTCATTGGAAACCTGAATTATCTCGTCAATAATCTCTCTGTTTAAGACTCCGGGGATAAAGCCTGCCCCGATACCCTGTATCTTATGGGAACCCGGCTTTCCTCCGGAAAGAACCGGGGAATCCTTGGGCTCAACGGCAATTGCCAGAAAGCCCGGCTTCTTTTTCTTAATCACCTCAGCTACGCCGGTAATTGTCCCGCCGGTCCCTACCCCGCAAACCAGGATATCCACCTTCCCATCGGTATCTTCCCATATCTCTTTGGCGGTAGTGCGGCGATGAATTTCCGGGTTGGCCGGATTATTAAACTGCTGCGGCATAAAATATTTTTTATTGCTTTTGGCTAACTCTTCCGCCTTCCTTACTGCACCAGACATCCCCTCAGAGCCGGGCGTAAGAACGATTTCCGCCCCGAATGCGGCTAATAAATGCCTGCGCTCCAGGCTCATGGTCTCAGGCATAGTCAAAACCAGCCTATAACCTTTCACCGCGCAGACAAATGCCAGGGCTATGCCGGTATTGCCCGAAGTCGGCTCAATAATTATAGTCTCCTTGCCTATCTTCCCGGCCTTCTCGGCATCCTCAATCATGCTTAAGCCAATCCTGTCTTTTACAGAGGAGCAAGGGTTGTAGAACTCAAGTTTCCCTACTACTGTAGCAACACATCCTTCGCTTAGCCTGTCTAATCTTACCAGGGGGGTATTGCCGATAAGTTCTGTAATATCTTTTGCTATCTTTGCCATTTAACCTTCCTAAATGGAATAAACCAATGATTCCTGGATTCTTTTCTGGCGGCTCGCCAGCTCTTCAAAAGTAATATTATCTATGACATCCGAAGTCTTTAAGGCAATCTCCTGCCATATTTTCCTAAAAATGCACTTACTTGTGTCTTTGCAGCCCGCGTAGATTTTATCCGTGCAGGCAATCGGCTCAATAGGCCCGTCAATAAACCTGATTACTTCTCCCAGTTTTATCCTGGAAGGCTGTTTAGCCAGAAGGTAACCGCCGATTTTCCCGCGCCTGCTCTCCACAAAACCTCCTCTTTTTAAATCCAGGAGTATCTGCTCTAAAAACTTTATAGGTATATCCGAGCGCTTGGCTAAATCATGGATGGTTAATGTCTCCCCTCCATAATTAAGCGCTAAGTTTAATATCGTCTTTAAGGCGTAATCGCCTTTATAAGTTATGCGCATCTAACCTGGAAATTTACAAAATTCTATAATCTCTATCATAATGGTAGAGTATAACCTATTTTCTTAATTTGTCAAGGGGTTTTTAAAAAATTTAAGCGGGTAGCGTAACCAGATACCGAAAAGCTGAAAGCGCTGCCTTTGAGCCTTCTCCTGCGGCAATGATGATTTGCTTTTCCGGGACATTTGTCACATCGCCTGCAGCGAAGATGGCCGGCATATTTGTCCGGTTATAAATATCTACTTCTATTTCACCGGATTCATTCTTCTTTAATTCTTTTGCGAATTCGGAGTTAGGGATAAGCCCGATTTCTACGAAAACTCCGCCCACGGCAATAGTTTCTTCCTTGCCGGACTTGCTTATCCTTATGGCACTTACCTTATTTTCACCGAGGATAGCGGTAACCTTGCTATTGTTAAAAATAGTGACGAGAGCGCTTGTTTCTGCTTTTTCGCGCATCACCGCATCTCCAATTAACTGGGGAGCGATATTTATAATATAAATATGTTTGGCTATCTTCAATAATTGCAAAGCAGCATCCAAAGCAGAATTTCCTCCTCCGATTACCGCAACTTCCTGGCCGCGAAACAAGGGCGCATCGCAGGTAGCGCAATATGTCAGGCCCTTGTTCTTAAATTCTTTCTCTCCGGGCACATTCAGCTCTCTTGACCTTTTTCCAGAAGCGACTATGGCGGCCTTTGCCTCATAAATTCCCTTGTCAGTGGTAATAACGACCTTCCCTCCCGTTTTTCGCAGGTCCAAGGCTTCTTCATTTTCTTTTACCTGGATGTTAAATTTACGCATATGCTCTTCAAATTTAGCTGCTAATTCCGGGCCGGTGATAAATTGATAACCCGTATAGTTCTCTATCTCTCCGCTTATCGCTGCCTGGCCCCCGATATCTTTAGTGATAACCAGAAAATCCATATTCTTGCGGCTGGCATATACGCTTGCGGTAATCCCCGCAGGGCCTGCGCCTATGATGATCAACTCATACATTACAATCCCAGCGCCTGCCTGATTCTTTCTTTATCAAAGCCCACGATAATATCGCCGTCAATCTCAAGGACAGGCACCCCCATCTGGCCGGATTTCTGCACCATCATCTCTGCTGCTTCCTGGTTAGCGGAAACATCCACGTCTTCGTAAGGAATGCCGCTATCTTTTAAAAACTGCTTTGCCCTGATGCAATAAGGGCAGGTCGGAGTGCTGTAAATCTTTACGCTCTTTTGCATATTCCCTCCCTATAAAGCCTTCTTCAAATCTAAAAGTTTTCTTAAATGGCTCTCTTCCTGAACAATGAGCTCATCAATTATCTTGTGGTCATGTGGCGGTACTACTTGTTTTATCCCCTCATAAAATACGATTGATTCTTTTTCAAAACCTATCCCCGCATCCACGGCATCTATATCGGCCTTAATGGTTTTAGCGATTTCTGCGCCCTTGTCTTTCTGGGTAAAGATGTATCCACTTGCCAAGGCATTCATATAGGCATAATACTGGTCAGCATCGAGCCCTTGAGGCTCCAGGTGCTCGGCTTTATTCAATATCCCCTGAAAGGCTAAGATATGCTTTTCTTCTTCTTGGGCCAGAAATATAAAAAGCTCTGCTGCCTTGGGTTTCCTTGTCTTGCCTGCGAGGGTATTATAAAAATCCCTGCCGTTTTTCTCAATCTGAATGCCGATTTCTACTACCTCGCTGCCAGCAAAAATATTTGCCATATCGTCCCCTTTCTTATTTAAGGTGGCGTGGAGTTAAATCCACTATCTCCTCTATCTCCATCAGGATTAAATATTCAGGCTCAGGCATGTTGACTTCAGGATGGTGCCTGTGGCCGGTTTCCCCGTGAATATTCCTTAATAACCTTTGCGTTAGCCTGTTTGTAATGCGTTCTTCCCATGACTTAAGCAGTTCGTCCCTTAAATGGTGCGTATCAGGCAGAACCTGGGCTTTCCCTTTGAGGCAATAGCCGCTAAATTTATGCTCGTTAACTGCGGTGATGCTCATATAAGGATTATGCTTAAGGTTCTCAAAGGTTTTGGCGCGGTATAAATCCAGCAGGTAGACGCTGCCGCCGGGCTCTATTTTTACTATCCCCTTACAGGAGGCATGAGGAAAGCCCGCCTGGTCAATTGTAGTGACAACCACAAAGCCCTGATTCTGGAAAAAATGTATTATATCGCTACTCAACTTCTTCATTTCTGATTAATATTTGGTTAATTCCTCTATCTTCTTGCCGATTAATTTTTTATGCTTCTCTTCTTCGTTAATCAGGAACTGGAAAGTTTCTTTCAGCTCCGGATAGGCAAGGTAAAATTTGTTGTACAGCTTAATCGAGGCATCTTCCCTGGAAGAAGCAAGCCTCAAGGCCTCTACAGGTCCCATTATTCCCCTCCTTTTAATGAGCACTAAACTTATGAACCCCTTGCCTGACGTTAGGAAGGCAAGCGAACGTAAATTGTGCACTCACTTAATCTTTGCGGCAAAATCCTTCCCGTAATTATAACACTGAATTAATTCTTTTTCATCAGGAACATATTTTATGGCAAGGGCACTTTGCGCTAATTCAAGCCCCGCCTCCTTTAAGACCCCTTCCATTTCTTTGAGCGCTCCACCTGCCCAACCGTGCGAGCCGAAGACGCTCGCCAGCCTGTTTTTTGGCTTTAAGCCTTTTATAAACTCAAGGAAGCCCGCAATGTTCGGAAGCATATCGTTATCATGGGTGGAAGAGCCGAACATAAAACCCTTTGCCTCCAGCATCTCTTTGATAATCTCAGAGCGGTCGGAAGTAGGCACGTCAAATAATTTGACTTCAATTCCGGAGTCAGCAATCCCCTCAACTATTTTTCTTGCCATCTTCTCAGTTGCTCCCCACATCGTCTCAAATGCTACCACCACCTTCGGCCGGGTTTCGTTCTTTGACCAGCGGATATAGGAATTAACCGGCGTCATCGGCTCCTTGCGCCAGATGACCCCGTGGCTGGGGGCAATCATTTTAATGGGTAAATTCATTTTTTGGATCTCTTCTATCTTCTTTAGAATGACTGATCCCAGGGGCCAGAGGATATTGCCGAAATATTTGGCCGTCTCATCCATTAACGCGCACTGGTCAGTCTCGTCGTCAAAACGTTCAGCTGTAGCGTAATGCTGGCCAAAGGCGTCATTTGGCATAAGCAGCTCTTCTTGCGGGCAATATGTAAACATGCTATCCGGCCAGTGTATCATGGGCGCCTCAATAAACTGGAGCGTCCTTTTACCTAATTTTAACTTGTCATTTGTTTTCACGGCCTGAAATTCCCATTTTCCGTAATAATTCCTGTATAAGCCTTCTTTGCATCTTTCCGTGCCAAAGACTTTGGCCTTTGGGCATAATTTCCAGACTTCCGGCAAAGCGCCGGAATGGTCGGTTTCCACGTGGTTTGCAATAATATAATCTATTTTTTCCACAGGCACAACCTGGCGTATGTTATCAATCAACTCCTGGGTAAATGTCCCAAGCACCGTATCTACCAGGGCGATTTTTTCATCTATAATCAGATAGGCATTATAAGTGGTGCCTCTGTTTGTGCTATAGGTATGGCCGTGAAAACTACGCACTCCCCAATCAACCACTCCCACGGAATAAATATCGGGTAAAATCTTTAGCGCTGACATCTGGCTCCTCCTTGCTAATAACCGGTGAAATTTTCCGTAATAATATTTTCTTTTGCCAAACTCATTTCTTCGGTTAATATTTTCTGCATTGACTCTACCATCGGCGGCGGGCCGCAGATAAAGAATTTACGCTCATTATAATCCGGTATCTCGTTTTTAATAATCTGGGTGTTAATTAATCCTACCGTGCATTTAAAATTTGGCGCGCTCTCGCAAAGCACGTGCGCCACTTTCAATTTGGGGTAATACTTCTGCATCCCATCAAAGTCCTCTTTAAAGACTATATCCCTGATTGAACGGTTGGCATTTATGAGAACCATATCCGTTCCTAACTTCTGGTCAACAACAGACTTGCATATGCTCCTTATGGGCGTAACGCCAATACCTCCGGAAAGAAAAGCGATTTTCACTTGAGGGTCTTGCAGCGTAAAATTCCCGAAGGGCATCTGCACCTTAACGGTATCTCCGGGCACTGCAGCTTCCAGCATCCTGGAGAAATCACTCTCCGTAATCTTTTTGGTAAATTCAATGTAGCCCTTTTCCGTAGGAGAGCTGGATATGGAAAGGTACCTCCTGCACTCTCTTTCCTGCACCAGGCAGGCGTTCAAAAACTGGCCGGCCTTATATTCTATATTTTCATCCGTCCTTAAGCGCACGCTTTTTACATTGTAAGTCCGGTGGAGGACCTCTTTGATTTTTAAGGTATACTCGTTGGCCATAATTTATTTTAGCTTTTTTATAATCTCCCTGCAGAAAGCAGGCAGGTCATAAGGGTTGCGGGATGTTACAAGGTTACCATCCACGACAACCTCTTTATCCAGGTATTTTGCTCCGGCATTAATGACATCGTCCTTTATCGCCTCAAAACAGGTAGCTTGCCTTCCCTTTAAAATACCCGCAGAAACCAATACCCATCCGGCATGGCAGATGGCAGCCACGATTTTTCTCTTCTCAAACATCTCTCTCACGAAACCATTGACCTCGGGGTATCTCCTTAATATATCCGGGGCATATCCTCCGGGTACAACTACTGCGTCAAAATCATCGCTTTTTGCTTTTCTTATATCAAGCTCTGCCTCTAACGGATAGCCTTCTTTGCTTTTATATTCTTTCTTTCCTGTCCCGACTAAAACTGTCTGCATCCCTTCTTCGCGTAAACGCAGGTAGGGATACCACACCTCCAAAACCTGATAGTAATCTTCAACTAATACTGCTACTTTTTTCATGGCCGCCCTCCAGCTCGTCGATGATTTTTGCCATAATAAAATCGTTTTCCGTAAGGCCTGCGGCTGCATGGGTAGTTAAAGTAATCTTTAATTTGTTATACGACAAATTAAAACCGGGGTGATGCCCCTGCTCTTCGGCAATTGCAGATAACAAGTCCAGAAAATATTTTGCCTCCACAAAATCATGGAATTTAAATTCTTTGATAATTTTCTTGTCTTCTATCAACTGCCAGCCGCGGTAACTTGCAAGCAACCTGTCTATTTTCTCTTTTGGCAGCGCGCTAATGCCTCCTTCACAGGGCTTACAATGAGCAGGCGTTTCTTCTTTCGGCAGGCTAAGGTCAGGTTTTTTCACTACCTCCTCTAAATTCTTTAACGCCTCATCAAAATTTAGGCCGGAGGTTAGTTCCGCAGCCACCTGGATATACCTGATGATATCCTGCTTATCCAGAATAATCACTGCCCGGGCAAGGAGGTTAAGCTCCTTTATTAAAAGGCCGTAGTTTATGCCAAAGGAGGAGTATTTATAATCTGAAAACACAAGCCCGGCATTAATCTCATTTGCCGAGCAAAACCTCTTTTGCGCAAAAGGCAGGTCTTTACTGATACCCATAACTACGATATCCTTAGCCAGGGCCTTTGCCTTTTTATTAAATTCCTTTACCTGCAAGTCGCAAACCGGAGTATCTAAAGAGGGGAAAGAGTGGATAACCTTTATCTTTCCTTTAAAATCCGGCAAGGTTACTTCTTTTAAATCCTGGGAAACTACCTTAAAATCCAAAGCCGCATCCCCTGCCTTTATAACTCTGCCGACTAAAGTTAAAGGCGCGCCTTTAAAAGTTATGTCCCTCTTCTCATTCATTTTTTTACCTGTGCTTTGTTAAATTTTTTCAAACTGGTCCTTGCCTACCCCGCATTCAGGGCAGGTCCAATCAGCCGGTAAATCTTCAAACTTCGTTCCGGAAGGAAAACCATGTTCCGGGTCTCCTTTTGCCGGGTCATAGATGTAACCGCAGACCAAACACTTATACTTATCCATTGCTCAGCTCTCCTTTTTGAGGATTTTTACTTCAACCTTTCCCTTTAACAAATCATGAAATTTCTGCGCATCGCTTTCTGAACCCACGATATCCCCGTAATGCATGGGGATGGCTACTTTCGGCTTGATATCCAAAGCAGCAGCTGCTGCTTCCTCTGCGGTCATCACATAGGTCCCGCTTACCGGTAAAAGCGCGATATCGCATGCAAGACCCTTCATCTCAAGTATGGCATCCGTGTCTCCAGCATGATAAATCCTCACCCCGTCTATCTCGACAATAAAACCTACCTTTGCGGATTCTTTGGTATGGAATTTCTTGTTTGTATTGTAACCGGGGACTGCTTTTACCTTTACTCCCTGGATTTCAATTTCTTCTCCCGGCGACAATGCCTTTAGCTGTTTAAAACTAAGCTTTGCGCTCTCTATCTGCCTTGCCGCTGACTTATCAGCCACAATCACGGTATCTTTTCCGGAGATTAACTTCACGTCCTCCAGGGAAAAATGGTCATAGTGGTCATGGCTGATAAAAATAATATCGGCCGTAGGGGAATTTTTGGAAACCTTCCAGGGGTCAAAATAAATAACCTTTGAGGCATTAAGCCTGAAACTTGCGTGGCCCAGCCACTGTAGGTTTTTTAACATAGTCTCCACCTCGCTTTCTTGAGCATGGCCCAGGCTAAGAAGCAAAAAACAAATTAAAAAAACACCCCATTTTTGTTTCATCTCTCTCCCTTTTCAGAAAATTATAACACAACCCTTACTCAAGCTCTGCTTATTTCTTTACCCTTCTTCTATGGGCAATGCGGCTATGGCTTTTGGTTTCGCAGCAGAAAACCGGCATAAAGGTCCAATAGCCCCCTAAGCAGACCGGCTGTGTATTGCATATCGTACATTTGGTAAGGTCCATCATCGCTATTACCTCCAAAAAAGGAGGCTTAACAACTACTGCAGGCAGGATGCGCCTGCGAAGCCTTCCTGTAAAGAGTACCCTCCAAAGGCAGGCCGGCTTCTTTGTAGTCCTTAATGCCTCCTTTATAATCCAGCACATCTTTGTAACCCATTGCCATTAATTTTTGGGCGGCAATGGTGCTTGCCTGGCAATCGAAACTCGCGCAGTAAACTACTATTTTTTCTTCTTTTTTCAGGAGCGCTTTAGCCTTCTTTTCAATTTCATTAACCGGCAAAGAAATAGCTCCCTTTATGTGCTCCGTTTCATAATGCGTTTTGTCCAAAACATCCACTAATTTAAAATTCTCACCCGTTTCTTGCATCTTCATCAACTCATCCCTGGAAATTTGCTTTACCATAACCGCCTCCTTTTTTCTTCTAATTTAGATGAAGGGCAAGGAAAAAGGGTTCAGGCTTTTTTGCTGGCTTCGCGTGACAAAAAGTCCTCTATTTCTCTGGTTAATTCTACGGGAATATCCCGGCACTCCAAGGCATGTGTAACCTGGACAGCTTTCAGGTAACTGTTTAAAAAAGCATTGCAGCTATGGCAGCCGCTGATGTGCCTTTTAAAATTTTTGCCTAAAGGCCCGGCTATACCGTCCGCGTATTTATAAATAAAGCCCATCCAAATACCGCATTTTCTCGCCTTTTTTTCCTGCGGGCCTGCTTCCTTATCCTTAAAATACCGCACCATATCGTCTTTTATCAGAAGGCGGGCGCGGTGTAGGCGCGTCTTTAAAGAATTAAGCTTAAGCCCCAGCACCTTGGCGCTCTCTTTAAGCGCAAGGCCTTCCACATTATCCAAAAGAAGCGCCAGGCGGTATTTTATAGGCATCTGCCTTATAGCTAAATCTACCCTCTCTTTCAGTTCCTCGTTCAATAATTGCTCATCCGGCAGCTTTGCCCAGTTTACAAATAACCCTGAGGAAACCCGGGTTTTCCGGTTTAGAGAGCGGGAGAGCCTCTGCTCGGCCTTCCTTTTTCGTAAAAGCATTAGGCTCTCATTATAAGCTATTTTATAAATCCATGTAGATAATTGTGATTTGTTCCTGAAAAAGCTTAGGTTCTTTATTATTTTTAAGAAGGCGTTTTGCATCACATCCTTGGCGTCGTTTTCGTTGCGGGTAATGCTTAAAGCCAGGCGATAGACTTTATTCCTGTATTTCGTAAATATTTCTTCGGTTGTTTCTTCTTGAGGCTTCATATAAATTCTTTAAGCAAGGGTGAGATATCAATATCTGTTATCTTCTGCTCCACAAGCGCAGGGCGGTTAATCAAGCCTTTTTTTTCGGCGTAGGTGGGTTTTTCTTCAGACTTATAAATTATG
>JBFMBZ010000009.1:0-7297 GCA_040754615.1 Candidatus Omnitrophota bacterium | reverse complement strand
TACTTAGAATAGCCCTATTGGTACCAATAGGGCTATTTTTTTGAAAAGAAATCTGGACGGTTGGGTTTGCGGCCGCCCGCGCCCGGCCGCAAACCCCGCTCTCTTCAAGAGGGGCGGGATTTTTAGCTTTTCTAAAGAAAAGGATTTATTTGGATTTTAACTATTTGACTATTTAAGAGCATCAAGATTTTTCCTTAATAAGGCTCCTCTCGTAAAACGTGCTTTTCTACCTGCTGTGCCTGAGAATGAATAATAATAGTATTGTGCGTAATCGCTAGTTTCAATTTTATCATTTTTCTTTGCAATGATATCATTTTCGAGCTTTATCAAAAGTCTCCTGAGATTATTCTTGTCAGGGAATAGCCCCTGTCTTCTTTTAAAGAAAACAAGCTCAGCAATAAGATTAAAAAAGCTAGTTTTTCTAAACCAGATTGAATCTACAGCTAAATCTGTGCTCAGAAATAATTCAAAGCTATTATGTATATCGGCTTTCATTACTTCTTTATTAGGATAATTCTCGTCATATCTTTTCGTGAATTCTTCAATTTCCTTCACCCCTGCGAAATAGCCGTTCCCTTCGACAGTTGTCATAATCAAGAGGATAAACTCAATATCTCTCATTCTTGAATATTCTGTCTCGCTAAATATTTCAATCTCTTTAAATGGCGACTCTTCCAATATTTCTTTAGCACAAGATATATACTCTCCTTGATATAGAGCGTTATTTATTTCTATTGCATTAAGAGCATACTGTACTGAATTTATCCTTCTGAATATGTCTTTTAGCTTCTCTTCTTCAATTCTTCCCAAGTCTCTCGCTACAACAATATAATCAAAGAAATCAGTTTGCTCTGTAGCAGATAATTTTTCAAACGGCTTAAGCCGTTTAAGTATAAATTCTTTAGAACCAGTGATATATTGATAGATTGTGCTCAATCTTTGTTGTCCATCAACAACTAGGGTTTTTGATTTTTGCGTAGCTAGATCTATATCGCCATCAGCTAAATATATTTCAGGAAACGGTAGACCCAATAAAATTGTTTCAATAAAATCTTCTTTATGTTTATTTGTCCAGACTAACCTTCGTTGAAATACAGGACGCAAGATTAAATCTCCAATTTTCATTTTATTGAATAAATCTAACAACTTCACATTTGTTCCAATTCCAATTTCTCTAGCCATATTATCCCCCTTGTCTTATTTCTCGTATATTCGTGATATGATAACTTTCGAAGAAAAAATAGTCTTTAAAAATAGCGCATGTTATTTTTTTCCCTTCGTAATATTCTTGTGAAACAGCCCTGAAGAAATCAAACCACCTCCATTTTCTCTCAAATTCAAATGGAAATAAATCTGGACGTAGCCAACCTCTAAAAAAGTAACCAAGAAACTCTAGAAATTTTTCTTCTTCTTCCTCTGTTCTTACTTCCAAAGATATATTGAAATTAAAAAGATCTTTCCAGAATTCATCAAAAAGTTCTGGTGAGATTATAACAATGTCGATATCAGAAATATCGGAAAATGGCCTCCACAGCTTTCTAGGAGCGATACTAAACCCTAACTTAGCTGAGCCTATCATAATAATATCGTTATTATGTGTTTTGTAACGAGTGGCGACAATCTGTTTTAACTGATGATATTTAATTTCATCATCTTGAAAAATATATGGAGTTCCAAAAGAAATATACTTATTTACCATCTCTTTATCGCTGATTTTTGCAGTCAAATCTGCCCTAAACTGCTTAATACGCTCTTCTATAGAAGGCATCTTATCGCCCCACCAACTTATCTATTTCGACCTCTAAGGCATCCGCTAATTTAATCACTGTTTCAATTTTGGGGTTTTTTATTCCTTTTCTTTCGATCTTTATTAGGGTGTTGTATGAAACACCAGCTTCTTGAGCGAGCTTTTCCTGTGACCAACCCTTTTCCTTCCTAATTTTTACAAGATTCTTAAGATACATATTTAGCTTGACTCCATAGTAGTATTGCAATACACTATACTTTAATACTATATTATAATACCTTGTATTACAAGGCTATTTTAACGTAAGGAGACAAAAATGCAAGCCAAATGCGCCATCTACACACGAGTTTCTACAGATAGCCAAGCTGAAGTTGAGTTTAATTCCTGTCAGGCTCAAGAAGAAAAAATTAGATCTTTCATAAACAGCCAAGAGAATTTTTTTGTTTATAAGGTTTGTAGTGATGCGGGCTTTACTGGTGCCAATTTAGAGCGCCCGGCTCTCCAAGAAATGCTTAGAGATATCCAAGAAAACAAAATCAATACTGTCATTGTTTATAAGATAGACCGGCTCACGCGTTCGCCTAAAGATTTTTATGCCTTAATGGAAATTTTTGAGCAATACAAAATAGATTTTATCTCCATTACGGAAAGATTTGATACCTCTACCCCATCGGGTCGCCTACTACGTAATATTATGCTTACCTTCGCGCAGTTTGAGCGGGAGCTTACTAGCGAAAGAACGAAAGATAAACTTTTAGAGCGTGCGAATAAAGGAATGTGGAATGGCGGTAGTGTACCTTTCGGTTATAAAGTAGTGGATAAGCGGCTGGTGCCTGATGAGCAAAAAGCGCAAAAATTAAGGGAGATTTTTGCGCTTTTTGCCAGCACTAGTTCATTAGCCGAGGTTTACAAGACGTTAAAAAGAAAACAAGTTTTTAATAATAGTAATTTAGCTTTCAGCAAGGCACATTTGCAGAGCATTTTAAAGAATCCTGTTTATATAGGCAAGTTTCGGTATTCAGGCAAGATTTACCAAGGAACGCACCAGCCGCTTATCTCGGAAGAGTTATTTAACCACGTTCAGCAGTTCTTTAAGGATAAAACCCGCAAGCTACGCCTATATAAAGATTATATGCTTGGCGGATTAGTTAACTGCGCCGAATGCGGCTCTAAGATGACATCTTCGCATACAAACAAGGGGAACATGAGGCGATATTATTACTACCGTTGCACAAAGACGTTTAAGCAGGACTGGAGCGCTTGCTCTACGCGGCAAGTTAACGCCGATAGGTTAGAGGGTTTTGTAATAGATAACCTCAAGCGAATTTCCTTAGATAGGCATTACATTGATAGTTTGATCTTCAAGCTCAATTTTGAGGGCTCGCGCGTTAGCCAAGGACTCGAACCAACTAATTTATGCTCTGAAACTATCCAGAAAAACCTAAAAGGGTTCGTGAATTATCTAGAAAAAGCGAGCAAAATTGAACAGGCTCTGATTATGAGGAAATATATTAAAGACATTATTTATTCCAAAGATTCCATCCAAATAAATATGCTTTGCCATCCAGAAGTTATTGACAGGCAAAGCATTAAAAATCCCGCCCCTCTTGAAGAGAGCGGGGTTTGCGGCCGGGCGCGGGCGGCCGCAAACCCAACCGTCCAGATTTCTTTTCAAAAAAATAGCCCTATTGGTACCAATAGGGCTATTCTAAGTATGGCTCCCCCTCGAGGACTCGAACCTCGGACCTGGTGGTTACAAGTGACCCGAAATTACTTTCGGACTTGGACTATCTCTTCCCCGTGGTCACGTGAAACGTGACTTTACGGGGGCAGGTGTATAGTCTCTGCACGTTTTCCGGATTTACTCGGAACTTCGCTCAGGATTATCCCGGTCGTTACCGGGACTTCCCTGAATTAGCCTGCTTTGTCAACTGCGGTTTCCCGCAGAAGCTGCCTTTATTTATCCCTCGCACCTCTGCGCTCGGGACAAATCCCGCCTTTGGCGGGATTTGACAGCCACTCGCTCTACCGACTGAGCTAAGGGGGAATAACCCTTTTTATAAATCTTCTACCCTGACCAGTTTTTAAGAACTTTTCCCTACTCCGTGCCTTTTGTTCGTCTTCAAAATTTTCTGTATAAACTAACTGAAAAGGCCTGTTTTGCCTTGTAAATGAATTTGTCCCACCGTTATGTTCTTTAAGTCGTAGTTGCGGATCTTTACTGGTTACTCCGGTGTATTGCTTACCGTTCTTTAGACTTTTGAGGACGTAGACATAATTCATCTTCCACTCGCTCTACCCCCGCCAAAATACATTGGCGGGCCCGCCACGTTTTGTGGCGGGGACTGAGCTTCCGCCGTAGGCGGATCCGCCTGCGGCGGAAAGGGGGAATAAAGTGTAGATGACATTTTACACGAAATAAGGGCTCAGTCAAGGGAAAAGCCGGGCCATTTTTCTGTTGAAATCAAAATAAATTAGAGTAGAATAAAATAGTTGTAAACCTTTTTCGGGGTTTCGCGTCTAATACTTTAGAAACTTATAAAAGGAGGGTAAAATGTTAAGGAAAATACTGCTAACTTTGGCTTTTGCTTTGATGGCGGGCTCGCTTATCATCGCAGATGTCCGGGCAGAAGATGAAGGCAAGAGCCTGAAAGAGCGCTATAACACTGAAATATACACGGAAGGCCGCTTCAACCAGGCAGATACGAATAAAGACGGCTACCTTGATGAGAATGAACTGAAGGCGGATAAAAGATGGTTTGAATTTTACCGCGACGGGGAAAGATACGGCCATGCCGACGCAAATTCCGACGGGATGATCAGCTTTGAAGAGGCAAAGGGCCAGAAGAAATGGGAAATAGATAACCGTCACGATTTAAAAAAGAGCGCCAAAGATGGTAAAAAAGAAGCTTATGTGGCAGAGGAAGCAGCCACCCACCCGCAGGCTACCAAGGCTTTACACAAGGATGCCATGAGTCACCCTGAACAGGGAAAAGCCGCAGCAAAGGAAGCCTGGCAAAACCCGGGAAAATCTAAAGCTGCAATTGAAAAAGCAGAAGAATACCCCGATGCAGCTACGGGATTACATAAGAAGGCCAGGGAAAACCCTGAAGAAGGCTGGAATACCACGAAAAAAGCCTGGAATAACCCGGAAAAAACCAAGAAGGCTGATAAGGCAGCGGAAAATCACCCTACCGGAGCTAAGAAAGTATATAACAACCCCAAAAAAGCAAAGCAGAAAAGATAGAATTTCTTAAATATCCCGGCGGGATTCCAGGGCCTTGGAAAGGGTGCTTGCGTCTGCGTATTCCAGGTTAGAGCCTACGGGAATTCCCAAGCCAATCCTGCTTAGTTTCACACCCGAAGGCTTAATTATTTTGGCAAGATATAAAGCGGTTGTTTCCCCTTCTGTGTCGGCGTCAGTGGCAATTATCACTTCCTTGACGCCGTTTTCTTTTATCCGCGTAAGTAACCCGTTAATCTTCAGGTCTCCCGGCCCCCTGCCCTCTAAAGGCGATATCGCGCCCATTAATACATGATAGAGGCCGCGGTAGTTTCCGGATTTCTCTATGGCCAGGACGTCGCTAGGCTTCTCTACAATGCAAACTATCTCCTTTTGACGGCTTAAATCCCGGCAAACTTTACAGGTCTCTTCCTCGCTTAAATTATTACAAATCCTGCAGAGCCGCACATTCTCCTTTACCTTAGAGATTAATTCCGAGAGGCTCTTGATATCTTCTTTGGGCGCATCCAGGATGTAATTGATAATCCTCTCGGCGCTGCGCCTGCCGATACCGGGGAGCCTAGTCAGGCTTTCGATTAATTTCTCTATTGACTCGGTGTAATAAGACATTATTCTTCCTTAATCACCCTGCCGCCGAACATATCTAACGCGGACTTGATAAAAGGGTCATCATCGCCGTTTTGTTTTTGGCGCACTTCCTGGGAAAGGATAAAATTCACTCTCAAGCTCACATTTAGGATACCGCAGATACACTTTTCGATAATCGCCTTGTTTTCCTTCTTTTCCAGCGATTCTTTGTGCAGAGAAAGGTCTTTGGGGAAAGATACGGTCAGCGCCCCTCCCTGTATTTTTAAGGGCTCTCCTTCGCTCAGGTAAGTCGCTGCGGAAATCTTGATTACCTTCAGGTTATCTATAATATCCTGCCACTTCTCTCTTACTTTTTCTATTTCAATAACAGGAGGAGTTTCTGTGGGAGAGGTTTCTGCGGGAGGGTCAAGCTCCGGTTCTTTTTTCTTAGGGGTTTCCTGCGGCAACACCTTATCTTTTATCGCAGGCACAACCGGCAGGCCCGTAGATGGCTTTTTTTCGTGCGCAAGGCGGACTAAACTTATCTCCAAAGGTATGCGGCTAGAATCCAGCCTTTTTGACATCTCCTGGGCATTTACCAGGATGTTAAAATCGATAAATATCTCTTCGAGGCTGAAGGCCTGGCTCTGTTTTAAAAGCCTGTCGCAGATTTCTTGCGGAAGGTCTATCAATTTCTGGTCGCCCTTTGTTACTTTGGCAATCATGAGGTTGCGGAAATGCTCAATAAGGTTAGCCAAAAATACGCTCAAATCTTTACCTTCATCAATGAGCTCGTTAAATATAGACAGTGTAGCAGCCGGGTCTTTCTGGATTATCTTATCGGCGATGACAAATAGCGCCTCCTGCTCCACCAGCCCCAGCACGGAGACGATGTCTTTCAACGAAACCTTATCCTTGGAGAATGAAGCCATCTGGTCCAGCAAAGACTCAGCATCCCTTAATGAGCCGTCGCTGCTCTTGGCAATGGCAAAGAGGACTTCCTTTTCAATGCTTATCTTTTCTTCTTTAACTATGCGCTCCAGCTGCTCGATAATCTCCATTACGGATATGCGCCGGAAATCAAAACGCTGGCACCTGGAGAGTATTGTAGGAATTACTTTATGGGGGTGGGTGGTAGCGAAAATGAATTTTACAAACGGAGGAGGCTCTTCCAGCGTCTTAAGCAGGGCATTAAACCCGTCGGAGGTAATCTGGTGCACTTCGTCTATTATATAAATCTTAAATTTCCCCTGCGTAGGAGCGAATTTTACGCTTTCGCGCAAAGCCCTGATTTCATCTATCCCGCGGTTAGAGGCGCCGTCTATTTCAATCACATCCAGGGAGCGGCCCTGGGCAATCTCTAAACATGAGGGGCATTTCTGGCAGGGGCTTACATTTGGGCCTTCTTTGCAATTAAGGGATTTGGCTAATATCCTGGCGGTGGAAGTCTTCCCCACTCCGCGCGGCCCGGCAAATAAATAGGCGTGGGCAAGCCGGTTCTTCTGGATAGAATTCTTGAGGGTGGTAACAATGTGGCCCTGGCCGATGATTTGCTCAAAATTATTCGGCCGCCATTTTAGTGCAAAAACTGTATAGGACATATCCTAATTCACGGTGCGTTTACCGCACCATTCGAACTATTTTTTCAACGTAATCTATCTTTACCGCGCCTTGGGGCGCTGCGTTGTGCCCCGTGCACCAGTCGGCCTTGCTAGGGCAAGGCCTCCTTTGGCGCTCGC
>JBFMBZ010000008.1:0-10417 GCA_040754615.1 Candidatus Omnitrophota bacterium | reverse complement strand
GGGGTCGTAGAATACTCTCTGATTACTGCCTGTATCCCAATGCCAGAGATTAGCCCTGATATAAGAAGTGCTCGGATCGGGTATTGGATCCGGGTTATCGCGGATATCGGTACTAATTGCCCCTCGCAAGTCTCTACTCAACATAGCCATGGCTGTCCTTATTTCCGACTGCAATGTCAATTTTTCCTGGGTCAAGTCGTAAGCAAACTGCTGTGTATTCAGGGTTAAAAACAAACCTGCCATAAGAACGCTTAAAATCGCTACGGAGATTACCAATTCAACTAAACTAAATCCTTTATTCATCGCTTTACTGTTTTACAAATCTTGTGGATAATTGAAAATTTCTATTTCTATTCCTCTCTGTCCAACCGATGGTTACGGTTATTTCGGCTATGGAACCGCCGGGT
Organism: Candidatus Omnitrophota bacterium; assembly: GCA_040754615.1. Lineage (GTDB taxonomy): Bacteria > Omnitrophota > Gorgyraeia > Gygaellales > Profunditerraquicolaceae > JBFMBZ01. Next base: position 10,010 of record JBFMBZ010000008.1, on the reverse strand, counting down.
GGATTAGAGACGGTTACCGACTCAGTCTCATTTTGTAAATTGATGAAATCTGGCGGAGAATAGTCATCGAGATCATCATAAGCTATCGGCCGCATCTGTTCCAGGACAAACTGCGCGTCATTGACCGCAGTTACCAGGTTATAATTTGATTCATTCATCAGCATAACATTCACAAAGAGCGCCAGAAGGCCCAATATGGCTACTGCCAATATCCCCACGGCAATCAGTAACTCTGCTAAAGTAAAACCTTTTTTATTCATTCTTCTTACTGCACTCCTCCGGGACAAGTAGCCCTCCGGTAGTGATGGTGAAAATCACCTTCCCCGTCAAATTACATTCTAACGGCACAGCAGAACACCTGTAGCCTGCCGGCTCAAGCCGGTCGCAGCTATACTCATACCCTCTTAAAGGGGACTCTGAAATATAATCTTTATCCAGGTATGCGGGGCTTGACTCAGTGAGGAGGGATAGGCTCTCAGGATAGGCGCCTTGATTGTCTTTAGCGTAATTTTCCAATGCAGCAGAGAGGAATTTTAAAGCACTGGATGCGTATGACTCGTTTTGAACGATATTGTTTTTTGTCAATTTTTCAACGAAAATCCTTAAGAAAAGGGCAGAAACCGCGATGACTATCATAATAGTAACGAAGCTTCTGCCATTTATCTTTCCCATTTCTAAAAATTATAGCAAAAAATAAATTTCTTTGCAAGAAATATTTTAAAATATTAAGGGACGGTTCTCTTCGGTCTTCGCTTATCGCAGAGAACCGTCCCTATAGCCTCAGGGTTTGGGATGAGGCAATAAAAAACCCCGCACTAAAAAGTGCGGGGTTAAGCTCAATAAAGCTTAAAGAATACACTACGGAGCATCTACATCTGTTAACACGCCACCGGTAGTTATTGTATACAGCCTTGTTCCAGTAACATCGGTAGTCATCGGAGTTGCAGTGCAAGTATAACCCGCCGTACCCCAAACACAAGCAAAATTATATCCTTGTAGCGATTGGCCATCATATGCTCTGTTTAAATACGGAGGAACTGCACCAGTCAATGCAGCTTCATTTGCAGGATAATCGCCATTACTAGCCGCTGCGAAACTTTCAGAAGCAGTCGAAATAGTCCTTAAGGTCGCCTGGGCATTGGTCTGATTCGCATTTACCCTTGCCCTGAGTAAGTTAGGTATGGCTATTGCTGCCAATAAGGCAATAATTGCCACCACGATCATGATTTCTACGAGTGTAAAACCTTTTCTATTCATCTACAAACCCTCCTCTCTAAGGTTAAATTGACTTTGCGCATTTTTAAGCCCCTGTCTTCTATTTTATGATTATAACTTCTACTGCTATTTTCGAGGCTTCAACTCGTTCGCGCTTAGTCCCCTTGTTAACTTTTTTATTTATACCACCTCCTCTCCTGTTTGTCAAGAAATAAAAAACCTATTCTTTCTACTGCGCAAGAATAGGCAAACAAATAAAAGTAACTTTCTAATAAACTATAATAAAAACATTTACTATCCTTGCTTAATAAAAGTATATCACAAATTTCAGGCTGATTCAATCCTTTGGCCTAATAAATGCCCGTCTTTTATTTCCTTTAGATATATTGAAACCAACCGGTTATTAAGATTGCTTTCGGACTTAACCAGCACCGGTAGATAATTATCTGTAAAGCCCTCATAAAATTTTCTGTTTTCTTTATGGCGGCCTTCAATAAGCACCGCAAATTTTTTGTTCAAGAATCCTTTTTTGTAGTCATCCGCACAAAGCCTATCCACAGTATTCAAACGGGCAATTCTCTCTCTTATTATTTTCGGGTTTATTTCTTCTTTGAAAGAGGCTGCGGCTGTGGCTTTGCGTTTTGAATAGGGGAATATGTGCGCTTTAAGCGGCTTGATTTTTTTAACCAGCTTAAGGGTATTACGAAAATTAGCCTCTCCTTCTCCCGGGAAACCCACCATCACATCTGTGGTAATGGCTATTCCGGGAACAATGCTCTTAATCTTTCTTATCAGGCGCAGGTAATCCGCACCTTTATATTTACGGTTCATTTTCTTTAATATTTCATCGTCTCCGCTCTGGATGGGGATGTGTAAATGCGGGCATAATTTCTTAGAAACAGCCATCTTCTTTATTAATGTATCGCTCACATCGCCTGCTTCTATGGAGCTTAATCTTATTCTATATAAGCCTCCCATTTTTTCTAAGGCGCTAATTACATCTACTAAATTAATTTTCTCTTTTAAGTCTTTGCCGTACCCGCCTAAACAAATGCCGGTAAGCACAATTTCTTTAAAACCATTTTTTACTAACTGCCCGGCCTCCTGAACAATATCAATCAAAGCCTTACTGCGCGACTTGCCCCGCACCAAAGGAACCTTGCAATATGAGCATAAATTATTGCATCCATCCTGAATTTTTAAAAAAGCCCGGGTGCGGCCGCTAAAGGCCGTGATCCCGGAATCTTTAAGCCTATTTTGTTTCTTAAGCCTCTTCTGCGCTCCGATTATTTCCAGGATTCTCTGCTTATCGCTGTTTTTTATGATATGGGTTACTCCGGAAATCCCGGATATATCTTTTTTATCCAGCTGTGCATAGCAACCTGTAACTATGATTTTGGCTTTCGGGTTTTGCCTGTGCGCAAAATTAATCAGGTAGCGGGATTTTCTGTCTGCGCTCTGGGTTACGGTACAGGTATTTATCAAGTAATAATCCGCAGGCTTTCCGTTACTTGTTTCCTTAAAACCGCAGGATAAGAACCGCTCTTTCAGCTCCTGCGTATCATACTGGTTTACTTTACAACCCAGCGTATAGAATTTAATGGTCTTCATAATAAAGCCTTACAAAGCTAGCCACTGCCACTGCCGCGGTCTCAACCCGTAATACCTCCTCACCTAACGTTACAGAGATAAACCCGTGCTTTATCGCCAGCCTAACTTCCTCTACGGTAAAATCCCCCTCCGGGCCGATAAGCGCCAGGATATTTTTTGCCTTGCTTTCCGAAAGCACTTCCTTTAAATTTTTTCTTTCTCCGAAAAGCGCGGGGATAATCCTTAAATCGTAAGCAGAAGAGTGTGTTATCAAGTTCCGTATCTCTTCTATCCTGTTTATAAGAGGCAGGCTGCGGCGCTTACTCTGCTCGCTTGCGCTTTGGGCAATCCTCTGCCAGCGTAAAAGCAGGGCCCCCTTCTTTTTCTCATCCACCCTGACAATCACCCGCTCTGTCATTAAAGGGATAATCTCATCTACCCCAAGCTGAGTGAGCTTATCAATAATATCGCTCATTTTTGATTTCTTGGGGATGGCGCAGGCAATGGTAAGCCTCATCTTTTTGCCTTTTTTTTGATGAGCCATACTTTTTATTGCAAGCGTTATATTGCGGGAAACCTTATCAATCACGCAAGTATATTCTCTGCCCTCATCGTCAAAAATAATTACCGGTTCTCCGGGCTTAAGCCGTAAGACATCCCTTATATGGTGGGCCTCATTATTATCTTCTACGATAATAAGGTTATTTGGAATGGCCGGCTTTGGGAAATAGAATCTGTGCATAGTTAACGCAGAAAACCGTCCCTGATTAAACGTGCTCCCAGCAATATTATAATTGCAGCGCAGATGAAGTTGAAAATCTTCAAATACTTTTCTCTTTTTTCCGTGAGAAACTTAGGAACCAGGCCTGCAAAGGCTGAAAGCGCAATCAAAGGAGATAAAATAGTCCCTACCCCGAAGCAAAAGCTGTAGGTGAAGCTTTGCATCCAGCTTTTTGAGGCTAAGCCAATGCAAGAAAATACGGCTAAAAGCGGAGCGCAGGGTAAAAGCCCGATAATCGCTCCCATAGCAATCGGGCTCTTTCTTTCCTTAACAAACTTCCGCCCATAAATTAAGGAAACTCCGACGATGACTATAAAACCGCCCCCTAGAATTAAAACGTATTTTGATAAGCCTTCTAACCAGCCTCTAAATACAAACTCCCCCAGGAAAAATACCCCTAATGCTAATCCGATATATACCGACACCCTGGCTAGGGAGAACAAAAGATAGGCTGCTACGCCTTCTAACATATTCTTTTTTGTCGCGGCAATATAGGAAATGAGTATGGGCCCGCAGCTGGCAAGGCAGGGCCCGGAGCCAAATATAAGGCCGGTTATAAATAAACTTAAGGCGGCTTTAAGCATTAATAACTCTTCTCTGAAAACACCTCGGCTGTAAAGGTGTAAATTTCACAAGAGCCGTCTTTCCAGGCATCGGCAGGCAAGCCTGCTTTGTGGCTGCAGAGATTTGAAAGGAATTCCTCTTTAGACCAGCCGGTTTCAGTAGCCACCTGAGGGAGGAAGACCCCGCTTTGAAAACCCCGCTTTACTAAAACGCCGTGTACGCCCATCTGAATATTCTCCGGGCTGTCAGTTTTTTCAAGAGGGGAAAGCACAGAGATCTCTATTTCAACATCCTTAAGCTCTTTTAATTCAAGGGGGGCAAAACGCGGGTCATCCACTGCTGCCTCAACAGCCATGTCTCTCACCGTCAGATACAATGGCCCAGCCCCTACCATGTTCCCAATGCAACCACGCAGGTTACCGCGGCTATGCAGCGTGACAAAAGCGCCCATCTTCTGCGTTAAGGCCGGATCAGGCTCAGAGAGTTCCAATTTCTTATTTGTTTTTAAGTATATTTCAATGGATTTACGCGCGATTTCAAGCAGCTTCTTTCTTTGCTCTTTATTCAACATTGCCCCTTCTCCTTTTTCATTGTATATTGCGCAACTGGCATATCCTACTGTCCAAACTCCTTTATTTATGTTTTGCGTAACCTGGCTGGAATTTGTATGGCTTAATACTTCTAATTTATTACTCCCTGATTCGCCAGCCATTAGCAGGGTTGTGACCACCGCAAACCCTCCGCAAAGCTGAAGCTTATTTTCGCGCAGGCCGTAATAAAGGCCCTCGGCATCCAAATTCTTAAGGTAAGAAAGGGCCAGGTTATCGACTCTTTCAGCTTCTTCATAATCATAGCCGTGATACATATCAGATGAGGCTATGAGCAGGATATCCTTGCGGCTTCCTATCGCATTTTTTATCAGCAGGGCTAAATCTTTACATTCAGAAAGCGTAACATCTCCCATGGCAATAGGCACAATTTTAAACTGAGAAAGGGCCTTCTGCAAAAAAGGAAGCTGCACTTCTATTGAGTGCTCTTTGCTGAAGGCAGCCGGCTCAAAAATAATAGCTTTATTTGCATTGAGGAGCTTTGCGCTAAAGTCCTTATCTATTTCTATGTCGCCTAAAGGAGTGCGAAAGGCGCCTTCGGGGTAAACAGATACTCCACTAAAGCCAAAGTGGTGGCTTGGCCCGATAATGATTACGGTTTTATAAGGCTTATCTTGAATCAACCGGTAGCCGAAACCCGCCACCATTCCGGAATAACCATATCCGGCGTGAGGAGAAATCAAGGCAAAAATATCCCCCTTTACGCCCTGCGAAGTAGCTTTTGTGAGATATTCCTGGACCAGAGAAGATAATTGGGAAGGGTCGTTAGGGTAAAAAGCTCCGGAGACATGAGGCTCTTTTATATCTTGGGGATGGCAGAGGGCAACAAGACCACCTGCCTGTCCGGCAGGCAGGCAAAGCCACAAAGCCACAAAGTAAAAAACCAATCTGTTAATAAAAACTTTATGTTTAATCCCAGACACCGGAAATTTTCTCTCCGCAAAATTTACAGCTCCCATTTTCAATATTACTCTGCACCACAAAATACCCCTTACGCTCAATAAGCAGTGAATTGCATTTTGGGCAGTAAGTATGCTCTCCGGCATGGCCTGCTACGTTACCTATATATACATGTTTTAAGCCCAGGCCTTTAGCAATCTGCCGCGCCTTCTCTAAGGTGGCTACAGGAGTGGGATTTAAACTTAAGAGCTTATACATCGGGAAAAACCGCGAAAAATGTAAAGGCGTATCCGCGCCTAAATTTCCCTTAATCCAGGCGCACATCCTGGTAATGGTCTCTTCATCGTCATTATACCCGGGAAGGACTAAATTCGTAATCTCTAAATGCACTCCCTCTTCTTTCAGTATCTTCAGGCTCCTTAAGACCGGGCCTAAAGAGGCTTCGGAAACCTTGGCGTAATATTCTTCTTTAAAGCCCTTTAAATCAACATTTGCCGCGTCAAGGTATTTTGCCAGCTTTCTTAACGGCTCTTCATTAATATAACCAGCCGAATGCATGACGTTTTTGAGGCCCCCTTCTTTGGCAAGCTTAGCAGTCTCAAGCACGTATTCATAGAAAATCGTCGGCTCGGTATAGGTATAAGCAATGGTAGGAGCGCCTGCCTCCTTAGCCTTTGCTACCAGCTCCTCTGGCTCAAGATAGACATACCTAACATCTTCGGGCCGTGCCTGAGAAATCTCCCAGTTCTGACAGAACTTACAGCGTAAATTGCAGCCTGCGGTGGCAATAGAAAATGCGTTAGTGGAAGGCAGAAAATGAAAGAGCGGTTTTTTCTCAATAGGATCAATGTGTATGGCAACGGGTTTGGCATAAACTAAGCTATATAAGGTACCTTTTCGGTTCTCGCGCACCCCACAAAAACCCCTCTTTCCGCCGGGTATAAAACACTGGCGCGGGCAAAGCTGGCAGCGCACAGCATTGTTATCTAATTTTTCGTAAAAAAGGGCTTCTTTTAGTATGGAGTGGCCTGATAATTTTTCTGCCAAAGCAAGTTCTTTAGTAAGCAAAGGAAGGTAAAAGCAGCTCGCCACAAGTAAAAAGAGTAAACTCAAGGCAAAAATTAATTTAAGCGGATTTTTCATTTACGAAAAGAGTTGTGGCCGAAAAACATTGTTTCGGCATCCACTTCCGGTTTCATTACGTTGGCGCCGCACTCCCTGCTCGGCTTGTCGCCTCGCCACGCTCGTTGCGGCATCCACCAAGATTTTCCTTGTCGGAAAATCTTGGTGGAGCAGAGGAGGATCGAACTCCCGGCCTTCGCGATGCGAACGCGACGCTCTCCCAGCTGAGCTACTGCCCCGTAAAAATAAATTTAGCATAATTTGGCGGAATTTCAAACAAAAAGGTTAACCCGGGCTAAACCGTCCCCGTGGGTCGAAATAAGGAAAGGGTTAATTCGTGGAAACAGAAGGCATAAATAAATTTGCGCTCATATTCACGACGGGATTATCCGAGGATTCTGCTGTGGAGGGATTCCACCGGGCGCCTATATTCACGGTAATAAAGGAACTTCCGCTTTCGGTGGCACTAAAGGAAACGATGTTGTTGGCTACGGTGTTATTCTGGCTGCCCCACGCAGGAGTACAGCTTGAACAAAGATAGGGATTTACCGGGTCGCTGCAAGCAGGGCAATACCAAATCTGAGAAGAGGCGGCATCCCTCCTGTAAGCCCGCCAAAGATCCGCTATTCCGTCTTGATTAGTGTCCACATTAAAGCTTAGTTGGGTGGCATTCGTAACTATAACCGCGTCCGTCCCCTGCGCCACTTCATTTCCTGTGGCATCAGCTAACTCTTTGGTCATATGCTCAATAGCCAGGGAAACTTCATTCTGGATTTTTGCCCTGCGGTCCGCTGAAATTACGTGAAAACGGCTGAAAATATCCAAACTGCTTAAGCCTAATACAATAACCCCTAACAGGATTAAGGCGACCAACAATTCTATCAGAGTGACTGCGTTTGAATTTGTCCTCATTGATTTATTGCGAGGGCTCAACCCAAGAGATGGTTGTGACAACTTTTCTTATATCGGGGTCTGTTGCGGTAAGGTTAGAAATTACGTACTGCGCGCTATATTCGATAAAATTTATATTCCCCGGGGGGCAAAACCCGGCCGGCTGGCTGGGAGTACCTCCGCAAAAACGGGGAGTGCCGCCTGTTTCTGTCAAGGCATTATCAGCCGTATCCCACGTATCCTGCCTTACGTGTAGCTGCAGCGGCTCAATAAATGCCTTACCTATTTCCCCTCCAGCCATCCTGGAGCGAGAATGCAGAATATGCCTTTTACCCGCAACAAACAGATTAACTAATCCTGCTAGGGTAATTGCCATAATCATCCCGGCAACTAACGTTTCCATCAAAGTAAGTGCTTTTTTATTAATCAGCTTATTCATCATAATCATTCAAAATTACGGGCAGGCGCCATTTGCAACCGGATCAGCCTCTGCGCAGCGAAGCCTCCATGACCTGCTATCCGGGCCATTAAACCTTACTGCCCGGCCACAACAAGCGGTATTATTGCCAGTTGTAGCATAATCCCAAACCCGGCTTGCCCCGCTGTTTAAAAGTAATTTTAAATTGAAGTTAATGTCGGTAATATTGGCTGAGGCATAGTAACTCTGGGTTGAGTTCTCCATGCGGTAAATCTTCTCTCCTGCGACAATGAGACGCAAATTTGCCTGAGCTTCCCGGTCAAGCGTGCGCTCCCGAAAGGAGCCGTAATGGCTGATGCCTAAGGTAGATAAAATCCCTATCACTATTATGACAACCAGCAACTCCATCATCGTAAAACTTTTTCTTTGCATTGTTAAATAGCGATTTCCTTGCTGTCTTCTTAAAAGTTTATTTAAGAGGCAGCAAGGAAATCCTAAGTCCTGCAAATTAATTAATATCCTCCAACACCGCCCCAAACATCACTACCAGTTAAACTAAAATTACTGGCGAGAGTTATATTACCAGCAACGCCATCCGGAGTCTTTCCACCACTAGTGCAACGCTGGGCTATGGCAGTAAAGTTATCCGCTCCCGCGCCAGTTACCGCGTAACTAAAATAATGCGTGCTTCTGCAAGCAGAGGGGATCTCATTTACGGTAGCGCCAATACCAGCAAGAGTGCTATTAAAACCAGTCACGGCTCCATTCTCCAGCCGATATGCTGCAGCAGAAGTGCGTATAGCTCCCAACACTGCCCTTGCTTCTGCTCCGCGCGACCTCTCAACCATCCTGCCATACTGGGCAAAACCCAAAGTAGCAAGTATGCCTAAGATGATAATTACGACGATTAATTCTAATAAGGTAAAACCTTTTTTCATTTTGCCTCCTTTAATTTTTTTAAAAACTTAAGAGTTCAAAGTTTAATCTCCTCTTTTCTTCCACCCCCCTTCCTTTTGCGAATATTAAATATAACTTTAGCATAAGAAGATAAAATGTCAAATATTTTTATCTTATCTGAGTTATCTGGAATATGGGCAAAAACATCCCGATTACCATAACCCCTACTACAATTCCCATAAAAATAAGCACGATAGGCTCAAACATAGAAGTAAAGCGCGCCAAAAAAGTATCTATGTATTCTTGATAATACACATTTAAGCGCTTAAACATATTCGGGAGCTCCCCGATTTCCTCTCCGATATTAACCATCTGCACTGCCATAGGGTCAAAGAACCCGCTTTTTTCCAGGGGCTTACTTAAGGTTTTTCCCTGGCGCACATCCTCTTTAACCTTATTAATCACTTCTGCAATAATCAAATTACCCACGCTATGCTCGGCAATATCCAATGAATAAAGAATAGGTACCCCGCTCTCTACCAATGTCGCCATTTCAGAAGTAAACCTTTCAATAATCATTACCCTGAAGAATTCCCCGAATAAAGGAAGGCTAAAAATAAATTTTTCAAAATTCTTCCTTCCGGAGCGATTTGCAATATACTGCTTAAAAAGAAGGTATGCGGCTATAATTGCGCCTACCCCGAATAAAAACCCCTTACGCATAGCTTCACTAAAATAAATTAGCCATCGGGTCAAAAGCGGAAGGGTAATGTTAAACCCTTTGAATAACTCCGCAAAGGTGGGAATAATTTTTATGGTCAGAAAAAGCAGGGCAATTAAGCTCGCGCCAAGCAGGATTAAAGGATAAATCATGGCAGAAATAATCTTCCTTTTAAAAGACATATTCCTTTCCAGGTAACTGGCTAAGCGGCTTAATATCACTGCCAGGTTTCCCGATGCCTCTCCGCTCTCTACCAAATTAATCCATAATTCCGAGAAAACCTTCTTGTGCTTAGCCAGGGCC
>JBFMBZ010000007.1:0-3235 GCA_040754615.1 Candidatus Omnitrophota bacterium | reverse complement strand
GGAATCCTTTCCTCCCACTCAAGCGCCTTTTTAAGGGCTAGCTCCCTGTTGGACGGGTCATAGGCATTATCTTCATTTATTTTATAGACACGCTTAGAATACCACTCATAGGTATTCTTTTTATTAAAAGTTACACATGGCTGCAGCACATCTATCAAAGCAAACCCTTTAAAATTCACCGCCTCCGTGATCAGCCAGGAAAGGTGTTCGGAATCCGCAGAGTATCCCCTGGCTACAAATCCTGCGCCTAAGGCAATAACCATTTCTAAGGGATGTAAAGGCTCCAATATCACACCCTCTGTCTGGACCTTGGTTACAAAGCCCGGGTCCGTAGTAGGAGATGCCTGGCCCTTGGTCAGGCCGTAAATCTGGTTATTGTGCACAATGACCGTAATATCAACATTTCTTCTGATGTTGTGAATTAAATGGTTACCCCCCTCTCCATAGCAGTCGCCGTCTCCGGTAGCCACAATTACCGTCAAATTGGAGTTAGTAATCTTTGCGGCTACTGCCGGAGGAAGCGCCCTTCCGTGCAGGCCGTTAAAGCAATTACATTTTACATAATGCGGCAATTTGGCAGCCTGGCCTATTCCGGAAACCAGGAGTATATCCTTGGGCTCCCGGCCCAATTTTACCAGCGCCTTTTTCAGGGAATTTAGGATGCCGAAATCCCCGCACCCCGGGCACCAGGTGATTTCATCTTTGCTTAAGAAATCTTTGAATTCTGCCATTTTACTTTTCTTTCTTTAAACGCTCAATAAGATAATCCAAATCAAAGGGCCTGCCGTCAAATTTTAAAATGGATTTATCCGCCTTAATCCCGGTCTCCTGCCGGATAAGCCTTGCCAGTTGGCCTGCAGCATTATTTTCAACTGTAATTATTTTCTTTCCTTTCCTTAATAACCCCGTTACTTCTTTATGCGGAAACGGCCAGACCCAAGGTAAATGCAAGAAGCCCGTCTTTGGCTTTTTTAAGGAATCGCAGGCCTCTTTCATTACGCCAAAGGTAGAGCCAAACCCCACAAGTATTATATCCGCCCTCTCAATATTATAAGCAGCGGGCTTGATTATTTCTTTAGTAAGGCCCTGCATTTTCTTATGGAATCTCTTTTCCACCATTTTATTGCGCGTGAGGGCATCTTCGGTGATGTGGCCTTCTTCATTATGCTCATCGCTATCCACGTAGATTACGTCATTAATCCAGGAGGGGACTGCCCGCGGAGAAATCCCGGAAGCGGTAAACGCATACCTTCTATAACCGGATATCTGCGCAGATTCCTCTTTGGAAATTATATAACGCTTAACCTGTGCCCTCTTTAAATCAAACATTTTTATATTCCGGTAGGAATCCGCCAAATGCTGATCAGTCAAAATGAGCACGGGAATCTGGTATTTCTCCGCCAGATTAAATGCCTTGACCGTCAGGTAAAAGGCCTCTTCAATGGTGCCGGGAGCCAGGACTACGCGGGCAAATTCCCCATGCCCGGCGTGAATTAAAAATCCTAAGTCTGCCTGCTCAGTGCGCGTAGGAAACCCGGTTGCCGGAGCAGGCCTTTGCGCATCCACCATCACTACCGGAGTTTCAGTCATCCCCGCCAGGCTTAAGCCCTCAACCATCAGGCAAAACCCTCCGCCTGAAGTGGCGGTCATTGCCCGTGAGCCGGTAAAAGAAGCGCCTATCACCATGTTAATAGCAGCTATTTCATCTTCTGCCTGCTCTACCACAATATCAAAATCCCGGGAAAAATGCGCCATATTATCCATAATGCCTGTGGAAGGAGTCATGGGGTATCCGGAATAAAACTTACAGCCAGCCCTGACCGCACCCAATGCCAAAGATTCATTTCCGTTAAGTAATAATCCTTCCTTTGCGGCTTTTTGTTTTAAAACAAAAAATCCCTCTCTGAATTTATCTCTGGAAAAATCATATCCGGCCTTTGCCGCTTCTAAATTCCTGCCTATTATCTCTTGGCTCTTATCAGAAAAAATATCCTTAAGGATCTTTTCTACGGCAGAAAATTCTATCTTGCAGAGGCCGGCGATTATCCCTAAGGCTACGGAGTTAACAAAGAGCTCGCTTCCTCCTGTTTTTATGGCGAGTTCATACATGGGCGCATCAAGGAATTTTTTACCTTCTTCGGTGATATTGAATTTATTCCTGTCAAGGATAAGCAGGCCCCGGGAAGAAATATTCTTACCGTGGATACTTACGCTTTGCTTATCCAGGGCAACTACAATATCGCTATCTCTCCTTAAGGCATACAACGGCTCATTGCTCACCCGGACCTGAAAGAAGTTATTGCCGCCCCTGATCCTGGACATATAATCCTGATTGGCAAAGATATCCAGCCCGAGGTTTTTAAACATCTTACAGAGGGCAAAGCCAATAGTCTGCATCCCCTGGCCTGCCTCACCCGCGATCTTTATGGTTAATTCTTTTTTCATCTTAAGCACATACGGCGCTGGCGCAGCCTCCGGCATACTCTGACTCAGCGCTCACAAAATTAACTGCCTTTTGGGGGAAAGAAAGCACCTGTTCTTTCTTTGTGCCATAACGGTAAATAGTAATCCCTTTGCATTTTAGTTTATGCGCCAAAAGATAAATACCCTTCACATCCTCTGCCTTGGCTTCTTTGGGTAAATTCACGGTCTTGGAAACGGAATTATCCGTATATTGCTGGAATGCAGCCTGTATATAAAGATGCTGGCTGGGGGTAACGTCAAAAGCAGTGATGAACCTTCTTTTAATATCTGCGGGTATCCCGGAAACCCCCTGGATAGAGCCGGTTCTCGCGATTTTCAGCATTAAACTCCGGCTATAAAATTTCCTTTCTCTGGCTAACCTTTCAAAGATGGGGTTTATTTCAAAAAGTTTCGTTCCGGAGAGGACATTACGCGTAAAACTTATGGCAAAAAGCGGCTCAATTCCGCTTGAGCATCCGGCAATAATACTTATAGTGCCTGCGGGCGCAACAGTATTGACTGTAGCATTACGCAATTTTAGATTAGTTCTTACGTAAATGGATTTCTTGAAATTAGGAAAAACTCCTCTTTTTCTTGCAAGCTCAACTGAGGCCTTAAGCGACTCGCGGCGGATGAAACGCATGAGCCCCTTGGAAAATTCTACTGCCTTTTTTGAATTATAGGGTATTCCCAAAAGAATAAGCAAGTCAGCAAACCCCATTACCCCTAAACCGATTTTCCTATTCTTAAAGGTTATTCCTTTAATTTCAGG
>JBFMBZ010000006.1:0-25143 GCA_040754615.1 Candidatus Omnitrophota bacterium | reverse complement strand
CTTTTACGGGATAAATCTTAGATAAAAAGTTATTGGTTTTAAATTCTGCTTCTAAAACATACGTATCCCTGCCGCCTATCTTTTCTATCCCCTTTATAGAAGTAGTAAGCGTTCCTACGGAAAACCCTATCCATTTTATCTCATAGGTCAACTTCTCATTGTCCGGCAGGCTGGCAAGATTAGCTGAAACCGCCAATTCCGCTGCATCCGGAATCTCATCTAAAAGCAAAAATTGTTCCTGCGGTTCGCCTGTGATAGCGCATCCGGCAATAAAAAGAAGTGCCAGAAGAAAAAATATCCTAATTCTCATGGTTACGACAAAAATATAACCGTCCCCTTTATTACTTTATTCTTAGCTTTTCCTTTCCTTCTTTACCGCATCTTCAATCTTCTGGCCGCCGACAAAAAGATTTTCTATAACGGCAAATCCGTCTTTTATCCTGACCACGACATACGCATCTTGCCTGTTGCGTTGAGTGTGGCGGCGATAAATTCTTTCCGCTATCGGAGCGGATTTTTCTTCCATATAATAGCGGTCAATGGGTAAATCCAGATAAACCTTATCTCCGGAAATATGCCGCACCTTCGCCTGCATGTATGGTTTCTCGCGTGGCCTCTTGGTCAGTACGCTAGTGAATTTCGCGAACCCCTCGCTATCTATATCTATAAGCGCATATACGCTCTCTCCGTGGGTTAACTTTACCCCCATTACCGTTGGCACATAATCTCCCTCAATCTGTAAGGCAACGTACCTGCCCCGAAAAGCATCGTAGGGGTCGATAGGAGCGGTTTTAAATTTAAATTGGGCGCCATTCTTAATCACAGATTCTCTCGTTGCTATCATAGACAAAGGAGTAACGACTTGTGCAAGGGCCACACATAAAAATAATCCTATAATAATCCTGCTCTTCATTTTGCACCTCCCATCCGGCGCGAAAGAACCAGGTTTGTGGCTAAGAATCCGGCACCCACAATTATGAATGCTAGTCCTTTCATTATGAAATTGATATCGCTGTCAAAAAATCTTGCGATAATAAGGACTGCCAGCATCAGCATTCCCGTATTGATAATAGCAAGATTATTGTTGCGCACGCCGAAAATAATACGGCTGACGCTCAAAACAAACAGGTAGGCGTTAAAGAGCAATAGGGGCAAAAACGTTGACTCGCCCCTGATGGAATAAGCTATTATTGCTAATAATGGTACTGCCCCAAACAACGAAACCATCCAATTCTTGCGTTTGACATTATCGTAGAATAACAGCATTGCCATGGCTACTATTGCTGTAGTTATAATATGGTCCGGCATAGCGCTGATATCGGAAATGTTTCTATCCATTCCAAAATAATCTTTATCAAGATACTGCCAGACATAACGAAAGGTAAACTGAAATGCAAGTGTAAATAACGCTATGGCCCCTACTATCCGTAATGGCCGCTGCCAATTAGTAGTAATCCTGCCTATTTTTAGCCATCCCAGAAAATAAAAGATAGAATACAAACTGGGGAAAATAATTACCCATGACCCCTGCCAGGTCTTTCCTAAGCTGAAGCCCGTGGCGATAGAAACACACACAATCATGATCAAAGAAAGTATGCTGGTGCGTAAAACATAAATTTCCCGGCGCAATGCCCAGATAAAATGAGGAATAGTTATAGCTGCCAAAGGCCAGAATAAAGCCGCCTTCAGGGGATTATCCCAATAGGTGCCGGACCAGGCTGTAATACCTATTAAATAAATTGCCGCAGGCATAGATGCCTGCATAAGATATGTAAGGGGGATAATAAGAAGCATCCAGGTTAGAATGAAGGTTCCGGCGTCTCCGGGAATATTGTATGTTTGGCTGATTAAAGCTATTGAAGCTCCGACCATCAGGCTCAAAAAAGTTGCCGCGCCTTCTTTGAATGCTCCGGACCCGGGCCTTTTCCACAAAACCCACAATGCCAGACACTGGCCAATAACCAAAGGAAGTAAAGAGAGAACCGCCCTGGTAAACCGCGAAAACTCTTCCCAGTTATGAGCGAGCAACAGGATTATCCCCAAGCCAATCAAAAGCGCACCTGTCGTTCCTAAAATAATTAACATGGCCACTCTCTTGCCGACGCTTTTTACTTCGCCATAATAATGCCGTAATCTCTCGGCTGTCTCTTGCGTCAAGATACCCTTGGTTATCAACTCCGGCAATTCTCGATAAAGCCACCTAATAGCCATTTTACTCATAAGCCTCTCCTTTTCTTTGAAAAATAGAACCGTCCCCTTTATTTTTTTATTTTTATGTTAAATGGGACCGGGCTTCCTCGGAAGAGTTGCATTTGTGGATAATCACGTGTTTGGAATAATGGAATAAAGACAGGATATTAAACCCGAGATCCTTGGTTGAATCGGGGATAACGCGCACTACCTTGGATACTCCGTATTGATTGCACAGTTCCATTGCCTCCTCAATGTCCGGGCGGGCTGCTTCTTCCATCTTCTCAAGCCCGGATAAATCCGTCAAAACCCTAAAACCCTTCTGCATCTGGGGAAGCAACCGTTTAAGGTCTTCGCACATCTTTCCGGTCTCTTCCTTTTTAACTTTGCCCTTGAAGGTTATGACTAACAGATTACGCAATTTTTCAATGGTAACTTCGCACATGATTATAAATTGTTTAATTTAAACCGAGTAGGCGTTTGTAATGGGCATCCTCCTGTCTTTGCCGAATGCCTTGGGCGTAATTTTTATTCCAGGCGGAGACTGGCGGCGCTTATACTCGTTTCTGTCCACCATTAAGATGACTTTTTGCAGGGTCTTTTTATCTACAAAACGCATCTTCATTATATCCTCAAAACTTTTATCTTTCTCAACGTAAAGCTCGATGACCCTGTCCAATAAAGGATAGGCGGGCAAGCTGTCCTGATCCTTCTGGTTCTTCTTTAACTCTGCGGTCGGGGCACGGGTAAACACGCTTCTGGGGATAATTTCTTTAATTTTATTCGCCAGGCCCGCCAATTTATACACCAGGCATTTTGGCACATCTTTTAAAACCGCGAAACCCCCTGCAGTATCTCCGTAAAGAGTGCAATACCCTGTGCTTATCTCGCTTTTATTACCCGTGGTGAGAACAAGCCACCCAAATTTATTGGAAAAAGCCATTAAAATATTCCCTCTTATGCGCGCCTGTATATTCTGCTCTGCTATGCCCGGCCTGGTGCCTTTAAAATATTTATTAAAAACAACCAAATAATCTTTATATAAACCGCTTATCGGGATACTGATAATCTTTATTTTCAAATTATGGGCGATGATCCGGGCGTCATCCTTAGTCCCCCCAGAAGAATACTGGGAGGGCATAGCCAAAGCAATGACATTATCAGGGCCTAAAGCATCCACTGCCAGGACTGCTGTCAGGGCAGAATCAATGCCGCCGCTTAAGCCGAAGACTACTTTTTTAAAATTATTTTTCCGCACGTAATCCTTAAGGCCTAAAACTAAAGCAGCATATACTTCATCAAGGGGCTTAAGCCTCTTTTCAATCTTATTTACCAGGGGATATCTAACCTTAGCCCTGATTTCAGGAAGGCCAAGATATCTAAGGCTTTCTTTAGGTATCCGAAAAACCATTCCTTTTTTAACCCCCTGCCTCTGCCTTAGGCTGCTTAAGTCCAAATCCACGGTTACTAAATCTTCCTGGAATTGCTTTCCCCGGCTGACTAAACCGCCTTTATCGTCAAAGGCAAGGCTGCCTCCGTCAAAAACCAACTCATCCTGCCCGCCTACCGAATTGCAATAAAGCACAAAACAACCATTCTCCCGCGCACGCTGGCTCAACATTTTTTCCCGCAATGAAATCTTTCCCGCATAGTAAGGGGAAGAAGAAATATTGATAATTACCTGCGCCCCCCCTAAATGAGCCTGAGTGCGCTGCGGGCCCTCGGGATACCAGATATCCTCGCAGATGTTAAACCCTATCCTTACCTCCCTGCCAAAAGAAATCAGGTGGCAATAATCTCCGGGAGCAAAATACCTCTTCTCGTCAAAGACGCTGTAATTAGGCAGGTATATTTTATTATAAATACCGAGCAACTTCGTATTATAAATTAACGCAGCGGCATTAAAGACTTTCCCTTTTTGGGCGTAAGGAAACCCGACTATGGAGAGTATGGAAGTTGAGGCTCTGGCAATGCGCGTAAGCGCAGACTTATTTTCTGCTACAAAATGCGGTTTTAACAGCAAATCTTCGGGAGGATATCCAGAAAGGCAAAGTTCCGGAAAAACCACAATGCCGGCGTTCTTTTTCCGGGCTTCTCTGATGCAGGAAATTATTTTCTCGGCGTTACCGCTTATGTCGCCGACAGTTGTATTGACCTGGGCAAGGCAGGCCCTTAGGATTTTCATAGCTTAATTATACCACTAAAAGCATTATTTTCACTATGAATATGCTAAGGTTTTGCCCTTTATTCGAAAAGTTTCTTGTATTCCCCGTAACCTTCTTTTTCCAAATCTTCCTTTGGGATAAAACGCAGCGCAGCGGAATTAATACAGTAGCGCATTCCGGCAGGTTGTGGGCCGTCATTAAAAAGATGGCCGAGGTGCGAATCAGCTTTTTTACTGCGTACCTCTGTCCTCTTCATTGAAAGGCTTGCGTCTTCTTTTTCAATTATATTACCCGGCTCAAGCGGCTTAGTAAAACTCGGCCAGCCTGTGCCGGAATCAAATTTATCCCTGGAACTAAAAAGCACCTCCCCGGAAACTACATCCACGTATATGCCCTCTTTTTTATTATCCCAGTATTCATTGCGGAATGGCGGCTCCGTGGCGCTCTCTTGAGTCACCTCATATTCTAGCGGGCTCAATTTTTCCTTTAGCTCCTTTTTGCTTACTGTTTTTTCAACTTTGAACTCCTTCAAAAACTGGTCACGGCCGGAATGGGAACGGTACCTCTTGTAATCAATGGGGCACTGTTTATAGTAATCCTGATGGTAATCCTCTGCCTTATAGAATGTTGAAGCCTTTATGACTTCGGTAACAATGGGCTTATCAAATTTCCCGGATTTCTCTAATTCAGACTTTGACTTTTCTGCAGCATCCCTCTGCTCTTCGTTATGGTAAAATATCGCCGTCCGGTAGTGCCTGCCCCTGTCCACAAACTGCCCCTCTGGGTCGGTAGGGTCAATCTGGCCCCAGAAGGCCTCTAAGAGTTTCTCGTAACTTACCTGCGCGGGGTCATAGGTTATCTGAACTGCTTCCAAATGCCCTTTTTGGGCGTAATCTTCATAAGCCGGATTTTCTCCTCTTCCTCCCGTATAGCCGGAAACTACATCTACCACTCCCTTTAATTCTTCAAAAGGGGGCTCCATACACCAGAAACACCCGCCGGCAAATGTTGCGGTAGCCAGGCTTCTATCCGCGTAACTATTGCCTGGCATGGAAAAAGTTAACATGACCAATGGGAAAAAGGTAAATAATTTTTTTGACATAGGATTAATTTACCAATAAAGGGGCGTTTAGTAAATGCGTTAATTCCGTTTTTATCTGACTTTTTTCTGCTATTTTCGGGAAAGGAATGTGCTGCTGGGGTAATCCTAAACTGAGGAGAGCACAACTTTGGTCAGGAGGCACATTTCAAGGTAGCTTAAGTTAAGCGGCTTCCTGATGTAATCGTATGCCCCTAATCTCACTGCCTCTTCGGCAAGGGTTTCATCTTCTAATCCGGTAATCATAATTACGGCTATGCGCGGGTCAATCTCTTTTATCTTCTTCAGGGTCATTAAACCGTCCATTCCCGGCATATTTATATCCAGGAGCACAATCAGGGGTTTTTCTGTCATGACCTTTTCCAGCGCTTCTTCTCCGGAATTTGCGGTTATAGGAGAATAACCTTTGCGGGAAAGAAAATCTTTAAGAAGCTCGCAGATCTCTGCATAGTCATCCACAATCAGGACTTTCTTTTTATCTTCTGTTGCACCTGTAGGCTCCCCGGAGAGGATTTCATGTATCACCCTGGAAATTAAGGGAAAACCGAGGTTTTTTCTCAAATATCCGCTTGCCCCGTTCTGGCGCGCCAGCCTTTCGGATTCGGAATCTTCGCAAGAAGTAAGGACTATAATCTGAACCTTGGGGTCAAACGACTTTATTTTATTCAAAATATCAAAATTTTTCCCTTCGCATACATCAACTCCCAACAATACAAGGTCGAGCTTGTCGTTCCTGATAACAGAGTAAGCATCTTCTCTGTCAGGAGCAGTAAAAACCTTATAACCTCTAAGGGATAATAAATCATAAAGCCCTTCGCGCGCATCCAAATCTTTTTCCATTATAAGAATTTTTCCGGGCATGTTTTTCCGCAAAAAGCCCCACACCCGAGAAACGGATGTGGGGCTTTTATGGTTAACAAAACATAGTTATTTCTTCTTTAATTTATCAACCAGCTCTTCTATCATCTTTCCTGCCAGATCCTTGCAGCCTAAACCAAAGGCCAAAGCAAAACCAAGGCCCAAAGAGCCCAAAATAATAGCTAAGGTTATTTCCGTGATACGAATCCCGATGCCCAGCTGCTCTAAGGCTATCAACACCGCAAAGGCCATTATCGCTACTTCTACAATCTTGCTCAATAACTTACTCTGGGAGAGGCCGGCGTTGTTTGCCGCGGCATGGACAATGTTCTTTAAAAAAGTAGCTACGAACATGGCGATCATCAAGATGAATATTGCGGCCAGGACATTGGGTATATAAAACACAACCTTATTCAATAATTGAGCGGCTTCGGTAAGCCCGGCGATATTAACAGCCAGAAGAAAAGTCACCAAAATGCCTACCCAATAGAAGATAGCCCCGATTAATTCGGAAAGAGAATATGCTATGCCGCCCTTTTCCAGCAGAGTATCCAGCTCAAATTTGTCAGAGTACTCATCCACCTTAATCGCCCTGAGGGCCTTAGTAATTATTGATTTGACCCCCTTAGAAATCAGCCATCCAATAATAAGAACAACGATTATAAACAGCACATTGATGAGGAATTGGCCGACTTGAGTAAGGATAGCCCTTGCCGGTTCCAGAAGAAGCAACTGCAAGTTACTCAACATTCTCCACCTCCTTTAGGTTAAATGGCATATCTTCTTAACCGTATCATAATTATTGGGTTATGTCAAGGGAAAATTCAGGGTCATCCCGTCGTAAGCTGCCATTACCTCAATACCCAGCTCCCGGCTTAGTTTTTCGGCCTGTATATGCGGTTTTGCCTTGAGCATGGTCATCCCAAAATGCGTAAGTATCGCTCTTTTCGGCCTTATCTCGCGGATTATCTTTTCCACATCAGTTAGGCTTAAATGGTCTATCCCCTGGCGCGGCTCTAAAAAAACCACCGATATTATTAGTAGGTCAGATTTATAAAAATTCTTTAGTTGAGGAAAATACTTTGTATCTGTTAATAAAGAGATATCTGTTCCTTCTATATTAAATTTTATCCCGTAAGTTTCCACCGGATGAATGTGGCGCATAGAGGTTTTAAATTCAAACTCTCCTACTTTATATTTCTTATTTGCTTTTAGAATCTCAATTTTTTCGGGGAATGAGGCGGCGTAATTCAGGATAACCGCATCTTTTCCGGCGGCATCCGCAGGCAGGAAAACCACTCCCTTTTTTTTAAACCCTCCCTCGGTCATTGCCTCAATCATTGCGTTTATATCTCCACAGTGGTCTAAGTGCCGGTGCGTCAGGATAATGCCTTCTAATTTTGAAGGGTCTAGCTTCGGCTTGCTATTTGCGCAGCGCACCAGGCTTCCGGGCCCGGGGTCAATCAAGACATTTGTGCCTTTATAAGAAACCCAGAGCCCGCCAGAAGCGCGTAATTGCCTGATCATCACAAAGCGCGCCCCTGCCGTCCCCAAAAACTTGAGAAAGCTTCCTACTTCAGCCATAGCTTGCGTAATTCCTCGTTTATTTTATGCATCTGGGAATAGGTAATCTCGGGCTTAAGCGCGAGGAGGGCTCTGTCTATTTTTTTAGCCTTAGAGATAAACTCACTTACCCCCAGGCTCGCAGCTCCGGTTAAACGCGCAAACAATTTTATTTCTTTGTCATCCGAAACAACAACGGTGGTTTTTATGAAGGGGGTTTTCTCAAGGATGTTTTTTATTTTTTCGTCGGCTGTCCTTGCCTGGCTGAAGATTATTTCTATCTGGCGGGAGGAATCCTCGCCTTCTCCGGAGGGGGCGTAGCCGTCAAAAACAATAGTAATTTTATTTTTCGGGCTGCCGCAGAGTTTCTTTTCCCTGATAAATTCAACAAGTGCCCTGCGCGCGTCGGTGTGTTTCCTGTGAAGGGGCGAGAATTCAGGGTGCTTTATGATGTTGTATCCGTCTATGACGTATTGTAAGGACATAGATGAAGCCTCCGATAACCCCCCACATTAAAATAATGAAGAAATTTAACAGCGAAATGGCAAAAGAGATATCTTTGCCCAGGCCTGCCTTGGCAAAGAAAAAAATCATCGTGGCGTCCCGTAAGCCCAGCCCTCCGATAGAAATCGGCAAAAGCGTAATCGCCCCGATTATGGGCACAAAAATAAAGAAATAGACAATGCTGACTTTAATCCCCAGCGACAACGCGATAATATATACGGTAAGGGGGGAAATCGCCTGGATGACGACTGAAAGAAGGAGGTTATTAATAATAACCCTTTTATGGTGCCGGAAAATGTGAATTTCATCGTGCAGGCTCTTGATGAGCTGCCTTATCTTGCCGCTGTCAGGAGAATGCAATAACCGGTTAACTATGCCGTAAACGGATTTATTAAAGAGCACGATTAATATTGCGGATAAAACAGCGGTAATCAGCCCCAGGGATAAAAACACGCTCCTATCCTTGAGCAATTCCCATCCAAAAGCTAACGACAGCAAGCAAAGCACGACTAACCCCACAAACCCGCTTAACCTGTCCAATAATACGGTAGCGATAATTTCTTTGGGCTTCTTGGTGTGGGCGGCCAAGTCTACGCTACGCATCAGGTCTCCACCGATAGTTGAAGGAAGAAAGAGGCTGAAAAAAGCGCCTCCCGAAAAAGAAATAATCACTCTCTTTAAAGGAAGGCGTATCTTAAGCGCCCGAAGGAGCATCTCCCAGCGGAAAAGGCAAAAGGCATGACAAAAGAAAAAAACCAGGAAGGCCAAAAATAAAAGCGGCTTATCCGCGCCCCGGATGATTTCGGCCAAAGCATCAATTTCAACCTGCCTAAAAAGAAAATATAATAAAAGAAGGCTGATGCTTACCCTTAAAAACAAAGAGAGAACCTTCTTAAAATACTCCATTCTATATATTGAGGATTTTACCGGTCAGCCTCTTGTACGCTTCCAGGTACTTGTCGCTGGTCTTTTGAATAATCTCTTCCGGAAGCGCGGGAGCAGGAGGGTTCTTATCCCAGTCCAAGGTTTCCAGATAATCCCTGACAAACTGCTTGTCAAAGCTGGGGACCGGCCCTGAGGGCGCATATTGGTCTTTGGGCCAGAAACGGGAAGAATCCGGGGTCAAGGCTTCGTCTATAATGATTATCCTGTCTTTATGCACGCCGAATTCAAATTTTGTGTCGGCAATGATAATCCCTTTTGAATCCGCGTATTCGCCGGCTTTCTTATATATTGCCAGGCTTAAGGCTCTCAGTTTTTCCGCAGTTTCTTTTCCGATTAGATTTTCCACATATTTCTGGTCAACATTAACATCATGCCCCTTGTCCTCTTTTGTAGAAGGGGTGAATATGGCTTGAGGAAGTTTATCTGATTCCCTGAGGCCTGCGGGCAATTTTACTCCGGAGATTGAGCCTTTCTGCTTATACTCCTTCCATCCTGAGCCGGAAAGATACCCTCTGACTACGCATTCCACGGGAAGGGGCTTACTTTTTAAAACCAGCATTGAACGGCCGGAAATCAGGCTTTCGTATTTTTTTAATTCTTGCGGGTATTGATTTACATCCTGCGTAATAAAGTGGCTCGCTGTGATTCCTGCGATGAACTCAAACCAGAAAGAAGACAGCTCCGTCAACACCCTGCCTTTATGGGGGATACCGGAAGGCAAAACCACGTCAAAACAGGAGATCCTGTCAGTAGAGACGATAAGCAGCCTCTCTCCTAAATCATAAACATCCCTTACCTTCCCTTTTTTAAAAAGCTTTAAATCTTTAAACTCCGTATTTAGAAGAATGTCTCTGCTCATTTCTTTAGGATTTCAGGCGGCTATGCAAGGCTTCGTATTCCTGCCAAATCTCTGCGGGCAGGTCTTTCTTAAACTTCCTGAAGAATTCTCTGATTCCCCTTAATTCCTCCAGCCATTCTTTGGCCTCTATATTAAAAAGCTTGTCTAATACAGGCCGGGATATGTCTAACCCGGTCAAATCTAAATCTTCTATCCTTGGGATAAACCCTATGGGGGTTTCTATTGCCGAGGCCTTGTTGTTACAACGCTGCAATATCCACTCTAAGACCCTTAAATTCTCGCTGAACCCCGGCCAGAGAAATTCCCCTTTTTCGTCTATTCTAAACCAATTGACATGGAAAATCCTGGGAGGCTTAGCCATTTTTTCCCCCATGGCCAGCCAATGCCGGAAATACTCTGCCATATTGTATCCGCAGAAAGGAATCATTGCCATCGGGTCCCTGCGTACCTGGCCGAGCTTGCCGAACTGCGCTGCCGTCAATTCAGAACCCATGGTTGCGCCTACAAATACCCCGTGCTGCCAGTTAAAGGATTCGTAAACTAAAGGCGCCAAATGCGACCTGCGCGTGCCGAAGATAATCGCGGATATCGGAACTCCGTGGTGCTGATCTAACCTGAAAGAAGCAGTCGGGCAGTTTTTTATCGGCGCGGTAAAGCGGCTGTTTGGATGCGCCCCTCTGATTACTTGCCCCTCTTTATCTCTTAAGCCCGGCTTCCAGGGCCTACCCTGCCAGTCAATTCCTTCCGCAGGAGGCTCTCCGTCCGCACCCTCCCACCAGACTCTTCTGTCGGGTTTTAAAAGGACATTGGTATAAATAGTATCTTTTTTTATCGACTCCACCATGTTGGGATTTGAACTGGAATTTGTCCCGGGAGCAACGCCAAAAAATCCTGTTTCCGGATTTATCGCCCAGAGGGAGCCATCCGAATCAACGCGCATCCAGGCAATATCATCTCCCACTGTCCAGATACGATAACCTTTCTCCCTAAGCCCCTCGGGAGGGACTAACATTGCCAGATTCGTCTTTCCGCAGGCGCTGGGAAAGGCTCCGGAAATATATTCAATATGGCCGTCAGGCTCTTCAATACCCATAATAAGCATATGCTCTGCTAACCAGTGCTCCTTGCGGGCAAGGAAACTTGCAATGCGCAGCGACAAGCATTTTTTTCCCAGAAGCACATTTCCTCCGTAGCCGGAGCCCACGCTCCAGATAGTATTGTCTTCCGGAAAATGTAAAATCAGGCGTTTATTGATATCTAACTGTGCCTTTGAATGCAGGCATTTGGTAAACCCGTCATCTTTTTCCACCTGCCTTAAAACAGCATCTCCCACGCGCGTCATTATCAGCATATTCAAGACTACATAACGCGAGTCGGTTAACTCCACGCCTATCTTACTGAAAGGCGAACCCACCGGCCCCATGGAAAAAGGTATCACATACATATTCCGGCCCTTCATCGCCCCTTTAAATATCGCTTTCGCCTTCCTGTAGGCGCTTTGCGGAGACATCCAGTTATTGTTGGGCCCGGCATCGTGTTTTTTCCTGGTACAGATGAAAGTAAGGTGTTCTGTGCGCGCAACATCGTCTCTTGCCGTGCGGTGCAGGAAACAGCCAGGCAGCTCCTTTTGGTTTAACTCTATAATCTCTCCTGCGGCAAGCGCTTCTTTTTCAATGTTTCTTTTCTGCTCTTCGCTTCCGTCAATCCAGACGATACCTTCAGGCTGGCAGAGCCTGGCCATCTTAGCTACCCAATCCTTTAATTTCTTATTGTGAGTAGGGAATTTATCCATTTTATTTAGCTGTTCCGGAAATATATTTATACGCGAATTCCGCCGCTATAGCCCCGTCTGCGCAGGCAGTCACTACCTGATAAAGGCTCTTTTTCCTGCAGTCACCGCAGGCAAGAATCCCCGGCTCGGAAGTATGCATATCTTCGTCGGTGATTATAAACCCGGACTCATCCAGCTTTATTTTCTCCCGGAGAAAATCCGTTTCCGGGTCATAGCCGATATAAATAAAAACGCCGTCACAGGGGATTACCTGGGTTTTTTCGCTGTTTGCCTCTTTAACCTTTACGCCTTCTACCTTGGCAGAACCGATAATTTCCTGGGCCACCTTGCTTAAGGAAAATTTTACCCTGTAATTATTCTTAAGCCTCTCCTGCAGGACCTCCGAAGCGCGCAGGGTGTCTCTCCTATGTATTATGGTTACTGACTGGGCAAAGCGCGACAGATACACTGCTTCTTCAGCCACTGCATTTCCTCCCCCGATTATAACCACATTTTTATCCTTAAAAAACGGGGCATCGCAGGTGGCGCAATAAGATACGCCTTTACCCAATAACCTCTCTTCTCCCGGCACCCCTAATTTCCTGGGCCTGGCGCCCGAAGCAACAATGATGGATTTTGTAAAATGCGTTTCAATATTTGTTTTGACCAGTTTCTGCTTGCAATCTATTTCCAGGACATTTTCCTGGGATATTCTCACCTCAAGGCCCTTGACCTGAGCTTCCATATTTTTAACTAAATCTTCCGTGTTTATCCTAGTCGGGGTACCCGGGAAGTTCTCAATTAAACTCGTTAACAGGATACGGCCACCCACAGCCATCTTCTCCAGAATAAGCGTTTTTAAACGCGCCCTTCCCGCGTATAACCCGGCGCTAAGGCCCGCGGGCCCGGCTCCGATAATAATCAGGTCATACATATCTTCATCTCCTTGAAAATTTCTTCCGCCTGGTAAGAACTCCTTACCAAAGGTGCGGAGAAAACGTTTTTAAAGCCTAAACTCATCCCGATTTTACGGTAACTGCGGAATTGCCCCACAGATATAAATTCCTGCACCGGATAATGCGCCCCTGACGGAGCGAGGTATTGGCCTAAGGTAAGCAGATCGCATGATGACTCCCTTAAATCATGCATTGCCCCTATCACCTCTGCCTCTTCTTCCCCCAGCCCGAGCATCAGAGAAGATTTAGTGATTAAGCCCGGATTTGTTTGTTTTGCCTCTTTTAATATCCGAAGTGAAAGGCTGTAATCAGCCATGGGCCGTATTTTTGGATAAAGGCTTTTTACGGTTTCCAGGTTATGCGCAAAACAATCCGGCCTTGCGCCGACAACAGTTTTCAACGCATCAGAATCTCCCTTGAAATCCGGGACCAATACCTCCACCTTTATACCGCTATTGAGCTGGCGGATAAGCCTGATGGTTTCAGAGAAAACCTGCGCTCCCCCGTCTATTAAATCGTCGCGCGTCACAGAAGTGATTACTGCATAACGGATACCCAGTTTCTTTATTGCCTCAGCCACCCGTAACGGCTCATTGCCGTCAAGAAAAAGCCTGCTTTTTGCCTGCGACTTTTTTACTGCGCAAAATTTGCAGCCCCTGGTGCAGATATCGCCTAAAATCAAAAAAGTAACCCTTGAATCCTGAAAACATCCGGACAGGTTTGGGCACTTCGCCTCTACGCAGACCGTGTTTACCCCGGCCTGCCGAAGCAGCCTTTGGTTTTGCAGCGTTATTTCATCCGGAAGCTCCTGCCTAAACCAAGAAGGAAGCCTGTTCATAGCTGCAGTTGGCAAGATTTTGCTTCTGATTCGGAAAATTTTTCATCTTGCGCCCTTCTTTTTAACTCTTCAAGCTTATGCTTGATTTTTAATTTATCAACAAAAGAGGCATAATCAACAATGAGCTTGCCTTTTAAATGGTCTATTTCATGCTGAAGCACGCAGGCAAGCAGGCCTTCTGCCTGAATCTGAACCGGCTTACCGTATTCATCAAGTGCCTTCACTAAAACCTTGTTTGCCCTTTTAACTTTTATGCACACGCCCGGGACGCTTAAACAACCCTCTTCCAGTGCCTGAGAGCCTTCTCTTTGGGCGATTACGGGATTAATAAGCTTATATAAACCGGAACCTATATCCACAACAATCATAGCTTCATTAACTCCTACCTGCGC
The DNA here is from genome assembly GCA_040754615.1 of Candidatus Omnitrophota bacterium. GTDB lineage: Bacteria > Omnitrophota > Gorgyraeia > Gygaellales > Profunditerraquicolaceae > JBFMBZ01. Next base: position 11,003 of record JBFMBZ010000006.1, on the reverse strand, counting down.
AGCAGCCAAGCCGATGCCGGAGGCATCATACATAATTTGCGCCATGGCACTTAAAATCCGGCGGTGCTCTTCTGTTATCCGGCTGGCCGGTTTTGCCTTCTTCCTTAAATCAGGCGAGCCAAAAACCCTAAGCTTTAATGCGGTTTCTTTCATTTACTTTAACTAGTTTCGGCTTTAAGCCTTTTAATTCTTTTTCTTCGGCGAGGACATATGACAGAATAATTACTTCATCCCCCACGCAGGCGCCCCTTGCTGCAGGGCCATTCAGGCAGATCACTCCGCTCTGCGGCTTTCCGGGGATAGCGTATGTCTCAATGCGGTGGCCGTTATTGATATTAAGCACTTCTACCTTCTCTGCCTCAAGGATATCCGCCGCCCGCATTAATTTTGCATCAATAGTTATGCTCCCCTCATAGCGAAGGTTGGCTTCGGTAACGTGTGCGCGGTGTATCTTTGATTTTAAGATTGTCCTTAACATTGTTTTCTCCGGTTTTAAGATTTTATCAATTTGTAGGTTTTGCGCGCAATTAATAATTCCTCGTCAGTAGGTATAACGAATACTCTTGGCGCAAACTTTAAATGGCCGAACAGGCCCCGGCATATCCTCTCTCTGACCTTTTTCTGGTTTTCTCCGATTCCGGCAGTGAAAACCAAAGCATCGCATCCTCCCATAATGGCACAATAGGCTCCGATATATTTTCTGATGCGGTAAACAAAGATATCAATAGCTAATTTTGCGCGCAGGTCGCCTTTGCTTGCCTTTTTTTCCAATACGCGCATATCATTGCTGATGCCGGAAATCCCTTTCAGGCCGCTCTCTTTATTTAATATCTCTTCCATTGCGCTGGTATCGATTTTTTTCTTGCGCATAATGTATGTCACTAATGCCGGGTCAATATCTCCGGAGCGCGTGCCCATTATCAGGCCCTCCAGGGGAGTAAACCCCATGCTCGTGTCAACTGACCTGCCTTTATTTATTGCGGTAATGCTGCAGCCGTTTCCCAGATGGCAGGTAATTATTTTCAGGCGCTTAATCGGTTTTTTAAGCCTTCTGGCTGCTTCAGCAGAAACGTATTCATGGCTTGAGCCGTGAAAGCCGTATTTTCTGATCCCGTAATCCTTATAGTATGAATACGCGAGGCCGTAAATATATGCGTAATCGGGGATAGTCTGATGGAATGCGGTATCAAAAATTGCCGCTTGCCTCACCTTAGGCAATAACGCCTTGCAGGCTAAAATACCGGCGAGGTTTGCCGGATTATGCAGGGGCGCAATCAAAGAGCACTGTTTTATTTTCTTGATTACTTTTTTATCAATGAGCACCGGCCTCTTGAATTCCTCCGCACCGTGCACTACCCGGTGGCCAACCGCAGAGACCATGGGTATTTTTTTTAAAATTATCTCAAGGCCGGAGTAGTGGTCTTTTACCTTTGAACCCTTTTCTGCGATATGCTCAATCATCCCCTTTAAGACCAAGTGCTCTCCGGGCATCTCAAAAAGCTTATACTTTATTGAAGAACTTCCGCTGTTAATAACAAGTACCTTCATATCATTGCGCCCTGATCGCCGTAACCGCTACGCAGTCCACAACATCCTCGGTGAGGCAGCCGCGTGATAAATCGCTGGCAGGCCTTTTCAATCCAAGAAACAGCGGCCCTACTGCCCGGGCTTTTCCCAGCCGCTGCACCAGTTTATAGCCGATATTGCCCGCCTCTAAGTTCGGAAAAATCAATATATTTGCCTTCCCGCCCACAGGGCTGTCAGGGTATTTTATCTTAGCGACCTCCGGAACGATTGCTGCATCCAACTGCAATTCTCCGTCAATTAATAAATCCGGCGCCATTTCCCTGGCTAAATCCACGGCCTCATTTATCTTGCCCACTGATTTAATTTTAGCTGAACCCTTGGTGGAATAGCTTAATAAGGCAATGCGCGGGGTAATGCCTAATACCTTCCTGCCTAATTCTGCTGCGGACACGGAGATGCAGGCAAGCTGCCGGACATTTGGCTCGGGGATTATACCGCAGTCCGCAAAAATGAATGTCCCCTCTTCCCCGTAACCGCAGTCAGGCACAGACATGATAAAGCAACTGGAAACTATGCTGATACGCTCATCCAGGCCTATGCAGCGGATTACCGCCCTAGCCACATCCGGAGTAGTATGCCTGGCTCCGGCAACCATGCCGTCAACTTTGCCTTCTCTTACCATCATCGCCGCGTAATAAAGAGTCCCCTCAAATAGTTTTATTACGGTATCCTTGTCTATTTCTTTTCCGCCGTAAATCCTGTAATATTCTTCAATATACCTTTCTTTTTCATTTTTATCTATTTTGTCTTGGGATAACAGCAATACTTTCGCGATCCCCTCTTTTTCGATGATGCCGCAGGCCTCCAGGATACGCTTATCTTCGTATTCCGGAAGGACAATTGTTTTTAATTTTGCCTTGGCTAAATTCCTTATTTTGGTTATCACATCCATGGTTTATATACTTTTTAGTATCCTCTCTAAATTTACGCTGGCTTTAATCATCTTAACTACTGTCTCTATTTTTGCTTTATCCCGCGGCCGGATTTTAACCGTCAAGTCATGTATGCGCGTCGCCACCGAATAGGTATCGAACTTGGCTAATAACACCGGCACTCCGGATTTATCCAGTAAATCCATAATCGGCTTATCCGGGGTTATGTCTCCGGATAAGATTATCCCGGAGATTCTAAGCCGTTTTTTATCTAAGTTGCGGCAGCAGCTTAAAGCCGTCATAATCATGTCTTCCCGGTCTCCCGGAGTAATCAACAGGCTATCCTCAGAGATATATTTTATGGCATCACGGGGCTCCATTGCCCCGACGATCACCTGCGAAACCGTGGATTCCACGTAATCCTTGCCGCAGAGAAGCTGGAAATCCGTTTCTTCCAGTATCTGCTCAATGGTAGGACGTGAAAGCATGGGGTTATAAGGGATGACTCCCAATACATCAACCCCCTTCCTCTCTAAGCCCTTTCTGACCAAGCGGTTAATCTTGTCAAACTTTTCCGGAAGGACCTTGTTTATGATTACCCCCAGGACCTTAACTCCTTCTTTCTCAAAGAGCGCTTTATTTAAAATTATTTCATCAATGGGCCGGCCTATCCCTCCGGAAGAAATAACAATCACCTTTGAGCCGAGTAATTTGGCAACCGCAGCATTAGAGTGGTCAAATACGGAGCCCACTCCGGCATGGCCTGTCCCTTCGATAATTACAAGGTCGTTATTCTTGGAAACCCGGCGGAAAGAATCTTTAATCTGGGCAGTAATGCATTTTTTATCCGGGTGGGCGATATACTTCTCGGTGAAGCCTTTTTCTACGGCGATGGGGCTCATGTCTTTAAGCCCGCATTTTATGCCGCAGACCTCTTCGATGAGGACGGAATCCTCGTCTATCTTAAGCCCTTCTTCTTCAAGATAGCGCTGGCCAATGGGCTTGATAAACCCCACCTTTTTGAAACTTTTCTGAAAATTAGCGATTAACCCTAAAGAAACAGTAGTCTTGCCGTCATTTTGCTTGGTGGCGGCGATAAATATTTTCTTCATTTAAGGTTTTCTTCTATCTTGCGTTTAATCTCCTGCTTGCTTAAGGCGCCCACCACCTGCTCCATGACCTTGCCTTTTTTAAGGAATATCAGCGTGGGGATGGACATTATGCCGTAGTGGGTTGCGGTCTTGGGGTTTTCATCGACGTTAAGCTTGCCGATCACAAATTTCCCCTTATATTCCTTGGCCAATTCCTCAACAACCGGGCCGACCATCTTGCAGGGGCCGCACCAGGGAGCCCAGAAATCCACTAAAACCGGAAGCTCTGACTCCAGTACATCCTTCTTGAAAGTAGAGTCTGTAAAGTGTTGCACGTCTGCTATCTCCTGTAGTTAAAATGGTTAATAATATATTGGCAGGTAAGCTATTAGATTAACATAACTAGGCTGGAAATGCAAGAAGAAATGGGGGCGAAGAAATATAACCGTCCATTTTATTGCTCACTTTCCCGATTGAAATCAAAACACTTTCCCGTTTGGATTGGAAACTGTTTCTAATTTGGTTTGGAAAAATAATTCCCGGTAAGGCCATCAAGATAGGCAGTTAATTCCTCCAGCCGCAATTCTTTTTCAGTACGCTTTTTGCGTTCTTCAATGGTAAGGCTGTCTAATTCCATCTCTACCCTCCGGCGCTCAAAGAAAAGCTTGGTTACTTCATCCAGAATATCGTCGCGTAACTCAACCATCAGCCGCGAGCGCACATCAATGGAAGTCTGGTCATCATTCCAAATCAAATCGCCCAATTCCCAACTCAATGTAACGTCCCAACCGTCGGATTTGTCATACGGGCCTTCGTATACATAATGCGTAGTTGCGCTGGTGTATATTTCATAGTTGGTGCTTTCTGACCTGTCTATGCCTATTGTCAATTTAGGCAGGATTGCCTTCATTTTGGCTTTTTTCCTCCATTCTTTAATCTTCCCGGGCTCAACCTCCGCATATTTAATTGCCGCCTCCTGCACTTCTTTTATTCCCGGGGTTTTTCTACTCACGGATTCCGCTCCATGAATCTTATCCGCGCACAAGCCGTCAGTTGTTTTTGCGCGGAATAACCCCTTCCCGCAGGCAGCATATAAATTACCCTCCCTGTCTATACCTATCCGGTTGACCTCTCCTGCTACAAGCCTAAGCGATAACTCATGCCAGCGTTCATTCTCATAGCGAAAAATTCCTGAATCGTTTACGGCATAAAGCCTTGAATCATCGCAAGCAAACAAGAAGTCAACCTCCTGTTTGAGTAACCCATATTCAGGTAATTTCTCCCAGGATTCCCCCCTATCTTCACTTGAATAAACCCCCTCGGTTGTTGCTAAATAAAGCCCCTGTCCGGCCGCAACCACATACCTTATTCCCGAAAAACGCTCCTCTTCATCAGCGTCTTCTGTTTCTTCTTCTGCTTCGCTTCCGTTTTCAGTTGCATGCGCAATAAAAATCTTCTCCCAGGATAAACCTGCATCTTTTGAACGAAACACCCCTTCTACGCTAGCGATGTAAAAATAATCAGGGATATTAACGGCAATGCCTAATATACTGGCTTTGCCTATTTCTCCTTGCGCTTTTTGCCAACTCCTTCCTTTATCAGTGCTCGTAAACAGCCCGTTTTTTGTCCCCAGGCAGATTTTCCCGGGGAGAATTGCCAAAGCAGTGCAATCTCTTTCCGGTTCATTCTTTCCCCGAAAAATCCTTTTCCACGACCTGCCGGCGTCGCGGGAATGAAAGAGCCCCTCTGCGGTCCCGGCATAAATAGATTCCCCATTATCCTCCCCAAACGATAACATATTCACCCTGCTATCGCGGCCGCCGGCCAAAAAAATATTATCCCAGTTTAACCCTGCATCTTGGGATTTTAAAATCCCCCTCTCGCTTGCGGCATAAATCGTTTGCGGATTAATCCGGTCAACTAACACAGCTGTGAAGTTATTATTGCCTGCGGATAGATCCTCCCATTGCAACTCTTCTGCTGCAATGAAGCCCGGCAAACAAAGGCTCAGGCCGGTAAGTGCTGCCAGCATAAATATGGTTTTAAGCATCTTGCCACCTCCTCAACAGTAATAGACGAAGGCGCAAGCCAAATCTAACTAAGATTTTTTGGAGATTATTTTTTTGGCGGGGATTTTATTTTTCCTAAATGCCCCCTGCAGGGTGCCCATAGGGCAGATAAAACACCAGGCCCGGTGCTTGCTGAATACGCCTAAAAGGATGGAAATCACCGTGGTAATCAGGCACATAGAGACAAACACCATGCCTATAGCTAACCAATTGCCTGCGGTGCGGCCCAGGCGCAGGGCAAGAAAAGCGGAGAAAATAATAAGAACTAGCCAACGGAAGGTTTGTTTCAGGAAAATTTTCGGGATGGGCTTATTCGGGCTTACCTTTGAGAGAACAATATCCAGGAATGCGCCTCTGGGGCAGAGGTTCCAGCACCAGTAACGGCCCTTAAAAAAGGAAAGGGCCAGCAGAATGGCCATCATCGCTATAACCAGATACCCTAAGGCCGGGATGAAAAACCCTCCGATTATTATCAAAGGAAGGAGCCAAACAGTTAAAGTTTGCATTTTTTTCATGAATTTTATTATACCATAAATGATGTATTTTGTGGTATAATGTAGATATGGATAAATATCTTATGGGTTTTGAGGTAAAAGACCTGATTATTTTTCTTGCGCTCGTCATCCTCGTAATATGCCTGCGCCAGATCCGCAAATTAAAGAAAACCCTTGCCGCGGAAATCCAGAAGAGGCTACTGCCTTTATTATCGCCCGAAATAGTTATATCCAAAGACTGGAAGGAGAACGGCCTCTATCTTAAGAATGACAGTTATTTTATTGCCCAGCATATCAAAATAGAAGACGTAACAGTGGTAATTGACGATTACGGGTTCAAAATGACCCACATTATAAAATTTGGCGAGGTGGATTATTTAAAGCCCAATGAGTCAAAGCGCCTGGACTTTAAAATTTTTAATAAGGAGGGGGATTTTCAGGCTAACGTAACAGAAAGCGCCGTGCCGCATTTGGTAAGCCCGGCTTTTAGCTTAAAGGTTTCTTACGCGAATATTGAAGGGGTGAGGTTCTTTGTAACCTACCTGAAGAAGCGCGAGAAATTCCTGATACAAAAAATAGAATACGGCTGTGATTTAGGCCCTGGCGAAGGAAAAAATAAAGACAAGCCCCAGTAAAAGCGATAGCACTCCGATAACCTTTCCCATCTGAAGAATTTTTTCGTCTATATCCCTCATCATATCAAGCGGACGGGTAAGTTTTCTTGAAGAAATCCAGACCTTGGTATAATCGTTTATCCTCTTAAGCAATGCCGGCCAGAGCAGGAAAAAAAGGCCCACCACAATATAGATTATTGATAATAAGCCTATGAAATCCTTATTCGGGAAATTCTCCATAACTGCCTCCTTTCGCACAGGCGAAACACCGGCCCATCCCTTAAGGCCGGGTGTTAGATGTAAGGCGAAACACCGTGTCAAGCGTAAGCTAAAATACGATTCTTTTTTAGAATAGCACCTTCGCAATAATTGTCAATTAATAATTAGGCTGCCTAATTATTCAAAGCAAGAAATTCCTGCTTTACCATCTGATACCTCTCCTGGTCAATCCTGCTGTAAATCTCCTGCGCCTGGCGCAGGTACTGCCTTGCCTTATTCTTTTTTCTCATCTGTTTATATAAAACGCCTAAGTTGTAAGCCACCTCGGCAAGTTCAGGCTCAACCTTAAGCTCCTCTGCAAGTGCCACCCCCCTGCCAAAGAATTCTTCGGCCTCCTTGAAATTATTTATTTCTGCGTACAGCTCTCCGATCATATTGTAGTCGCTGACCAGGTTAGAATTATTCCCGAGCAGTTGGTCTAATTTTAGCCCTTGCATATACAGGCCCAGCGCCTTAGGGTATTCTCTCTCAAAGAAATAGACCTCCCCCAGATTGAAATAGCATTCGCTCAGTTCATTTTTCAACTTTAATTTTTCAAAGAGCGCCAGGCTCTTTTCGTAGAACTCCCTGGCCGCTTTAAAATCATTCTTATTTGTAAAGGCAAGCCCGATATCAAAATAGTCACAGGCCAGGTTATACCTGTGCGCGAATACAGCCTGCCTCTCCCGGTTAATCTCGGCGCTTTTCATCAATAGCTCAAGCGCAAGGTTATAATCGCTTTTGTCTATATGCCAGACCGCCAGTTTCCTTAGCGCCGTTGCCTCATTTAACCTGTCCTTATTCTCCCGGCTTAAATTTATGGCTTTATTGTAAAAGTCAAAAGCCTTTATGTATTCACCCTGCAAGTGGTAAGTCCAGCCAATCCCCGTGTAGGCTGACGACAGATTCCTCCTGTCATCCTTTTTTTCGCTGGCAAACGCATAATCAAAATAAGATTTCAAAGCATTCTCCCTGTCCCCTATCGCGTTATAAATATCCGCAAGAAAAGGATACGCCTGCAGAAACAAGGGTTCTTTCTTTATTATCTCTGCAGAAAGCGAGATTGCCTCCTGGTTTTTCCCCTGTAAAGATAGTTTTTTAGATTTCAGAAACAGGTAATAGGTACTGGGGTTAAGAGAAGGAAGCCAAAAAATAAGACAGGCACCGATAATGGCGGCAGAGGCCAGCGCCAGAGAAGCCTTTGCCAGGGTTTTTTTGTATTTGGAGATAAAAAACCGCTTCTGCTTTTGAGTTACGGCTGCCGGGCTCCTGAAAAGTATGTAATTGGGGTCGCCGTAAAGAAGGTAACTCATCCACGGAAATGCAGACAGCCCGTGCTCCCGGATTAAATCCATGCGGCCAAGACGCATGCTTTCTCCTACTGACTTTCCGGAAATAAGAAGCGTATAAAATTTTTTGGCAAAGGAGAGGCTAAACGTATCTTCTATTTTGCGGATAGCTCCGATATAGTGCCTGACCCCCGAAAAAAGAAAAGCCGATGCCAGGCTGTAGTTTTTTTGCTGATAGTCGCAATCTACCAGATTTAAGCCTACCTTTGCGGAATGGCAGGAATTGGAAAACACGAGCGCCGGCAAAGAAGCGCTTTCAGCCATATTCAGGATATCAGAAGCAGTAAACCTTCCGTCGCTTAAAATCCATCCGCTGTTTTTAGGGTTATCCGCGTCGTACTCGCAATGGCCGGCAAAATGCACAATGTCATAGTCAAAGAAGTTCTTCTTGACGTAAAGCTTATCAATATTAGTGGACTTGAAATCAATGCGGATGTTATTCCTTTTGCGGTCAAACTGGTTCCTTATGTTAATGCCTTCAAGGTAAGCGGACTTTAGGTCATTGGTGGGATTGGCAAGTATGAGCATCTTCAGGGTGGCCGCACAACTGCGGTATTCCACTGCGGTAGGCTGCTCGTTTGTCCTGACCAGCCTGCCCAGATTAAAGTTAAGGCATAAAAAATTCCTTCCGTCATACAAGAGTTCCCACGGTATTTTAATCAGCTCTTCATCAATGGAAAGGACCAGGCCGCTTCCTTCAGCGGACCTTAACCTCTCCTTCACGGTGCGCGTAAGCAAATGCTCCCATAATAACTGGCCGGTTTTCTTTATCCTTTCAAGGGAATCTGCTTCCAGCTCCCCGGCGGCATTACTTCGGTTAAGCACTCCGATTATATCTTCACAGAGCCTTGCCGTCTCTTCCTGAGAAAAAACGCACTGGCTGTAATGCCGCAGCGTCGAAGAGATATCCTGCTGCCGAAAAAGGCTCATCTTCAGGCGGTTATCCTGCTTTAATACCTCAAGGACTAATGTCAGGGGTTCATGCATTCTATTTTTGAATGTCCAGCATAACTGAGGCTATTCTTTCTTCAATATTTGAAATCGCTAAGGAATATTTACCCAAAGCCACGTGCTCAAAAATGACCGAGCCTGAACCCAACAGGTAGGATTCCATCTCTACATCGTCTTTAATCAACGTGACCCTTAAATCTTTAATAGTTTCCTGGGTCTGTTTTTCTTTCACCCCTATTTTTATGTTAAAAATTCCCTCCTGCCGGTTTTCTATCTTAACCTCAACCCGGAAATTCTCAAAGTCCTTCAACACTATAACTTCGTCTTTGAAATCTTTTATGGAGCGGCTGCGTAAAACCCCCGCAGGCAATAACTCCTGGCCTACCAGCACATCTCCGGTGGTGTGGATTATCTCTAATAACTTTTCTTTGGCGCGTAAAACAATTTCTAACAGGGCCTGTTTATCGGCTGTTACTTTAACCAGGCCTTTTGCCAGCATCAGCGCTTCCTGCGGGACATCTGCTCCTTCTTCGCGGCTCGCTCTTAAACTCATCTCTAATATCTCTACGCAATTATCACAGCCAATCAAATGCTCTTTAAGCGCTTGCGCTTCCGGCTCAGGAAGCAAGCCTTCCAGAAAAGAAGCCATGGCTTCTTCGCTGGGATGCTCACCCGGCATTAACGGCTCTCCTTCCTTCCATTTCCTATAGGCCATTTTTATAATTTCCTCAAGCTTATCCTGCATTCTGCTTCCGATATAATAGACGAAGCAACTTTAAGAATCTAACGCAAAACCTTTGGAGCGGAAACAATCTCTAAGCCAGCCGACAATGCGCCTCTTCTGCATATCCACTGCCCCGCGGGTCAATTTAAGTATTCCGGTTAATGCCTGTAAACTTATTCCTCTATTCAGGTATAATTCCAGAAAAAACCTGTCGTCGGACGCAAGCCGGCTTATACATTCCTTAAGGGTATCTAACCTTTCTTCCCGGGAGAGCTTATCAACAACAGAAGCAGAATCATCGGCAAGGATATCTTCCAGGCTGAAACCTTCTCCGCATCCTGCTTCCAGGGAAACAGCGGCCTTGCTCTTACGGGTAAAATCAATGGTAAAATTAACCGTCACCAGGCGAAGCCACGTAGCGAGGCTGGCACCGTTTTTTCCTTTAAAGCTTTTTAATTTTTTGTAATTATCCCTGGCTAACGAATAGAAGATTCCCTGAAAAATATCGTCTATATCTGACGGAACAAAGGCGTGCTTTTTCGCAATTAAGACATTGCGGATATAATTATATATAAGGCGGGAGTATTTCTCTACAAATGCATCCCAGCTGGCTTTATCTCCATCGACGCACCTCTGGATAAATTCCAGCTCATCCATGCATTTATTATATCACTAAAAATAGGCTGTCAATAGATAAAACGACCCCGCAGGTCTGGCCTACGGGGTCGGAAATAGGGATATGGAAGGGGGACTATTTAAAAAGGGTATTGGAGATAACGAACGAGGCAAAAACAATAGAAACCATAGACATCAGTTTTATAAGTATGTTTAAGCTTGGGCCTGAAGTATCTTTAAAAGGGTCTCCCACGGTGTCTCCGACCACACTGGCCTTATGAGCAAGAGAGCCTTTTCCTCCGTGATGGCCTTCTTCAATGTATTTCTTGGCATTATCCCACGCCCCTCCTGAATTAGCCATCATTACCGCTAATACGAA
>JBFMBZ010000005.1:0-6690 GCA_040754615.1 Candidatus Omnitrophota bacterium | reverse complement strand
GGGATAATAAGTGGTAATGGTAACTGTTTCCTGCGCAAAAAGAAAAGTGGGTAACGAAAATAAAAAAATTATTAAGGCAACTCCACTTTTCATCTTAGCTCTTCCTAATGCCATAGTGTCCGATTAAAATGTAAACAGTTTCTAATTATTATTTAAAGCCTCAATACGCTGATAGAGCTTGTATATGTTGCGTCGGAACTAAATGAAACAGCTGGGCCCGAAGTCCAGCATTGATATTGAATCTGGAAAGTATAGTTTCCGTCCATTGGGGCAGTGTAAATACCGGAATTTGACATATTAATAAGAACATTAAAATTGGGAGTAGATGCACCAGTTGGATATGCTCCTGATATTACCGAAGTATCTGGGTTAGTTACCCTGCAACTTGTCAACAACCCTCCTTGCCCCGTATTATCTTTCTTAACCATAACAACGCTCCACATAACCAAGAATACATCTCCTGCCCTAGCGGACACAGTTCGGGATAGTCCGGGTATATTAGTCCACCAGGTATTAGTAAGATTGCCTGCTGGCGTTACGCCGACAGAAGAGCCAGTGGGCCAATGAAATCTGGTCTGGCCAGCAGCATCAGTTCCCTGCAGCCTTATCCCTCCAGTTCCCATATCTAAATTCGCCTGAGGATCTTCTGTCCCAATCCCCACATTCCCCTGACGGCTTATCATCATATAAGGGTTATACAGACCTAAGCCTCCGTACTTTCCAATTGTAAAGGCATCTTGTAGAGAGGTACCGTTTTCATTCTTATGTGCAATAACCCAGGAATTAGCGATGGTTTCCGGGGTATTATCATGTAAATAAAACGCAGAATAGGTATGCCCGGCATCAGATAGTCCTGAAATATCAATTCTTCCTTGGCCGATTGCGCTGTGTACGTTTAGTTGTGCAGAAGGAGTCATGGTCCCGATACCCACGTTACCTTCCACAACTACGTTACCTTCCACCGCTAAATCTGCACTTGCGTCAATAATATTTGGGCAACCTGCGCCCCAACAATATTGCGCGCCGTCAAAATAAGTATTTCCTATTGCCATGCGCTGAGCCCTTAGCTCACTATAAGAGCCAAAGGGCGAAGGATAGTAAGTGGTAATGGTAATATCCTCCTGACTGATAAGCGCTGCGGGGAATAAGAATAAAAGAACGGTCAAAATAAATCTCGCTTTCATTTTAGCTCCTTTGTTATACCACTATCCCGATTAGGATGGAAACAGTTTCTACTTCATGGTTAAAATAATTTTACTTTTTATTTTCGACTCCTTTGTAATCCGACTTTCCCAAACAACCAGAAAAGAGTTTATTGTTCCTGGGAGTCCAGCTTGCTAATTTCTGTTTTTTTTAAATTCTTAAAGCAGTTACAACTGCCCATAAGTTTTCATAAATCGTCCCGTTTGGGGTAACTCTATATTCAAACCGAATTCTATAGTTGCCGTCTAAAGGAGCGGCATAAACATCAGAGCAAGATAAAGTAGCGAATTCTCCTGTAGCATTGGCTGATGCATTCGGAATATAAGCAGTTCGGTATTCTACGCCATCCGGCCTTGTAATTACATACCTGCATTGAAGAGCCCCACCAGTAGAACCGGAGGATAATTGCGCCCAAGCATTCCAGTTGATGACAATTTTATCCCCCGTCTTAGCACTGAAAGTGAAATCCAGGCCAGACAAAAATTGCGGTGTAGTGTTATTAAAAGAAGCTACCAAGCCACTGGAATCTGTAAATGCGTCAGGCCAATTGGTCTTGATCCTGCCATCTGCCGCGCCTCCAAGGCGTATGCCACCTTCCCCCATATCAAGAGCGGCTTCAGGATCTATTTTACCTATACCTACATTCCCGCGCGGAATTAAAACATCATCAAAAAGCCCGATTACTCTTTTAGTATTTCCTCCTGTAGTCCCAAATGCTGCGTTCGTCCATCCGGATATGTGAAGATAATCTTGCGACATCGGCGCCCCCATAGTGCAGCCTGCGCTACTACATTTCCCAATCCAACTTCTATATGAATTGGGTACACCGCCCCAATTTCCTTTATCGCCTCCGGCAGGATATATAGATCTTCCTATATCTGCGCTGCCTTCAACAAACAAATCTACTTCGTCTTTAATAGTATTAGTGCAAGGAGAACCCGGCCAACAGTATTGTGCTCCGTCAAAATAAGTATCTCCTATTGCCATGCGCTGAGCCCTTAGCTCACGATATGAGCCAAACGGCGAAGGATAGTAAGTGGTAATCGTGATATCCTCCTGGCTTAAGAGCAACACAGGGAATAAAGACAAAATAATAGTTAAGATAAGCGTGGTCTTCATATTCGCTCCTTTGTTAACCCACTTTCCCGAACAACTTGGAAACAGTTTCTACCTTTTTAAAGTGTTAACTTCTGATTTTAGCTGCTCGATTTCCTTCTGCTGCTCTTTGACAGCTTCCAGCAAAAGAACACTCATTTTGCCATAATCAATGTATTTGTAGCCATCTTTATCAGTAAAAACCAATGCAGGAAAAACCTCTTCCAGTTCCTGCGCAATAAGGCCAAAATATCTGTCTTGGCCGGAGCGATTACCCTTTACATTATAACTTACCGGCCTAAGCGACAATATTTTATTCAGCAGGTTGTTTAAAGTAGATATATTCTCTTTAAACCGCAAATCAGAACCCACCAGCCAGGCATAGCCTGCGTCAATCCTGGCGTCTCCTCCCCTGATATCAAGCTTTGACTTAGGCTGGTTTGTCCCAATCCCCACCCTGCCTTCACGAGTAACGGCAAATTCTGCTTTTCTTCCGGCATTCCACACCTCAAAGGTTTCATCCGGAATAGCGCCGACTCCTAATTTTTCCATCACCCAAACCTCTCCAGCGGGTTTAATAATCATCCGGTCTGTAAAAGTTTGGTTAGGATATATGCCGGAAACAGTCTTAAAATGAATTTCGTTATCCGTTACCAGGCCGATTTCTGCCCGGGCATTACCCTGGTCGCGCAGCACAATAGAGGCGTCTTCTTCGGTTGCGCTTTTATCAATCACAAGATAGCCGCTCTGAAAATAGGGGTAACCGGCAGGATAAGGCTTGGGGCCGAAACGCAGGATGTTGCCTACTATATCTAATTTGGCATTTGGAGAGGTTGTGCCTATCCCCACGTTTCCGTGGACAGTCAGAGACTGGTAAACTGGAGAGTCGGGATTTTCTTCGGAAAACACTACGGCCGGAATTGACAAAGAAAAGGCGATTAAAATCAGACAAAATTTTGATTTCATACTAAAAATTATTATAATATATAACCCTTTGCTGTCAAACTAATTATTCGTCTTCCACCCTGACCTTGACAGCGAGGCTAAAATATGATAAAGTTTAGCCAATTATGGACGACCTGATTAAAATTAAAGAGGAACTTGAGCGCACCAAACAAGAGCTGGGGATACTTTACGAGATCTCTAATGCTATGCGCACCACCTTGAGGCTTGATGAAATCCTCTATATCATCCTGACCGGAGTTACCGCGCATATTGGCCTGGGCTTTAACCGGGCAATACTCTTTCTGGTAAATGAAAAAGAAAATATCATTGAGGGAAAGATGTCCATCGGCCCGGAATCCGGAGAAGAGGCAAACCGGGTCTGGAAACAGATAGAAGAAGAAAAGATGACTTTAGATGAGCTGATTAATGCCTATAAATTCGTCAGCTCCCGCCTTGAAACCGGATTTAACCGGCAGGTGCGGCATACTAAAGTGCCGCTTAAAGAGCAGGCAGGTGGGCTCCTTGCTTTAGGCGTGTTAGACGGAATGCCCCTGCATTTATCCAAAGATACCCTGCAAAACTATCAGGATGACCCGGTAGTGCAACTATTAAAAAGCGAAGAATTAATCGTCGTGCCTTTAAAATCAAAGGAAAAAGTAAACGGCCTGATTTTGGCGGATAACTTCATCACCAAAAAATCCATCAGCAAGGATGATGTCCGCATGTTAATAATGCTGGCAAACCAGGCAGGCCTGGCTATAGAAAATTCACAACTCTATGAAAAGACGGTTATCCGGGCGCATTCGGATTATCTCACCGGCTTATGGAACCACGGGTATTTCCAGTTTATACTTCAGAAGGAATTAGATACAGCGAAGGCCTCCAGGACCCCCTTGAGCCTGATTATGCTTGATATTGACGATTTCAAAGTCTATAACGACACGTTGGGCCATCAGGCAGGAGATATGATCCTGAAAGATTTGGCTTCTGTTACCAAGATGCAATCCAGAAAAATGGATTATGTCTGCCGCTACGGCGGAGAGGAATTTACGATTATCCTGCCGCAGACAGACAAAAAAGAAGCTTATGTTATTGCGGAGCGATTAAGGATGGATATTGAAAAACAGCCCTTTACCCGCGAGGAGATCCTCCCGCAAAAGAAACTCACGGTAAGCATAGGCATATCTACATTCCCCGAAGACGCAAACACCCCTTCAGACTTAATCTCTTCCTGCGACAAATCTCTTTATGAAGCCAAGCGCAAAGGAAAAAACAGCACCTGTTGTTAGGCAGCTTGCGCAACTTCCTTTTGGGGCTCTTGTTCTTTGGCAAATTTTACGGAAACAATCCGGGAGACCCCTGATTGCTGCATCGTAATCCCGTACATCACGTCCGCATTGGCTATGGTCTTCTTGTTATGCGTGATAACGATAAA
Organism: Candidatus Omnitrophota bacterium; assembly: GCA_040754615.1. GTDB lineage: Bacteria > Omnitrophota > Gorgyraeia > Gygaellales > Profunditerraquicolaceae > JBFMBZ01. Next base: position 2,012 of record JBFMBZ010000005.1, on the reverse strand, counting down.
TTGAGAAACCTGGGCAAACTCATGCAGCATCCGGGAAAACCTGTCTACATTAGCTTCATCCAAGGCTGCGTCTATCTCATCCAATATGCAAAACGGCGAGGGCTTTACCTTAAATATGGCAAAGATGAGGGCAATCGCAGAAAGGGACTTCTCTCCTCCGGAGAGCAATAAAACATTCTGCAGCTTTTTTCCCGGAGGCCGGCAGATGATTTCAATCCCCGACTCTAAGGGGTCCTCTTCGTCAATCAGGAATACCTGGGCATCCCCTCCGTTAAAGAGCATCCGGAAATAATTGCGGAACTCCTCGCGCACCTTTTCAAAAGTCTCCATAAACATCTGCTTGGTGGTGCGGTTAATTTTTAATATCGCCTGATGCAAAGACTCTTTGGCGCTATTCAAATCACCCTGCTGCTGAACGAGGAAATCATAACGCTCTTTTAACTCATCATATTCCTCAATGGCTACCAGGTTAACCGTGCCGTAAGAGTCTAACTTTTGCTTAAGCTGCTCTATCTCGGTATTGATTATGCCTGCATCCAGGCTCTCCAGCGGCTCTCCTATTGTATCCAAATCTATTTTGTAGGACTGCGACAGCCTTTCTTTCATTCCGCTGTATTTGTAGTCAATATCCTTATTCTGCATCTGTAATTCATACAAATGCGTTTTCATAACATCCAGCTCTTTTCTGTCCGCTTCTATTTTTGCCACTACCTCTGACATACCCAAAGAAACCTCATTGTAATTTTCTTCTAACTCCCTTAAGGCATTGTGTTCGTTTTCTATTTCTCCGGAATATTCTTCAATCTTAACCTGAAATTCTTCTATCTCGTTTTTCAGCGCATTCTGCTTATTCAAGGCCTCCTCAAATTGTTTTGCGGCCTCATCCAGGCCTGCTTTATCCCGCAGATAGGTTTCTTCCACAATCTTCAGGGTAACCTGGTCAGAAGAAAGCTTATTGTTCAACCCGGAAATTTCTGTCTTTATCTGTGCCAGGCTGACCAGCGCCTCTTCCTTACGCCTGTTATTTACCGAAATGCCGGTTTCCTCTTTCAGGATGCAATCTTGCGCTTCCTTATGCCGGTTATTTAATTCGTCTAAGCGAGCCTGGCAGGAGATGTTTTGCCCCTGCACCTGGAGCAACTCTTTGTGTATATCATTCAACTCCATTTCAATAACTTCGTGTTCTTCTTTGATTTTTCCAAACTGCTCAAGAATGCCCTGCCTTACGCTTTCTTTATTTGCCAGGGCAATTTCCTGGGTATGCAGCTGGTCTTTCAAAAGAAGAAGCGCCCTGTCAAATTCTGCTATATGCAGCTCTTTTGCCTTTTTCCCTTCTCCGGCGGCGGTTAAATCGGCGCTTAATCTTGCAATTCTTTCCTGGATATTCTTAGTATCCAGCTCAATAGGCTTTGCCTCTCCGGATAATTTAAGGCCGCTACAATCTTTGACTTTTACCACTAAGCCTTCTATTTTCTGCGATGGGAGCTTATCGAGAATGATTTCCGCGTTTAAGGACTCGCCAAGATTATCGTATTTGCTCTTCAGTTTATCCAAAAATTCCCGGTGGGATTCCAAGCCGGAGATTTCTTTTTCCAAACAGACTATCCGCGACTCCATATCGGCTAAATCCTTTTTGCTATTCTCAATCTCTTTTTCATGCGTAGAAATCTCCTGCTGCCGGTTCTCTATAAGGCTATGCAGCTGGCTAGTCTCATTGGTAATATTTGTTAAATCCGCCTCTGCCTCTTTTTCCTCCCCTGAAACCTTAAGCCTTTCTACCTCCAGCCTTTTCTGGCGTGCAAGATGAATCTGGCCTTTTGCGCTAAGGTCAGCAAGCTCATTCTTTGCGCCGGTGATCTTCGTAATCCATTCCAATACCTCTTTTTTTGCCTTGCTGATGAATTCAAGAGAATGTTTAATATTGGCCTCTATTGTTTTAAGTTCCGCTCCTCTTTGCTCATAAAGGCTTGTTTTCTGGGTTATTTTATCCTCAATCTCAGCGTATTCCTTCT
>JBFMBZ010000004.1:0-23922 GCA_040754615.1 Candidatus Omnitrophota bacterium | reverse complement strand
CAAATACCTTTTTTTCTCCGGCAGCGCTAACCACCCGCGAGGCCTTGCTGGCAATCATGGTCTGCAAATTAATGGTGTTAAGAAGAAAACTCTCTACTATCTGCGCCTCTATAATGCGGCCGGTAACGCGCATAACCGGCTCATTGGGAAAGAATATTTCTCCTTCCGGCATTGCCCAGACATCCCCTTTAAAACGAAAACCCGAAAGGAAACTGAGGAATTCTTTTGAAAATAAACCCTTGCTTTTCAGGTAACGCAAGTCTCTAGAAGTAAACCTTACTCTCTCAAGGTAATCTAAGGCATCTTCCAGCCCGGCGCAAACCAGGTAGCTGCGGTGAACGGGCATGTCTCTTACAAATAAATCAAAGGTAGCAAAAGCATCCCTTTTGTAGGCAAAATAGCTCTGCGCCATGGTTAACTCGTATAAATCCATAAGCAGGGCCGGGATTCTCTCCATTTTATATCTTATTTTGAAATCAGGCCTTCGTATGCACCTTCGGGAAAACGGTTGCCTCTAAAGACTACCTTTTCTTCCTTATTGAGAAAAATATAGGTAGGCACCCCTAAAATACCGTATAAATCAGCCGTATCCGTGGTTTTATCTAAAAGAACGGGAAATTCCAGGGTATAACGCTTGATAAAATTATTTACCCTCTCCCTGGACTCCCCGACGTTGATAGCTAATACCTCCCAGCCGTCCTTCTTCAGCCGGGGATACATCTCTTCAAGCGATTTCAATTCTTTCCTGCAATAAGGGCACCATGTCGTCCAAAACAAAAGGAGCACGGGTTTCTTGCCGATAAATGCGTCCAGATTAACGGTATTATTGCTCACATCTTGAAGTTCAACGGCAAAAGCCGTTTCATATACCGCGCCGGAAATGCAAGAAATTAAAAGAACCGCTATTAACGCAAATGCCTTCATAAAGTATTTCATAAATTCAGCCTCCTTAAGCCAAGGACAATAAAGTATATTCCCACGCCGATAATGATAAGGGCATAAAACCTTTTTAGCAGGGTAAGCCATTTACCTGATTTGGGAAGGTTAACCAGCAAGGCGCTAAATGTCCCGATGAGGATCAAAAGTAAACCCATCCCGTACGCAAAAGAAAAAAGTAAAATAGCGCCGTAAACTACATTCTGCTTTGTCGCAATGTAGGCGAGTATCGGGCCTAATACCGAAATCAGACAGGGAGAAACCAGGAAACCGGAGCTTAAGCCCAATAAGAAGGTAGAGAAATAATTCTGTTTTTTTAAGACCGGCAGCCTTATGATATTCGGCAAGGTTATAGTAAACACTTCAAGCATCGAAAGCCCGAAGAAGAGGACTACGGCACCCACGATAATATTTGTAACCGGCAAAGCGCTTATCCTGCCGAAGAAACCCCCCGTCAAAGCGGCAACTACCCCAAGCAGGGAATAAGTAACCGCGACGCCGCTGACGTAGACTATGCTTAAAAGGAACCCTTTTATCTTTGAGCCGCTTGAGGTTGCCCCGATGTAGCCGGCGGTAATGGGAATCAACGGGTATATGCAGGGAGTAAAGCTTACCGCAGCTCCGCCCAGGTAAGAAAGCACGAAATCAAAGGGGCTACCCGATACTGTCATCTATCCACCTTAAATATGGTTTATAACCTGACAAAACAGGCAGGGCGATAATTTCAGGAACCTCATAACTGTGCAGGGATTTCACCATCTTAATAATCCGGGGAAATTTATTTTTCTTTGATTTTATTATTAAGAGCGCTTCCCCAGACTGATCAACTTTTCCCTTCCACCGGAAAAAAGACCCTATTTTATCAATGATATTTACGCAGGCTGCGAGCCTGTTCTCAACCAGGCCCTTCGCGATTTTGGTTGCTTCTTTTTTATTGGAAGCGGTAACAAATATGACGATATACATATTTCTTTTGAGCTAGTATAATTTTATTATAATACCATGAATAGGCATTGCATTCAAGAAGCGGCTTCCCCTTCGTTAATCCTTACCGCCTTTATCCTGCCTATCTGGGCACAGATGTCAAATACCGCTTCCGGCTCTTCGGTAACCATATTTAGCTTAAACCTGGAAATTTCATCTTTTGGCTGGCTATCTAAGCCTGTAATTTCTAATGCTTCTGCAAATTCCGTCAAAGAGTTATGGAAAGACGTATCTAAACAATGGCGGGTCTCTAATATGAATTCCAGGGAGTATTTCTTAATCATCGGGGAGGCTTCATTTAAGCATCATCACCGACATTATCCTGCCGCAGGACTTTCCTTCTTTGCGAAAGGAGAAGAATTCCGAATTGTTGCAGGAGGTGCACACCCGGCCGTCAAATATATTAGCTTCTTTCACTCCGGCATCCATAAGCTGTTTTTTGTTCGCCTTTGGCAAATCCAGATAAAGCCGGCCGTTTCTTTCTTCTAAATTACCGCGAAAATACCTGGCAAACTCCCTGCCTACTTCATAGCAGCAGCCTCTTATCGCCGGTCCGAAGCTGGCGCGTAAATCAGGGGCGTGAGTATTAAACCTCTTGCGCATAAATTGCACTGCCTTAAACGCTATTTTCCTGTATGTGCCTTTCCATCCCGCATGAATAACTGCGATTGCCGGGCTTTTAGGGTCATATAAAAAAATAGACAGGCAATCCGCGGTGAAAATAGCAAGAGGAAGGTTCTTCATATCAGTAACTAAAGCGTCTGTGTTTCTTATAGAGGTATGGTGAGCCAAAGCCCCCTTTCCCCTTTCAGCCTCATTTACATATTTTATCCGGCTTCCATGCGCCTGCCTGGCGCAAACTAAATCTTTATGGTTTATGCCCAGGCACGAAAGAAAATGCCTGCGATTTATGAGGGATTTTCTGGTATGCCCGTAATAAAGGGACATATTCTGGAAGAGCCGGTTGCTAAAAGCAGAGGTGAGGCGCTTTTCATCAAGGCTTGCCAAATGCAGGTACTTTTTATGGGAGAGCTTGTGTTCAGGCATTGATTCTTACTGTCTTGTCTCTTGACTTTAAGCCCCTGATAATCTCTATTTGGTATTTTCTGACACCAAAATGTTCTGATAAAAGCTCAATCAGCTGCTTATTTGCGCGGCCCTTGAGGGCAGGCGAAGTTAAATAAGCCTTAAGGGAACCATTCTCTTCCTTAATTAAATTCCTGGCTGCCTTAGGCGTTACCCTCACGCTTGCAATCATAACGCTATTTATTTTCTATTTGTTTTGCTTCCTGGATATTAGAGAGCCTGTCGGAGAACCTGTCCAGCTTCTTCTGGCTGTCCTGATATTTGGTGCTGGCATTGGTAAGATGGTTTCCCAGGATATTGAAATCGTCTTTGAACTTTTCTATGTCGATGGAGAGTACGCTTAAATTCTTGAGTATGTGCTTGGCGTTCTCTTCAATTTTTAAGCCCTTAAGCCCCAGGCAGATTACCTGTAAGTAGGCATAAAAGGTGTTCGGGGAAACAGGAATGACTTTTTTCGCGACAAAATAAGAAAAGAGGTCCTCCTTGATAATGATTTCATAATAGACATTTTCCGCCGGGATGTACATAAAGGAAAAATCATAGGTGTTCTCATCGGGGAGTATGTATTTTGAGGCAATTTCATCAACGCGGTTCTTTACATCCTGGATGAATTTCTTGCGGAAATTGCTTTTGAGCTGCTCATCATGGGTTTCCATTATCCTTTGGAAGTTCTCAAGGCTAAATTTGGCGTCAATAGGAAGCAGCCTCTCCCCCAGGCGCACCACCGCATCCACTGCTTCCCCGGATTTGAAGCGGTATTGCACGTGGAAGTGGTCTTTAGGAAGCACCTGCGCCAATAAGTTCCCCAAAAGGGTTTCTCCCATCTGCCCCCTGAATTTCGGAGCGCGCAGGAGTTCCTGCAGACTGGAGATATCCTTGCCAATTTCGTAAATCTGGCGGTTTGTCTCTTCCAGCCTTCCCAGTTTCTCGTGGACATCCCCGAATATGTTCGTGGCGCTGCCTAAGCCCTGGGTAATCGCCTTGTTCGCCTCCTGAAGAGAGGCATTCATCTGATTAAGCCGTTCGTTTACCTGGCTGGAAATCTTCAGGATAACCATAACGGCCGCAATCACAAATAATAAGAAAACTAAACCTATCATCCACCCTGTCATATTTCTCCCATCATTTAAACCAGTATATCACTTCCCTTTATTTTATTAAAGCAAATAATCTTTTCTTATCCTTTTTACGCTTCTAAAAATGTTCGTCTTTACATCCGGGCAGGTCTTTCTTAATTCTTTGATGATAGCGGTGATTTTAGTGCGGTTTGAAGTCAGGGAATTCGGACAGGCGCATTTATGGTGCGGGAAATCCGAACGTTCCGCGAATTTAACGATTAAATCCTCATCTACATAGGCAAGGGGCCGGATAATCACGATTTTGCCCTTAAATAACTCCTGCCTGGGGTTCATCCCCGAAAACTCGCCGTGAAAGAATAAATTCATCAGGATAGTCTCTATAATATCATCCTTATGGTGGCCTAAAGCAACTTTGGTGCAGCCAAAGCGGTTTGCAACTTCAAATAATGCCTTTCTGCGGTTCCAGGAGCACCAGAAACAGGAGATATCCTTGCGGGTCTTGCCTTTGAGGATATCAATCTTTTCAATGTGGTAATTAACCCCCATCTTCTTAAAATATTCCGATAAAATCCTGGGGTGATGGCATGGGTAACCCATATCAATGTGTACGGCCAAAAGCTCATATTTTATCGGCACAAAGGCGCGGCGGTCATTTAGGACCTTGAGCATCGTCAGGCTGTCTTTACCGCCTGAAACCGCTACCGCGATCTTATCGCCGTCAGAGAGCATCTGGTAATCAATAATTGCCCTGCCTACGCGCTTTGAAATATAAAACTCAGTGCCTTGTATGACTGACATAATAATTAATTAGAAACAGTTTCCAAGTTGTTCGGGAAAGTGGGTACTAAGGCTCTTATGCTTATAGGCCTATCCCACTGTCCCGATTGGGTTAGAAACAGTTTCCCGATTGGAATGGAAACTGTTTCTATATCCTGTTGGTATCCGCGATTAATTTGCGGATTTCTTTGTTGACCCTATGCTTTAATAAGTCCTCGAGAGAAAGCGGGAGAGCCAAAGACCAGTTTCCAACGCTGATGGTGCCGGGGGTATTAATCCGGTACTGATAAGGGTTCCCTTTTAAGGCGTCACTTAAATAAAGATAGTCAAAGATGGTATTAATGCAAAAGGCCGCCCTTGAACCCAGAGTGGCTTTGAAAACCTCACGCACAATTTCTTTATCGCTCTTCTCCCGCATCGTGCCGGACAGGTTAAGAAGTTCCCAGAGCTTCTCCTTCTCCTGATAGGAATTTTCATACAAGTCTATAAAATCGCCTACTTCTCCTCTTTTTTTGCCTAAAGCGCCAATTAATTTTTCTGTTGAATCCATGCTATTCTTCCAGCGCAGCCTTCCGTGACAGGATAAACTCATATCAAACAATTTATCCCTCGCCTGGCTAAAATCAATGTGCCGGTCAGCGCACTTTCTAATAAATAAGTCTTCATCCACTGTCCCGGCCTCATTCTCCCACCACGCCGGCCAGTTTGTGGTATCATGCGTGGAGAGCATGGCCACGGAAATCTCCCTGTATTCCTGCGGCCTTAAAAAATCATGCCGCACATTCCAGTCTTTTGCCCATCGCTCTACGTCATTTCCAAGGATCCCGAATTCTTTCAAGGTGTCCGGGCAAACTTTCGGGATGACGCCTAAATCTTCGGCGCATAAAAGCATATCCGTATTTTCCAGCATCACAGATAATATGCCCCTAGCCTGCTCTGGCCATTTTTTTTCATCCCCAGGGTCAAAGAATCCGTTCAGGCCTTTATTTTCTTCTGGCTCGCCATAAGGGATACTCCAGATGCGAAATAACCCGACCACGTGGTCAATGCGCAGGATATCGTAAAAATTCTGGGAATACTTTAGTTTCTCTTTTAAATATTTGTAATCGTCGCGGCTAATAGCATCCCAGTTATAAGTCGGCATGCCCCAGCGTTGCCCTTTGGCACAGTACATATCCGGCGGAGCGCCGGCAGCAAATTCCAATTTAAAGAATTCCGGGTGCGCCCAGACATCCGCGCTATCCCTGGAAACCAAAATAGGCAAATCCCCTTTTAATAGGACTCCCCTCCTTTTGGCATACTCTTTTACTTCGCATAATTGCATAAAGAGCTGCCATTGCAGCCAAGCCTGGAAATTTATCTCATCTTCATTTTCTTTATAAAACTCGTCCAGCGCCCTCTTATCGTGGTTTCTGTATTTATCTTCCCAATCCCACCATGCCAGGCCTTTGTAGCGGGCCTTAATGGCTTTATACAAAGAAAAATCTGTAAGCCAGTAAGAATTTTTGCTTTTAAATTCTTCCAATGCTTCTAATGACTGATCCTTATCTGACAAGTAGGACTTGCGCACTAAATCTACTTTTTCTTTTTTGATGGAATAATCTATAAACTGTTTTCCGACAGGGAATTTTTCCTTCAATGCCTTTATTTCAAAGCGGCTGATGCTATATCCTTTTAATGAAATGTACAAAGGCTCAAGGGCAAAAGAGCTTATGGCATCATAGGGGCAGGATAAAGAGCCTGCTTCGTTCATCGGCAAAAACTGCAATATGGAATTCCCGGTATGAACGCACCAGTCAATTAATAATTTAATATCAAAAAAATCAGCTATGCCTATGCTCTCTTTTGAATACAGAGAGAATAAAGGGGCTAATACGCCTGCCCTTTTATTAACCCCCAATCTTTGCCACTTATCTTTGGATTTTGTTTGAAGGAGGTATTCCGTTAAATCGGCTTGCGGCATCTTAATAGAATTTGAAGAATATGAGGCTGATTATCTTGCTGCTCCATAACAGGCTAAGCAAAGCGGCTACGGAAAGAAACGGGCCGTAGGGTATAGTGTGGTCTTTTTTACTGATTAAGTTTATCAGGCCAAAGGCAATCCCTAAGAAAGGTGCGATAAAAAAAGTCAACAAGGCCCTCTGCCAGCCCAGGAAGGCGCCGATCATCGCCAGTAATTTTACATCCCCTCCGCCCATAGACTCGGTCTCTCCCTGAATAGGGGGTTTTTTGAGGAGCTTAAAATAGATTAAATCAAAGAGATACCCCGTGAAATAAATAATCCCTCCTCCGGCAAGAATGCCAAGCAGGGAATTAAGCGCGGGCTTAAGGCTTAACTGAAAAGGGCTAAAAGAGAGGCCCCGCAAGCTGCTTAAGATAAGCCCCAGGATCATTCCTCCCACCGAAATCTCGTCGGGGATAATCCGGTGGGCAATATCTATAAAAGTAGCCACGATGAGCGCGGAGAACAGGACCGCATAGAAGAAAAAGTCAAACGTAAGGTTATAGCGGTCAAATAACATTACAAAAAGGATGGCGGTTAATAACTCAACGAGTAAATAGCGGATAGAAATCTTTTGCTTACAGAAACGGCACTTCCCTTTTAAAAGGATGTAACTGATAAAGGGTATATTATCGTAAGCAGGTATCCGTTTTTTACAGTTTGGGCAGTGCGAGCCCGGCCAGACAATGGATTCGCCATGGGGCATGCGGTAAATGCAGACATTTAAAAAACTTCCCACTATGGAGCCGAAAAGAAAAGCAATTATTCTTCCCATCATAATTTTTCCATCCCTTCTTGCAGGGCTTTACGCATGATTTCAACCGGGGCTTTCTTAGCCATCCATAATTCAAAGGAAGCAGCGCCCTGATATAAAAGCATGCCTAAGCCATTAGAAGTTTTTGCGCCTGTTTGCTTTGCCAAAGACAATAATTTTGTTTCGGCCGGATTATATATAAGGTCATAGACAAACAAATCCTTACGCAGCATCTCTGGGCTTACCAAAGACGGGTCTGATTCTTTTAAGCCGACAGGCGTGGCGTTAACCAGTAAATCTTTTTCTTTGATTTCGAGGCCCGCAACGTTATTTGTCACCATTATCTTAAATTCTGGAAAAATATTTCTTATCATGTTAGAAATATTCACTGCCTTATTATTATCAATATCAAATATCGCAATCTCCCTTGCTTTGGATTTTGCCAGCACATATGCCACTGCCCGGCAGGCTCCTCCTGCGCCTAAAATAGCGCATCTTTTTCCGGCGGGCTCAAAATTCTCCCTTAAATGTTTCTCGAAGCCTAAGATATCCGTGTTAAACCCCAGCCAGGAACTGCCCTTTTTTACTATGGTATTAATTGCCCCTATTTCTTTAAGGTAGGAATAATCTTGCGGGATGCTCACAAAGCCGAAAACCTTTTCCTTATAAGGCACAGTGATATTCAGGCCGTAGATATTTTTTTCATCCAGGCTTTGTAGAAAAGAATCTAATTCAACAGGAGGAATTTCAAAAAGTTTATATTCTGCGTTTATTTTTAGCGTACGCAAAGCCGCATTGTGCATTGCCGGAGAGAAGCTGTGCTTTACCGGATATCCTAATACCCCATAGATTTTAGGTAAAGCCGCTCTATCCATTTAGGTAGGGAAATTACAAACTTTCTATTTTATTCAGGGCATTCAAATATGCCCTGATTGAAGCTTCCACAATATCGGTGCTTGAGCCGCGGCTCATAACGACTTTGCCTTTAGCCTTTAACTTCAGGCTGACTTCGCCGAGCGCGTCTTTACCCTTAGTCACTGCCTCAATGCGGTAATCCTGAAGTTCCCCTTTTATCCCCGTAACCTTGTCAATGGCCTTGAAACAGGCATCCACCGGCCCGTCTCCGCTGGACTTGGCAGAAACGTTCTTATTCTTATACTTTAAGCTGACGGTTGCTACCGGCACCACATTGGTCCCGGAAGTCATCATGAAGCTTTCCAGCCTCCAAATCGGCTTAATCAGGCGGATTTCATCTTCCACAATGGCAATCAGGTCATCGTCAAAGATATTCTTCTTCTTATCTGCCAGGGCCTTGAAACGGCCGTTTACTTTATCTAATTGCTCTCCGGACAAATGAAACCCCAGCTCTTTTAGCCTTTCATTCAGGGCGTGCCTTCCCGAATGCTTTCCCAGGACCAACCCCGTGCCGGTAAAGCCCACGTCTTCGGGCTTAATGATTTCGTAAGTAGAGCGTTCTTTCAAAATCCCGTCCTGATGTATGCCGGACTCATGGCGAAAGGCATTGCCTCCGACGATAGCCTTGTTCGGCGCGACTACAAACCCGGTTAATTTACTTACCAGGCGCGAAGCCTTATAAATTGATTCGGTCTTAATCTGCGTTTCTAAGCCCTTAAATATATCCTTGCGTGTCTTTATGGCCATGACTATCTCTTCCATAGAAGCATTCCCCGCGCGCTCGCCGATGCCGTTAACCGTGCACTCAACCTGGCGCGCTCCGTTCTTTACTGCTTCCAGAGAATTAGCTACCGCAAGGCCCAGATCATTATGGCAGTGCACGGAAATCACTGCCTTATGAATATTGGGGACATTTTCCTTTATGGCTTTAATCAGGCTGCCGTATTCTTCCGGTTCCGCATAACCTACGGTATCGGGGATATTCACGGTAGTGGCCCCGGCGCTAATCACTGCTTCGACAACTTTAAAAAGAAATGCCCGCTCGCTGCGGGAAGCATCCTCCGGAGAAAATTCCACATCCCCGCAGAAACGCTTAGCGTATTTTGTAAACTCTACCGCAAGCCGCAGGATTTCATCCTCTGCCTTCTTCAGTTTATACTGCATATGGATCTTAGAGGTAGCCAAAAAGACGTGGATACGCGCATGCCTCGCTTCTTTAACCGCTTCATAGGCAGCGTCAATATCTGCTTTTATTGCCCGAGCCAGGCCGCAAATGGCTGCGCCCTTTACTGATTTGGCAATTCTCTTCACAGACTCAAGCTCCCCCGAGCTTGCGATGGGAAATCCTGCTTCAATTACATCAACCCCCAAATCCGCCAGGCAATGGGCGATCTCCAGTTTTTCCGCGGGGTTCAGGCTTGCGCCCGGAGCCTGCTCTCCGTCGCGAAGCGTAGTATCAAATATTATTATTTTTTCATCCATGGCATCATAAATGAGCCCACAGCTTACGGAACGTACCACCCGACTTTATTGGAAAAGTCGGTGTGCCGCTTCTGCGGCAAGTGAACGTAAGCTGTCTGGGCGAATTTACCCCGGCGAGTGCAAGAAAATTTGGAACAAATTTTCGCAGCCGGTTACGAGCCGGGGCTTACTTCTTCATCCAAGGCATCATCTCTCTTAATTGCTTTCCGACTTTTTCTATAGGGTGCTCATCTCCTTCTTTCAGGAGCTGGTTAAACACGGGCCTTCCCGCTTCATTCTCTTTAATCCATTCGCGGGCAAACCTCCCCGTCTGAATCTCTTTTAACATCTTTTTCATTTCTTTTCTGGTGCGCTCGGTAATAATTCTTTTGCCCCGGCTTAAATCACCGTAACAGGCAGTATTGGAAACTCTGCGGCGCATCCCGGAAATCCCGTATTCCTGAATTAAATCCGTAATCAACTTCAACTCATGTAAAACTTCAAAATAGGCAATCTCCGGCTGGTATCCTGCTTCCACCAAAGTATCAAAACCCGCCTTGATTAATTCGGTTACTCCTCCGCAGAGCACAGCCTGCTCGCCAAATAGGTCAGTTTCGGTTTCTTCTTTAAAGGTGGTCTCAATAACTCCGGCTTTTGTCGCGCCTAATGCCTTGGCATAAGCTAAAGCAATCTTTAAAGCCTCGCCCGTGGCATCCTGAAATATAGCAACTAAAGAAGGAACGCCCTTACCTTCTTCAAACATCCTTCTGACCAGAGCGCCCGGCCCCTTTGGCGCGACCATGAAAACATCCACATTCTTCGGCGGCTTTATCTGTTTAAAATGGATATTAAAACCATGCGAAAAACAAAGGGCTTTGCCTTTCTTTAAATTCGGCTTAATTGACTCCAGGTAAACCTTTGCCTGCACATGGTCCTGGGTTAGTATCTGGATAATATCGGCAGCCCTTGCTGCTTCAATAGCAGAAACCGGGATAAAGCCGTCTTTTTTTGCCTGCTCAAAATTTGGGGTGCCTTCTAATTCCGAAACCACTACGCGGCATCCGGAATCTTTTAAACAGAGCGCCTGGCCCCTGCCTTGGATCCCGTAACCGATGATTGCGATTGTCTTATCTTTAATGAAACTTAAATCCGCATCGTTGTCGTAATAGATTTTAATCATCTTTCCTCCTCATTAATATGCCATCGCTATGCGGCCTGTCCGCACTAATTCCTTAACTCCGAACTGGCTTAAGTTTTCCAGGAGCTCTTTAATCTTCGCCTGCTCATCCACAGCCTCAATAAAAGCCACCTCTCCTTGAAAGGCAATAATCTTGGCGACATATTTTTTGATGCTGTTCTCTAACCTTGCTTTCTCTTTTGCCGGGCAAGATACTTTTGCCAGGATGAGCTCCCGGTCGATATGCTCCTTTTTGGTGAAATCCGTAACGGAAATCACGTCAATAAGCTTATTCAGCTGTTTTTTTACCTGCTCCAGTACCGTTTCGTCTTTTGCTTCCACTACAATAGTCATATAAGAAATATCCGGGTCCAATGTTTCACTCACCGCTAAAGAAGCAATATTGTACCCGCGCGCGCTAAATAAGCCTGCAATGCGCGCCAGGACCCCGAATTTATTCTCCACTAATACTGAAATTGTATGCCTCATGCTAATCCCTCGATTATCTGATTTATCGCCTGGCCCGCCGGTACCATCGGGAACACATTCTCTTCCGGTTCCACATGGAAATCAATAAACACCGTATTATCAATGGCAAGCGCCTTCTTGATTGCCGGCCGAACCTCATCTTTCCTCGTCACCCGTATCCCTACTGCGCCATAACTTTCGGCCAGGCGCACAAAATCCGGGTTATATAAACAAGTATGGGAATAGCGCTTCTTATAGAATAATTCCTGCCACTGGCGCACCATCCCTAGATATCCATTATTCAGAATTGCGACTTTCACATTGATTTTGTTACAGACACAAGTAGCCAACTCCTGTATATTCATCTGAATTGAGCCATCCCCTGCGATATCAAACACTATTTTGTCCGGGCAGCCGCTCTTAGCGCCCATGGCAGCCGGGAAACCAAACCCCATGGTGCCTAAACCGCCCGAAGAAATCAGTGTCCGTGGCTGGCTATATTTATACCACTGGCAAGCCCACATCTGGTTTTGTCCGACTTCTGTAGTAATAATCGCTTCTCCTTTTGTGGCCTCATAGATCTGTTCAATAACATACTGCGGCTTGATTTTAGCGCCTTCTTTGTAGGTTAAGGGGTATTTCTTTCTCCAGGATTCTACGGTTTTAAGCCAGCTTTCCGTATCCGGAGCTGACTTTAATTCAAGCAAGAGTTGGGTTAAAATATTCTTCGCATCGCCCACAATAGGGATATCCACCAAAACATTTTTACTGATGGATGAGGGGTCAACATCTATATGGATGATTTTTGCGTAGGGGGCGAAGGCATCCAGCCTGCCGGTAACCCGGTCATCAAAACGGGCTCCGACAGCAATAATTAAATCCGATTCCATAATTGCGTGGTTAGCATACGCCGTCCCGTGCATGCCGAGCATACCTAGAGAAAGCTCATGCTCGCCGGGAAATCCGCCTAAGCCCATCAAGGTCATAGTTACGGGTGCCTTGATTTTTTCCGCCAGTTCCCTTAATTCTTTATTGCAGCCGGAAGTAATCACTCCTCCGCCGGCATAAATTAAAGGCTTTTTAGATTCTGCAATCAATTTGGCTGCTTTTTTAATCTGGCCGGGATGGCCCTGATAAGTCGGCTTATACCCGCGGATTTCTATTTCTTTAGGCCAGGAATATTCCACATCCTGAAGCTGCACATCAGAAGGGATATCAATCAAAACCGGGCCGGGCCTGCCTGTTGAGGCGATATAGAATGCCTCGCGGATAATCCGGGCTAATTCTTTGGCGTCTTTAACTAAATAATTATGCTTGGTTATCGGCCGGGTGATGCCCGTAACATCCGCTTCCTGAAAGGCATCATTGCCGATTAAAAACGTCTTAACCTGTCCGGTAATTGCCACCATAGGGATGGAATCCATATAGGCATTAGCAATACCGGTAGTTAAATTGGTGGCTCCGGGCCCGGAAGTGGCAATACAGACTCCGGGTTTTCCGGTTGCCCGGGCATATCCGTCTGCGGCGTGGGCAGCTCCCTGTTCATGGCGCACCAGGATAAGCTTAAGCTCCGCATCATAAAGCTTATCAAATATAGGCAAGACCTGTCCGCCGGGATAGCCAAATATGATCTCCACGCCTTCACGTTTTAAACACTCAATTAGTATTTGTGCGCCGGTCATAATAAAATTGCTCCTTTATCCGCCGAGCTGACTAACTTTGAATATCTTCCCAGATAGCCGGACTTAATCTTCGGCGGAATGAGCTTCCAATTTTTAAATCTTTTTTCTATTTCGCTCTGCGTTAATTTGGCTTCTAACTTTCTATTGGGGATATCAATACTGATTATATCGCCGTCTTTTAAGATGGCAATCGCACCTCTGGAAGCTGCCTCGGGAGAAATGTGGCCAATGCAGGGGCCTTTTGTGCCTCCAGAGAACCTTCCGTCGGTAATTAAAGCCACCGAGTCCGCTAAGCCCATCCCCACAATGGCGGATGTGGGCGCAAGCATCTCGCGCATCCCCGGTCCGCCGCTTGGGCCTTCATAGCGGATAACAATGCAGTCGCCTTTTTTGATTCTTTTGTTTAAAATCGCCTGCATTGCCTCTTCCTCGCGGTTAAAAACCCGTGCGCGGCCGGTAAACTTCATCATCTTCGGGCTCACTGCGGACTGCTTAACCACCGCGCCATTTGGCGCGATATTTCCGGATAACACGGCAATCCCGCCCTGCTTATGATAGGCACGCTCAAACGGCCGAATCACTTCTGTATCGTAAATTTGCGCTTCATCAGCAATATCAAAAATTCTTCTGCCGCTTAAGGTCAGAGCGTTATTCAACTTGCCTTTAAGCCGCTTTAACACCGCAGGTATTCCTCCTGCGTACTCTAAATCCTCCATAAAATGAGGGCCTGCCGGCTCTATGTTTGTAATATGGGGGGTGAACCTACTGATTTTATCGAATGTCTTAAGGTTAAGCTTTATCCCTGCTTCATGCGCAATAGCCATTAAGTGCAAAACCGTATTACTTGAGCCGCCTAAAGCCATATCCACAAGAATGGCGTTCTCAAGTGATTCCTGATTAATGATTTTTAAGGGCGTAATGTTTTTCTTCACCAGTTCCACGATACGCTCTCCGCTGGCCTGAGCAATCCTTCTTTTCTTCGCGGAGATTGCCAAAGCAGTAGCGCATCCGGGCAAAGACATCCCCAAGGTTTCAGTAATGCAAGCCATGGTATTTGCGGTGTATAAACCCTGGCAGGAGCCTGCGCCTGGGCAAGCCTCCATTTCAAGGCAGACTAATTCCTCGGGAGAAATTTCTCCTTTTTTTGCCCTGGCTAATGCCTCATAAGTATCATGCACAAAGGCAAGTTTTTTCTGTTTATAGCGGCCGGAGAGCATCGGCCCGGCAGTAACAATAATTGCCGGGATATTCAGGCGCGCAATACCCATAAGCATACCAGGGGTAATCTTATCGCAGTTAGTTAAACAGACAATCCCGTCTAAGCTGTGGGCATTGCAAACGGTTTCAATGGTATCTGCCACAATTTCTCTTAAGGCCAGAGGATAACACATCCCCAAATGGCCCATAGCAATTCCGTCGCAGATTCCGGGTACGCCAAAAAAGAAAGGCACACCATTGCCATAGCAAATCCCGCGCTCAATGTAGCGCTCCAAATCGCGCATCCCGATATGGCCGGGGATTAAGTCCGTAAAAGAAGTAGCCACGCCGATAAAGGGCTTGCCTAAATCTTTCCGGCTTAAACCCGTAGCATGCAAAAGCGCCCGGTGCGGGACTCTTTCTAAACCTTTCTTAATTTTATCTGAACGCATATTTACCTCGCTTCTTGCTAATCCGCCCCTTCTCCGTCATGCACCACTGCTTGCTTATCCTGGCGCTTACGGACGATTACGCGTTTTAAAGAAACGTATTTATCAATTAACTCCTTATTATTTATTGCGTTAAGCTGTTTGAAGAGAAAATCAAATTTTGCCTCTATTTCTGCGCAAATCCCGTCCCGGACTCCTGAAGGTAATCCCATGATATCCTTCTTAAACGGGCCTAATGATTTTTTGCGCGTCTTGTAAAAGAATTGCTCCTCGGTTTCCCCTTCTTTTTTCTCGGAAGCAGCATTAACTTTCAGCCATTCATAAATCTTATTCTTTAACTCTATGGGGAAGTTCTTGCTTTCATAAATCATATTCTGGAATTCCGTGGCTAAATGTACCTCTGCGGTTTCACATTCGGCAAACTTATGGAATGCCTCGGAAGGTAAGGTAGAAGCGCCATGCTGCACTGCTCCGGATAGGCCGTATTCTTTTCTCGCCAACTCCGATAGCGTCTTTAGGGTCTGGAAATCCAATTTTACCTGCGCAATTGTTCCGTCGGGTAAGACTACTCCTCCGTGAGATGTGCCGGTCTGCACGGAAATTTTACTAATTCCGACTAACCCTTTACGCAGCCTCTCCTTATAACCTTCCATAAATGCGCGCAGGTCTTCAGGGGTAGAATTCTGATGCCCAACTTCGCCGATTTCGCCTCCCACAGAAACCGTAATCCCTTTTGGCTCAATGCGCCGGATGAATTGCGTAATCTTGGCGCACACTTCATAATTAAGTTTCTGCTGTTTTTTTATATCGGGCTTGGATAAATCAACCAATGTTGAGGAATCAATATCAATATTATAGAAACCCGCCCCTATTGATTCACTGATTAAATTCCGAAGTCCCTCTAACTCTTTATCCGGATTTTCCTGAAATTTCTTGGCATTTACCTGAAAGTGGTCTCCCTGAATGAATACCGGGCCGGAATATTCTTCTTTAACTGCGGCAGCCAGGATAACATTAGCGTATTCAATGGGCGGCTGCGCAGTATAGCCCATTTCGGACTTGGCGATCTCAAAAATGAACGCTCCGGAATTATTCTTTTTTGCCACCCGGAAAATTGCCTTGGCCAAATCATAGGTCATGCTGCGTAAGTTTATCGCCGGGACAGTTACCCCGCTAAATTCGCCTCTTCCGCGGGCCATATAATATTCGTGAATACTTGAAGGATAAATACCCTTGCTGTAGGCAGTATCCAGAATTTTCTTGGCTACCTTTTCTTTAACGGCTTTGTCGTCGCTTAAAATTAGTTCCATTACTACCTTATCCATATCCAGCGGCCTTCTTCCCATGTTGGACTTTCCTCCTTAAGTTAAAGCCTTAATCGCATTATACAGTTTCTCTACGTCTAACTTCTTTTTCTGAATTGCTACTTCAAAATCTACGGTAATAATTTCATGATTGCTTAATGCCACTGCCTTATCGCTCTCTCCTTTTAATAAATGCCCTACTGCTGCCTGGCCTAAAGTCAAAGCCAGCCGGCGGCTAAAGGCTGTGGGCCTGCCTCCTCTTTGCACATGGCCTAAGACCACTGCCCTTGTTTCCAGGCTGGTTATTTCGGTTATTTTTTTAGAGATATCTTCTGCGCTCCCTGCTCCTTCTGCCACCACGATAATCCAGCTTGCCTTGCCTCTTATATTACCTTCCACAATCTCATGGCAGATGGCATTAAGATCAAATTTTCTCTCTGAGATAATCGCCTCTTCGCATCCGCCTGCCAGGGCTACCTGTAAAGCAATGTAACCGGATTCCCTGCCCATAACCTCTATCACAAAAATCCTTTCCATGGAGGTTGCGGTATCGCGGATATTATCAATGGCAAAAAGGGCGGTATTTATGGCGGTATCTAAACCAATGGTAACGTCAATTCCGTTAATATCGTTATCAATTGAAGCGGGTATCCCAATGCAGGGGACTTTAAATTCTTTATAGAATTCGTGGGCGGCGCGGAAGCTTCCGTTTCCGCCGATAACAATTAAACCGTCAATGGCATATTTCTTTATATTCTCAAATGCCCGCTCCCTGCCCTCTTTGGTCTTAAACTCCTGGCAGCGCGTAGTCTTCAGGATAGTGCCGCCCTGATTAATAATCCCCGAAACAGAACGGTGGTCCAAAAGTTTTATCTCTTCATTAATTAAACCCCACCAGCCGCGAAAAACTCCGAGGACATCTATTTTATTATTGGTAGCAAAACGCACCACCGCCCGTATCGCGGCATTCATTCCCGGGGCATCCCCTCCGGTGGTTAAGACTGCTATTTTCTTCATATTTTCAGGCATTATCTATTTTTCCAGTTCCGCAATATAGGCAATGATCTTCTGCAATTCATTGCTGATATGCCTGACCCTTAAAGCAGACCTGATGCGTAAGAGCAGGTCAAATTTATCTACGGGCTTGGCAATAAAATCAACCGCCCCGGCGCTTAAGCTTCTCTCTTTTTCCGCAGGATAAGCCGTAACTATAATTATCGGGATGGCTTTTGTTTCGCTTTCCTTCTTTAATGCCCTGCATAATTCTGCGCCGTTTAAGTTCGGCATGAGATAATCCGAAACTATCAAATCCGGCTTTTGCGCCTTGGCTAAATTTAGCGCCTCCTGGCCGTCTTTGGCAGCAACCACCTCATATCCTTCTTTTTTGAGGATAGTCTCAATCATCCCCAGGATTTCCAATTCATCGTCTGCTACCAGTATCTTTTCCATATTATTCTCCTCCCGAATTTATTAGGTCCCTATTTCCCAGCTGGAGAGATAAATTTTCTGCTCTCTGGTTAAGGCGTCTATTTTGATACCCATGCTTTCTAATTTTAAGCGGGCAATATTTTTATCTATTGCCTCGGGAACTTTATACACTTCATTATTCAATTTTTTATGGTTTTTGGCAAGGTGTTCTGCGCCCAGTGCCTGATTAGCAAAAGACATATCCATTACCTGCGCAGGGTGGCCTTCGGCTGCAGCCAGATTTATCAGCCGGCCTTCTCCCAAAAGATAGATTTTGCGCTTATCTCTTAAGATATATTCGTCCACGCAGTCGCGGATGCGCTTCTTTCTTACGCTTAATTTCGTAAGCTCGGGAATATCTATCTCCACATTGAAATGCCCGGCATTAGAGATAATTGCCCCGTCCTTCATCGCCTGAAAATGCTCTTTACGGATTACGCTTGTGTCTCCGGTTGTGGTCACAAAGATATCTCCGATTTTCGCCGCTTCTTTTATAGGCATAACTTCATAGCCGTCCATACTCGCTTCTAATGCCCTTAAGGGGTCTACCTCTACAATAATTACCCGGGAAGCCATCCCTTTTGCCCGCATTGCCACGCCCCTGCCGCACCAGCCATAGCCGCAGACCACGAAACTTGCGCCGGCGAGCAACTTATTGGTAGCGCGGATTATCCCGTCTATCGTGGATTGGCCTGTCCCATAACGGTTATCAAATAAATGCTTGGTCTGGGCATCGTTAACCGCGACTATCGGGTAACGCAGCTTACCCTGATTTGCTAATGCCCGCAGCCGGATTACTCCGGTTGTGGTTTCTTCTGTCCCGCCGATAATATTCTTATGTTCGGCTATCTTACGCTGATGAATAGTACTTACCAGGTCTGCACCGTCATCCATTGTAATATCCGGTTTTATCGCCAGGGCTGATTTTATATGTTTGTAATAAGTCTTTGTATCTTCTCCCTTAATGGCAAATACAGGAATTCTTAGATTCTTTACTAAAGAAGCAGCCACATCATCCTGAGTGGATAAAGGATTTGAAGCGCAAAGCGTCAAGTCCGCCCCCCCTGCTTTCAAAACCTCCGCCAAGACGCCGGTCTCCGTAGTTACGTGCAGGCAGCAGCTTAGTTTTAAACCTTTTAGCGGCTTTTCTTTTTCAAAACGCCATGAAATCAGCCCCAGAACCGGCATATTATTGCGCGCCCACTCAATTCTCAAAGCGCCCTTCTCGGCTAACTTGATGTCTTTGATGTCGTAATTCATAAACTCTCCTTTATAGGCACTTCGCCTGCCGCTTCAACGCCGCTGCCTTATCAGTTGATTCCCAGCTAAACTCAGGTTCAGTCCTGCCAAAATGGCCATAACAGGCGGTCTTAAGGTAAATAGGCCGCAAGAGGTCTAAAGTCTTAATCATCCCTTGAGGCGTTAAATCAAAGTTCTGCCGGATAAGCTTTTCGATTTTTGCCTCAGGAATCTTATTTGTGCCGCAGGTATCCACCATTATTGCCAAAGGCTCTGCCCGGCCTATGACATAAGCAACATGTAACAGGCATTTATCCGCAAGGCCTGAAGCAACTATATTTTTAGCAACATACCTTGCCATATATGCGGCTGAGCGGTCAACTTTTGTAGGGTCTTTTCCCGAGAACGCCCCTCCTCCCGGAGCAGCTACTCCGCCGTAAGTATCCACCACAATCTTTCTTCCGGTCATCCCGGTATCAGACTGCGGCCCTCCGACGACAAACTTTCCGGTTTCGTTGATATAAAACTTGGTATTCTTGTCCAGATACTCTTTTAATACCGGTTTGGCAATAACATCAATCAATTCCTTACGGGCTTTCTGGGTAATCCTCTCCTTTGTAGAATCCAGGATCTCTTCGGTGTGCTGGCAGGCCAATACGCAGGAATCGACTCTCTTCGCCACTCCGTCGTGGTACTCTACCGTAACCTGAGATTTACAGTCAGGGCCTAAGTATTTTAAAATTCCGCTCCTTCTTACCTCTGCGGTCCGGCGCACCAATTTATGCGAGAGCATTATCGCTAAAGGCATTAATTCCGGAGTTTCCCTGCAGGCAAAACCTACCATAAAACCCTGGTCTCCGGCACCTCCCTTATTTACTCCCTGGGCAATATCCGGAGATTGGCTATGGATAGTGTTAATAATGGCGCAGGTATGGTAGTCAAACCCGTATTTGGGATGCGTATAGCCTATTTCTTTTAGTAAATTACGCGTCAGATTATGCACATCCACATAACCTGTGGTAGTAATCTCTCCGCCTACAATAAGAAGCCCCATCGTCACATAGGTCTCACAGGCAACCCTGCCATAAGGGTCTTGCCTTAACACTTCGTCGAGCACGGCATCTGAAATCTGGTCACAGACCTTATCCGGATGCCCTTCGCCGACTGACTCTGAAGTAAAGAAAAACTTACGCGCTGCCATAACTAGCCCCCCTTGATTATATTGTGTGTGAAAAACTTTCTCTTGCCCGGCCGTAAAACTTATGGTCTCCTATATCGAACCACCGGCCGCCAAAAACAAATCCGTAAACCGGGATTTTCTTCCTCAACCAATCAATGTATAAACCCGTTGCATCCTTTTTATATTTTTTCTGCCTTAAGTATTCCTTAATCATCGCGAGTCTCTCTTTGGGAAAATAGTAAAGGCACATGGCAACCAGCGAAGACTTGGCATCTTTGGGCTTTTCTTTAAAATAAATAATTCTATTATCCGGGCCAAGTTTCACTACGCCGAAATGCCCTGCCTTGCCTTTTGATTTAATATCGAAAGCCCCGATTACCGGAGAAAGCTTATGGGCCATTGCAAAAGAAAGAAACTCCTGCAAACCGCTGTCAAAGAGGTTATCTCCGCCGATAACCAGGATATCATCCTTTATCTTCTTCTTTGTGACCGCAAAGTCAATATCCCCGATCGCCCCCAGCCGTGAGGAATTATCTTTAGTTAAATCATCTACCAGGGAGAGGCGCTTGGAAACGGGCAAATTCTTGCTCCATCTGCGGAAAAACGGGATGAACTTACTGTTTGTAATTACAAAAATCTCGCTTATCTTGTCAATCTGATCTAATTTATCTACAATGTAATCTATTATGGGCTTACGCTTTACCTTGAGCAGCGGCTTGGGGTAATCCCTGGTTATCGGGTAAAGCCTGGTTGCATAACCCGCAGCTAATATGAGAGCTTTCATTCTGCCTGGCTTAATCTTTCTTTTAAGTAAGTAACTCTCTCAACCGGAGTAGGGTCAATACCGTACAGGATAGCAAGGTAAAAGGAAATGAAATCTCCTATATATATGACCGAAAGGATCCTGCTTAAAAGGTCTTCTCCCCTTGGCCAAATCTCAAGTAACCGGACCCCCCCTTTTCTTATGATCTCGCCTGTGATATCCATTCTTTTGGCCACGCGCGGGTGCATCTTGGTATCCCGCAACAAAACTACGGTAAAATCCCTGAATAATTTTGCGGGATTCTGCCAGCCTACGATCTCATTATGGTTCATCTCCGGGAAGACGTGGCTTGAGGCGAGCGCCTTTGAGTTTTCCGCTAACTGGCCCCTTAAGCGCACGGCGCAAACATCAAAATAAATTGAACCCGAATAAATAACCGTAAATCTGTTGAACAGCTCTAAGGCGGCTGTCTTTGCTATATTATCTTGGCTAGCAATGCGCGCATCAAGGCTTTTATCCCTTAGTTCCTCTAAAACCTTTATGGCCAGATTTACCCGGCTTGCTACTTCCTTTACCAGCCCTAATTTCTCCATGGCCAATAAAGGTATAATGCTCATATACCCCAGGGCAGTGCGGGGAGGCTGGTTAGCCGGTATTTGTATAAATGTTACCTTGTCCTTAAGGGCTAATTCTTTTAATTTCCCTCCGGAAGAAACCGCTATCACCGTAGCGCCTTTCTCCCTGCTTTGAGCATACGCGCTTAATGTTTCTTCGGTATTTCCCGAATAGCTGGATACGAAAAGAAGGGTAGAATCATCTACGTAACCGGGCAAATCATATTCGCGTATAACCGTAATTGGAAGCGCCCCTTCAAAATATAAATACGACTTTACTAAATCCGCGCCTATCGCAGAGCCGCCTAATCCCGCAAAAGCAATTTTTTTAAAATCTTTATTCTTGAATAATAATTCTGCCTTCTTTCCGATATCTAAAGCAGCGCGGCATTGTCCGGGAAAATCCATCAAAAGCTTGAGCATATCGGATTTATCCAGTTTCTTGATAGTATTTAAATCAAGTTTGGTTTTTTTCATTTATTCTGCCCTTTTCCTTAAGATTTCCCTTAATCTTGTCTGGCTGAACTCCTCTACCTCTTTGGCTGCGGAAAGCTTAAGCGCCTCTTTCGCCAGAACCTTTGCCTCTTCAAAGGTAACTGTCCGGATGATGTATTTTATCTGTGGTATTACCTGAGGAGGCATGCTGAACTCATCCAGGCCCAGCCCCAGAAGTATGAGGGCAAAACTCGGCTCTCCGGAGACCTCTCCGCACATCCCTACCGTTATATTCGCGTTGTGGCCTGAGTCTATTATATTTTTAATCAGCCTTAATACGGCGGGATGAGACGGTTCGTAGAGATAGGCTACCTTTTCGTTTACGCGGTCAACTGCCAGCGAATACTGGATTAAATCATTGGTGCCGATGCTAAAGAAATCCGCCTCTTCTGCCAATATATCGGCAGTCATTGCCGCAGAGGGCACTTCAATCATTGCCCCTACCTCTATATCGTTATTAAAAGGGGTATTCTTCTGCCGCAGCTCTTCCTTTGCCTCTTCCAATATTTTGTTTGCCTGCTTTAATTCTTCGATGCCGGAAATCATGGGGTACATTAGTTTAAGGTTGCCATGTACGGAAGCGCGCAGTATCGCCCTTAACTGCAGCTTGAAGATATCCGGCCGGGCAAGGCAGAACCTGATGGCGCGCCATCCCAAGAAAGGCTGCATCTCGTGGGGAATTTCAAACTGCGAAAGGAATTTATCTCCTCCGAGATCCAGGGTACGGATAATCACCGTATTCGGCTTTATCTCTTCTGCAACATATTTGTAAGCCTGGTAATGCTCCTCTTCAGAAGGCAGGTCCTTTCTGTTCATATAGAAGAATTCAGTCCGGTACAATCCTATGCCTGCTGCGCCGTGAAGCTTTACCGAAGGGACTTCATCGGGAAATTCTATATTTGCCAGGATCTTAACCTCTTTCCCGTCAAGGGTAGTGGCAGCCAAATCCTTGGCAGAAAGGAATTTTTCCGTGATGCCCCTTAATTTCTCCTCCTCCTGCCTGTAAATAGAAAGGGTCTCTTCGTCGGGGTCAATTATTACCATGCCCATGCTTCCGTCAACTATCAGCATATCCGAAGATTTTATCCTGGAGGTTGCGTCTTCCGCCCCGACTACGGCGGGTATCTCAAGTGCCTTTGCCATAATCGCGGTATGGGATGTCTTGCCTCCGATATCGGTAACGAAGCCGGCAACATTCTGCTTATGCATCGCCGCGGTATCGGAAGGAGAAAGGTCATGCGCTACTACAATTACCTTCTCGCTTACATCCGCCAGCCGCCTCTGCTCCTTGCCTAAGAGGTTACGCAGTATCCTTTTACCCACGTCATTTATATCAGCCAAGCGCTCTTTTAAGTATTCGTCTTCTATCTTTGAGAAGACATCGATATATTTTTTAATGACCTCCTGAAAAATATAAGGGACATTCAGTCTTTCCCTCTTCAGGCGCGAGATAACCTCCTCAATAAGCATACGGTCTTCCAATACCAACAGGTGCGCGTCAAATATCTGCGCCTCGTCCTGGCCCATATCGGCGCCGATCTTCTTCTGCAAATCTATTATCTCCCGGCGGGTCTTGATCAGGGCTTCTTCAAAGAGCTGAATCTGCAAAGGTATCTCTGTATCCTGTATCGCAATTTTAGGTATGTCAAAATCCTCCCTGCCCATTTTATAGGCCTTGCCGATACTGATACCCGAAGCTGCCGGTATGCCTTTAAGCTTGATCATTATTTTTCCTCGATAGCAACAATCTTTTCCAGCTCCACTATTGCCAGGTGCGCATCGTCGCCTTCTGCCTCAATAATAATGGTTGAGCCCTTTTCGGCGCCTAACATAAGTATGCCCATGATGGACTTGCCGTTTACTTCCTCGTTGTTGCGCCTGATGGTGATACGG
>JBFMBZ010000003.1:0-12340 GCA_040754615.1 Candidatus Omnitrophota bacterium | reverse complement strand
AATGTTTCCGGGACTCCTAACCTGCCCATTACATTCAAGTCGCAGAACCTGCATGGCGCAGTATTAGATGGTAATCCTAGCAGCCATCCTTTGTATTCATACGATAAGCACGACCTTATTATTGACGGGTTTGAAGTAAAAAATGGAAACGCATGGATTCGTGGCGGCCAGAATATTGTGATGAGGAATATTAAGCTTCACGATGCTGATTCGCCTCCGTCAAATTACGGAGGATTCTATTTTGTAACTACAAATAATGTCCTGGTTGAGAATAATGAGATATACGATGTTTATGACCATTCATTTGCATCTTACCTTAATGATGCTGACCCTGAGCATCATGGAGCTATAGCAATTATGTCCGGCGGGGAATATGGAAATCCCGGTGTCGGATTGAATATCATTATAAGAAATAACCTTATTTACAATGTGCCGACGGGAGTCTATAACAAAAACTGGGATTACGGCCCAATATTTTATTACAACAATAAAATTACCGCTTGGCATGTTGGATTATATATGAGGAGCAGCAATATTACCGCTCATAATAATATTATTTGCGGTGACCCCGCAAAAAACCAGATTAATGCTTTTGATATTGACCAGGGAGTCCAAGGCTATGAAGCATGCAACGTTAAAGTTTATAACAATACAGTTTATGACGTAGGAGGCGTGGGGGTAGGTATTAAGAGCCGTGCCCAAAATCCCCAAGTCTATAACAATATTATTTATACTCCAACCGGCACGACGTATGCTGGAGCAATCAGTTCATTTTCAAGCGTAGTTAATATGTTTTCTAATTACAATAACTTATTACAGAGCCCAACTGGAGTATTTGACTACGTTGGCTACTCAACTTTATCCTCCTGGCGTTCTGCTTCAGGCCAAGATGCAAATTCCATAAGCGCTAACCCCTTATTTGTAGATGCTAACAATGGGGATTTTCATCTGCAGGGCAGTTCTCCCGCAATAAATGCAGGTATGGACTTACAGGATTATGATAATGACGGAAATACGACTGAAAGAATAAATATGGGAGCATATATAACCGGAAATGAAGCGGTGGGGCTTTTGCCAACAGAAGGGAGGAGTATTTTCTTTGATGATTTTGAAGGCTTGTCGCCTTTGGATAAATGGAGCGGATATAGTATAGGGCCATCAGGAGCAGCTCCACACTTGAGCGCAAACGGCGGGTCCGTCACGTTAACCTCTGCCTTGAAATCCAGCGGCAACCAGTCGCTTGAATGTAAATGGGCTAGTGGCGATTATGCCCTTGGCCTCACGAAGCGCCTTAATATGGGCCGCGAGATTTACTTTAGATGGTACGGCAGGTGGGAAGGCGGGTGGGATTGGCCTTCCAGCCACAAATACTGGATTTTTTGGGGGAATCCGCTGCGTATTGAAATGTGCACTTATGATGCCGGAGCAAAAGGCCATTACCTGACTTTCTATTCAACGGAATACGGCGATAAGTCCTTTGCTATCTGGGAAAAAGCCAATAATGAATACCCATTGAATCCTTCTGGGCCGCCTCATCCTAACTGCGCTTATTGGCAGATATGGCAACCGCAGGAAGATACCTGGTATTGCTTCGAGGCATACCTAAAAATTCATCCCACAGAAGGCAGGTTGCGCTTCTGGATAGACGGTGTGGAAAAACAAGTCTGGGAAGACAGCCCATTATGGGGAAGTTGGTGGTATAACAATTATACTCCGGTGACGCCAGTTAATGTCAATAC
Source organism: Candidatus Omnitrophota bacterium (assembly GCA_040754615.1). Taxonomy (GTDB): domain Bacteria; phylum Omnitrophota; class Gorgyraeia; order Gygaellales; family Profunditerraquicolaceae; genus JBFMBZ01. The sequence goes on along the minus strand of JBFMBZ010000003.1, from coordinate 10,601 downwards.
GGGAAATGCGGATATTGAAACGCTTGACATCTCCACCCAGAACAATGACCAGATATCTACAAGAAACATTTATTTTGACGATATTGCCATTAGTACGCAATACATTGGGCCTTTGCAAATAACTCCTGACTACACCGCACCCAGCGTGCCTGCTAACCTTACCGCAACCGCAGCTTCTACTACCCAGATTAACCTCTCCTGGAGCGCTTCTACGGATAACATAGGAGTAACCGGATACCGTATATACAGAGATGGAAGCCAGGTAGGCATTTCAACTACCACATCTTATCAGGATACCGGCCTTACTGCTTCCACTACCTATAACTACAGGGTAGCAGCCTATGATGCAGCAGGTAATTTATCAGCTCAATCAACTCAAAGTTCTGCTACTACCCAAGCACTACCTAATAATGCACCAGTAGCCAATAACCAATCCGTATCTACAGCTGAAGACACAGCTTTAAATATAACCTTATCAGCTACTGATAGCGATAACGATACTTTAACCTACAGCGTACTTACTCAACCCAGCTACGGCACACTTACAGGCACAGCACCTAACCTGGCCTATACGCCTCAAGCTAACTACTTCGGTAACGACAGCTTTACCTTTAAAGCTAATGACGGAGAAGCAGACTCTAATATTGCTACCATATCCATCAGCATAACTACTGGTAATGATGCACCGGTATTAGTAGCAATAGGCAATAGAACAGTTGACGAAGGAAGCAACCTGGCATTTACCTTATCTGCTACCGACGCTGACGGAGATACCCTAACCTACTCTGCAGATACACTTCCAGCTGGTGCAACCTTAGACCCTGCTTTAGGACGCTTTAGCTTTACTCCGGATTATACCCAGGCAGGAACTTATAATGTTACCTTTAGCGTAAGAGATGCACAGGGAGGAAGTGATAGCGAAAGTATTACTATAACCGTAAATAACATCAATCAGGCGCCAATGCTAAGTTTTATCGGAGATAAATCTGTTAACGAAGGAGAGCCCTTAAGTTTTGTTGTCACTGCCACCGATCCCGACGGAGATACTATCACTTATTCAGCCAGTAATTTACCATCGGGCGCAAACTTTAATGCTTCAACCCACACCTTTAGCTGGACACCGGCGAGTGCCCAGGCAGGGACGTATCCGGGGGTACATTTTGAAGTCAGTGACGGCTCTCAAAGCAGCTATGAGAATATTACAATAACAGTAAGCCATATCAATAATCCTCCTGTTTTAGAAGCACTCGGCGATAAAACCGTAGCTGAAGGTGCGCTCTTGACCTTTACTGTGAGCGCAAGCGACCCGGATGCAGATACGCTTACTTTTTCAGCTGAGAATCTTCCGGCTGGGGCAAGCTTTAATAACCGAACATTCAGCTGGAGGCCGGGTTATGAGCAGGCAGGTAGTTATAATGTTGACTTTATTGTGAGCGACGGTAACGGCAGCTCTGATAGCGAAACAATTACTATAACCGTAACAAATATTAACCGGTCGCCGATAGTTACCAATATCCCGAGTTCTTTAAATAAATCCGAAGGAGAGGTTTTAACGGCTGCTGAAATAGAGCTTGCCACCGACCCCGACGCAGACACCTTAACCTATACTTATTCCGGTTGGCTCAACTCTTTACCTTATAATATCAGTTATGCAGATAGCGGCATTCATACTCTGCATATTGCTGTTTCCGATGGCGCGCTAACTTCTGAAAAGGATATCATTATCAATGTGAGTAATGTCAATAGGCCGCCTATATTAGATCCGATAGGCAACAAATCAATAGATGAGGGTACTACTCTCTCTTTTAACGCAACCGCCTCTGACCCTGATAGCGACAGCGTGACTATTACAGCTGCAGGTTTGCAAAGCTGGATGAATTTTGATGGCGTAACTTTTAACGCCAACCCAGGCTATGCCAATAGCGGCAATTACAGTGTTGCATTCAGTGCCTCTGACGGCTCGCTTAGCGATACCGAAAGTATCACTATCTCGGTTGGGGAAGTGAACAGGCCTCCAACGTTGGCTCCAATAGGTAACAGGTCTGTTAATGAGGGTTCACTCTTGGCCTTTACGATCTCTGCAACCGATGCTGATAGCGATACCCTGGTCTATTCGGCGGATAATTTACCCACAGGCGCAGGCTTTAATGCAGCCACTAGAACTTTTAGCTGGACGCCGGGCTACAGCCAGGCAGGAACATATCCTAATGTTACTTTTAACGTATTAGACGGTAATGGCGGAACAGACTCGGAAAGTATCACCATCACCGTAGTTAACGTTAACAGGCCGCCGGATCTATCGGCGATGCCGGGCTCCTTAGCTAAGATAGAAGGGCAAACCATTACCAATACTGAAATCGAACTCGCCACCGACCCCGAAGCAGATACTCTGACTTATACTTATTCCGGATGGCTGGCAGCATTGCCATACACCATTGCTTACAGCGATTCGGGTGAGCATACTTTGCATGTGATAGTCTCCGACGGAAATTTAATTGCAGAGAAAGATATTAGCGTGAGCGTGAGTAATGTGAACAGGCCGCCCGAAATCTCAATAACCGGAAACACTTCTGTCAGCGAAAACGAATTAGTGAATATTATTATTTCCGGAAATGACCCGGATAGTGATATTTTAGATTACAGCGTTGAAGGGCTTCCTGAAGGCGCAACATTTACTAAAGCCGCGGATAGCGACACTCGCCTGTTTCAGTGGGTGCCGCGGAATAATCAGGTAGGCGATTTTCGCGTTTTATTCAGGATTAATGATGAGCTGGGATTATCAGACGAAGAGCTTGTTGTAATCACTGTAAATGATACTATAGCGGCGTTAATCAACATTACTTCTCCTGTTGATGCCAGCGTTGTTACCAGTAGCCCCGTAAGAGTTTCCGGAAGTATCACGGAAGAAGGCTCAGGGATCGCCTCAGTAAATGTAAATAACTATCCTGCTGTTATAAGCAATAACTCCTTTAATTATGATTTAGCGCTCGCTGAAGGAGCAAATACAATTACCGTTACCTGCTGGGATAATGCCGGTAACGAAAATTCAGCGCAAATTAAGGTAACCTTGGATACAAGCGCTCCGGCATTAAGTATCCAGAGCCCGCAAAACGATTCATTTGTCAATACTGCTACCCCTCAATTGATATATACATCCGACGGGCGGATTACGGGCCTCTCAGTAGATAGCCGGCAAATACCCATAATTTCTTCGGGAGAATTGTTGCCGGAGCTAAGTGAAGGCAGGCACAGCTTATCTTTAACTGCTCAAGACGTAGCCGGTAATACCGCCACAACCACAATTAATTTTGTGATAGACGTTACTGCGCCTACAGGCTCTTTATCTATAGTTAAACATAACGGCTATACTAATAACCGTAACGTTACGCTGGATATCTCTGCCAATGATAATTTGTCAGGAGTCCATCAGATGAAAATAAAAGAAGAAGCAGGCAGGGAATCCGAATGGATGCCTTATGCTTCTACGGCTCAATGGGCCTTAAGCGACCCGCAGGGTAATAAAAACCTGGCGCTTTCTTTCAGGGATAATTCCGGTAACATCGCAGAGGATGCTGCTTCGGATAGCATAATCCTGGATACTCTGGCGCCCAGGCAGCCCACAGCAGAGATTACTAGTCCCAATAGGAATGGTTTTACTAAAGAAGAAATAATTTCTCTTTCAGGCACCAAAGAAGCAGGCTCTTCAGTATTAATAAACGGCGCTGAAATAGTGCCTGTTTCCGACAGCGAAACCTGGAGCAGCCAATATACCTTATCTAAAGGCAAAAATATATTGGCAATAACTTCCAGGGATATAGCCGGTAATGAAAGCTCTGCTTTTACCCTTACCATAACATTAAAGCGCAATGTCATTCACAAGATAATACAGCCTATAAAAGAATTCCTGAATTCCTCTGACTTGATATCCGGCTCTTCCGATGTCGCTGTTTCCTATACTATTGATGAGGAAGCCCAAATCCGGACAGAGACCTTTACGTTGCAGGAGGGAGGTAATGATATTACCCTGATTACGGAGGATTTTCTCGGGAATGTAGGCGAGCAGAGCCTTAACTTTGTTTTGGATACCATAGCTCCGCAGGTAAGCGTAACTTCACATCGGTCAGGCGAAGCAGTTTCTTCTTCTAATGTTACCCTGGCAGGAAGCGTCCTTGATACTAATAGCGGTATCCAGTATGTTAAAGTAAACGCAAGCCCGGCAATTCTTAACGGAAGCAATTTTTCGTCTAACCTTAACCTGAGCACTGGCGCCAATTCCATCGTAGTGGAAGCTGCAGATAACTCCGGCAATATCACTGCGCTAACAATAACTTTGGATTATTCGCCTGTAACAAATACGGAAACGCAAACCCTTAGCCGTTACGGTTCAATTGTTTTTGATGGCGCAAAGGCTTCTTCCGGGAAGAAGACAGAGAAGATAAAACAGGCAACGCAGGAGATAATTTCTCTTCATCAACCAGGAGAGCCTGATATGCCGTTACCCGAGATAATCGTTAAAGCTAAAGAGCAGGATTTTACTCCGGAGACTATTAAGGATAAACACGGGGAGGATGAGATTGTTTCAAGCCCGCCTAAATTCAAGAAATTAGAGGGCGAGCCCCAAGTTTCTCCTACGGTAAATGAAAAGCCTGCCAATATGACACAAACACCAGGGGCAATTCAGCTAGCGCGGGAAGAGCCGCTTGTTTTAACCGTATCCGGGGTAATGCGCGGGGTGATCAGCTCGGTTTATAAATTAGACCTTAAAACCGGCCAGGAGATTGCCTCCTGGAATATAAAGAGAGAGCAGAGGCTGCCTTTGGGATGGAAGTTGACAAATGATTTAAAAGGGATACGTAAACTGCGCTGGTCTAAAAAATCAGCCAGCCTTCAGGTGATCACTGAAGCCAAAGACGGAACTATATCTCAAGATACTATCCGGTTTGAATTTAACCGGTAAAACCAGAAAATAGAGAAAATAGGGACGGTTCTATTTTTTAGCTGAATAATTAGAACCGTCCCTATTTTTTATTGACATCCAAAATATAATAGTGTTATAATAAACAAAATTTAATGCTATGGAGATAATCCACTCTATCTTAAATCCCGCCGTATTTTTCAGCCTCCTTGCAGGCATATTTACACTTTCTATCCTTATATCCTTTTCGCTCTCCAGCCACGAGAAAAAAATAAACCGGGAAAAGGAAATTGCCCTGGAAGAGGCTAAGAAAAAAAGCTCCGAAACAGAAGCCATGTTGCATCAGAAAGACAATGATTGTTACGAAAAGATCGCCTACTTTGAAAAGATCGCCAAAACCAAAGAAGAGGAATATAAGAAACAAATTTCTATTCTTGAATTACAGTTAAAAGACAAACAGAAGGCGGGAGCGGAAAATGAAGAATTGAAAACCGGCATCTTGAAACTCGATGCGCAATTAAAGATAAGTGATGATAAAATTCATGAATTGGAAAGAAAGATTGAACAGTTGAATAAGGAACTCAGCGTTAAGGGCCAGATGTTTGAAGGCCTGAAAGCGCAATATAACGATTTAGAGAAAGATGCAGAGAGATTATCCCTGCAGTTAGAAGAAGAACGCAAAAAATCAGAGCACCTGCCTATCCAGACACCTGCCGCCGCTGCCCCTAAGCCAACGCCGGACCTCTAATTACCAAAGGCCGTTTATTATGTTTAAAATCGCTACATTAAGGCTGAAGTCTAATCTTATGCTTTCTCCCATGGCAGGAGTCACGGATTTGCCTTTCAGGGAGATTAACCGCAAATTCGGTTGTGAGCTGGCATTTACCGAGATGCTCAACGTGCGCTCAATGAGTTATAAAAGCAGGAAAACCCGGCAAATGCTATTCTCTAGCTCAAAAGACAGGCCCTTGGGGGTACAATTACTGGGGCTGGAAGAAAAATATATACTCAAAGGCCTGGATGTATTAGAAAATTACAAGTTTGACCTTTTGAATTTTAATGCCGCCTGCCCGGTAAAAAAGGTAGTTGCCAGAGGAGAGGGCTCGGCTTTGCTTAAAGAGCCGGATAAACTTAAAAAGATTTTGGAGTTGTTAGTCAGGCATTCAAAGGTGCCTGTTTCGCTAAAAATCCGCACTGGCTGGGATGGCAATTCTGTTAATGCTAAAGAGATAGCTCTCCTTGCTCAGGATTCCGGAGTAAGCGCCTTAATTATACACGGAAGGACGCGGCAGCAAGGGTATGGAGGCAAAGTGGATTACCAAACCATAGGGGCGGTAAAGAAAGCAGTGGAGATACCGGTAATTGCCAGCGGCGATATATTTAATGCGGGATTGGCAAAAAAGATGCTTGATGAGACCGGGGCAGATGGGCTGGCAATAGCCAGGGGGGCCTTGGGTAACCCGTGGATATTTAAAGAGATAAAAGAATTTCTCTCTCACGGAAAAATAACCGCAAGGCCGGATAGAAAAGAAATTTCCAGGACCATGGCTAAACACCTGAAGTCATACGTGAATTTTTATGGTGAAAAAACAGGGGTGGTGAAATTCCGTAAATTCTTTATCTGGTATACGAAGGGCTTTCGCTACTGTAGGCATTTAAGAAATGCCTGCTCTACAATCAAGGCAGAAATGCCGGCGATAAATTTAATCCATTCCTTTGCTGAGGAGGCCTAAAACAAAAAATCCCGTTTTTACGGGACCTTTTGCAGGTGATAGGCCTTTATTGCTTGCGCTATCTACCTCTCCTTTTGTTAATTTATCCTTGTGAATAAAGTATGCCATATTTTGCTTAAAGATTCAAGGGGTGGATGCGATATTAATTGACAGGTAATGGCCCATGTGATAAAAATTAAATTATGATAAGGATATTGGCTATTTCGTTGATATTTTTACTTTCTTTAAACCGTAGTGCTTTTGCAGAAATTTCCATCAAGGCAGAGGTGGATAAGAAAGTTATTTCTACCGACGAGGCTGTTACTTACAAGGTGACGGTGGCTTCGGATGAAAAAAATGCCCCCGTGCTTACTCTCCCGGAAATTAAGGATTTTGCGCTCCTTTCTTCGGCGCAGTCTTCCTCGGTTTCTGTGGCGAAGAGCAAGGTTAATACCGCTTTTGTTTATGTTTTCATTTTAGCACCCAAAGCCGCAGGCAAGTTTACAATAGGCCCAACCACCATTAAGCATGACGGGCAAGTGTATTCCAGCGAAACATTTGAAATAGAAGTCTCCCAGGGGAAAAATAAACCCAAGCCCGCAATTCCGGAGAAAAAGCTTCCGGGAAGCCTTTCGGGTTCAGAAGAGCCCAAGATAACTTTATAACCTGCATTTATGAAAACAGATATTCTTGCCCCGGTTCAGTATTTAAAAGGGATTGGCCCCAAGAAGGCACGGCTTTTTAATAAAATAGGAATAAAGACGATAGAGGACCTTTTGTGCCATTTCCCCCGGCGTTACGAAGACCGCACTAATTTTACTGCCATCTCAAAACTTAAAGAAGGCGAAACCCAAACCATAAAGGCGCAGGTCTTAGCAAGGAATGTGCGCGAGTCTTTTCACAGAAGGGGTTTGTGCATAATAGAAGTTGCGGTGGCGGATGAAAGCGGGAAAATATTCTGCGTATGGTTTAACCAGCCTTTTCTTAAAGAATACTTTAAGGTAGGCACATCTTTAATCCTTTACGGCAAGGTAGAGCGTTACAATGACAGGCTGCAGATGAATTCTCCTGAATTTGAGGTTCTTGATTCAGAAGAAGAAACAGGAGGCCTTGATGCGGGAAGGATTGTCCCGGTTTATTCACTGCCGGACGGGCTAACACAGAGGGCCTTTCGCAAGCTGATAAAATATGCCCTGGACAATTACCTGCCGAAGGTGGGAGAATGCCTTGATTACGATATCAGGTTAAGAAACAATCTCTTGAACCCGGCACAGAGCCTGCTGAATATTCATTATCCGGAAAGTATTGATTTGCAAAGAAGGGCATATGAGAGGCTTTCCTTTGAAGAATTTTTCATCTTCCAGGCAGCGCTTGCCTTACGAAAGTTAAGAAGAAAAGAGAAAAAGGGGATCAGGCATAATATAGAAGGTAAATTGGAGGCTGATTTTGTCAGCTCTCTGCCTTTTAAGCTGACGCAGGACCAGGAAGAAGTGCTTCTTGAGATAAAATCAGATATGGCGGCACCCCGGGCCATGCAAAGGCTCCTTCAGGGTGATGTGGGTTCAGGAAAGACGGAAGTAGCGCTTATTTCCTGCCTGATTTGTATTCAGGGAGGTTACCAGTCGGCAATAATGGTGCCTACCGAGGTATTGGCAAGGCAGCATTACGAGAGAATTAAGTCACAATGCCTTAAGGCCACAAAGCCACAAGGCGATGCGATAAACATTGCCCTGTTGGTGAGCAGTATAGAAGATAAAGAGAAGAAAAATATTTACCGGCAGATTGCAGAAGGAGCGGTTGATTTAGTCGTGGGCACACATGCGCTATTAGAAGAAAGGGTAGAATTTAAGAATTTGGGCTTAGTGGTCATTGACGAGCAGCATAAATTTGGCGTGAGCCAGCGCGCATTGCTCCCGAAGAAAGGCCTAAATCCCGATGTGTTAATTATGACGGCAACGCCCATTCCCCGGACTTTAGCCATAACTATTTACGGAGACCTGGACATATCCGTTATCCATAGCCTGCCTCTTGGCAGGAAACCGATAACTACCCTGCATTTTAAATATCAGGAAAAGCAGAAGGCCTACTCTATCGTTAAAGAAGAATTGCTTAAGGGCGGCCAGGCATACATAGTCTATCCGGTTATTGAAGAATCATTTGCCCTGGATATCCTGGGAGCAAAAAAGATGTTTGAAGAGTTAAAAAGGCACGAATTCAAGGATTTCCGGCTGGGTTTAATTCACGGTAAGCTTAAGACTCCAGAGCAGGAGGCGGCAATGCTTAAGTTCAAAAATAAAGAATTAGATATCCTTATCTCTACTACCGTCTTAGAGGTGGGGATTGATGTAGCCAATGCCAGTTGTATGGCCATAGAGCATGCCGAGCGTTTCGGGTTAAGCCAGTTGCATCAGTTGCGCGGCAGGGTGGGCAGGGGCGAAAGGCAGTCGGTTTGTATCTTGCTTTCTGAACTGGAATCTGAAGAGGCGAATAACCGGATTAACGCAATGGTTAAATACAGCGATGGTTTCAGGATAGCCGAGGAAGACCTGCGCATCCGGGGGCCTGGCGAATTCTTTGGCCAAAGACAGCATGGCTTATCCGGTTTAAGGATAGCTAATCCGCTCTCTCAGCTTCGGCTTTTAAAACGCGCCAGAGAAGAAGCAATCAGGTTTGTATCAAAAGACCCTCAGTTGGGCTTACGCCAGAGCATGCTATTAAAAGAAAAATTATTGCAGAGGTTCCCGGAGTATGAGAAGCTGATGTTGGTCGGATAGGGCTAGATGAGGATAATTTCCGGTAAATATAAAGGTAAGACGATAAGGATGCCCAGGGGCATCAGGCCTACGCAGGATAAAGTGAGGAAGGCTTTGTTTGATATATTAGCTGATATAGAAGATGTTTCTTTCCTGGAGCTATTTGCCGGTTCAGGCGCGGTAGGCCTGGAAGCATTATCCTTCGGGGCAAAGAGCGTAGTTTTTGTGGAAAATAACCCGGCCTGCCTAAAGATACTGGAGAGTAACCTGAACGGCCTGTCATCTGCAGCCTATGACCTATTACCTATGGATGCTTTATCCGCAATTAAGAAATTGGCCCAAGGCAAGGCGAATTTCGACATTATTTTCCTCGACCCTCCATATTTTAAAGAAGCAACACCCGTGGCCATGCGCCCTGGCTTATCGGATAGCCAGGCATCCCGTCTTCTGCGGGATGTGCCGCCTTCTGCGGCAAAAAAAACCTTGCAAATGTTAGGGGTATATGATATATTAGCGCCCAATGGTTTTATAATAGTCCAGCATTTTAAAAAGGACAATCTCCCAGAACGCGCGGGAGATTTAATGTTGTTTAAGCAGTCGCGCTACGGAGATAGCGTTTTGTCGTTCTATAGGAAACATGTGCCAGACAGCCATATATCCCGGTAGTTTTGACCCCGTTACCTACGGCCATATTGACCTGATTAAACGCGCGCAAGAGATATTTCCGGATATAGTCGTAGCCGTAGCCCATAATCCTCATAAGAACCCCCTCTTCAGCGTTAAAGAAAGGGTAGATTTGATTAAAAGGGTAATTCAGGAACAGGGGATGAAGGGCATAGCTGTAACTGATTTTGACGGCCTGGTAGTAGATTTTGCGCATAAAAATAAAGCCAAGGTGTTAATCAGGGGCCTAAGGATGATTTCTGACTTTGAATACGAATTCCAGATGGCGCTCACTAACCGCAGGCTCTCTCCTGACATAGAGACAATCTTTCTCATGCCGCAGGAGTCCTACAGTTTTCTCTCCTCCAAACTTTTGAAAGAGGCAGCTTCTTTGGGGGCAGATTTATCTTCTTTTGTCCCGCGTTTCATTGAAGAAGCGCTGAAAGAGAAGCTGCGTAAGAACAAGTGAAAATTGAAACAACAAACATTTCAGCTGGAGGGCTTTCTTTAAGCGAAGAGATAAGCCCAAAGGCGTTAGACGTAGAAACAGAGATAATT
>JBFMBZ010000002.1:0-22744 GCA_040754615.1 Candidatus Omnitrophota bacterium | reverse complement strand
TAGCTTTATGGCCCATCTCTGCATCACGGATAGCCGCCAGAATTATTTTCTTTAACCCTTTATTTTTCGGCTTACCGGCTAATTCCCTCCACCTTGCCATATCGCTATGCATTCTCATTTTTGCCCTGGGGTCGCCTATCCTGCCAAAACAGTTCCAGATTTCATCTTCACTTTCCCTATCAACCCTGTAAACAAAGGCCCTGCCGAATGCAGGCAGCCTTATTTTATTCCATCCTTTGCCATAAGCCTTCTTCTCTGTTTTACTGCCCTCAGCCTCTTCTGCAGAACAGGCACTGGAAGCCAAGTCAACTACGGTTGGCAATTGCTGGCTATCGGAAATCTTTTGCCTTGCCCCTTCTATTATTTTCCCTATTTTACGCGCCCTTCTCTCTATTTCAGCCAAATCTTTTTTTGTGTGCTTATACAAAGTATATTGTTTGTTATACAAAGACTGTATCTGATTGCTTTCCTCGCTATTTGTCCCCAGGGCTATTGCTGCAATCCGGTTAGCTAGGAGAGCCTGAAATTCAAATTGCTTGCCGCTGTCTTTTAACTCCGCATCAGTCTGAAATAGATAGACTTTTTTCTGCTCTACGTCTATCAAGCCTCTTACTTTTATGCCAAGCTTAAATGAATCTATAGGGAATACATTCAAACGCATAAATTCATATTCCCCTAAGACATTACCAATCAACTGCTCTGTAACACCTAAACCTATTAAGAAACTCTTGACCTGCTGGATATCGCTGCCTTCAATTGTCCTGAGGATTTCTTCCTGCTTTGCCAGGTCGCGTACCGGCTTAATCAATAACCGTATTGCCTTGCTATGGTCTTCCGGAGTCAGAGCGGAAGAAACGGTTTCAGGTTTCTGTTGTGATTTTTCTAGGTCAATGTATTTGATGCCGTTTCTTTCGGCTAAAACAACTTGCTTTATATTTTCAAGCAGGAAAACTATCCTGTCGACAGGACCAATTCCTGTATCCATAAGACTCTTAAGATTTAAAAATTTATTATCAACTATGCTATGTTGACTCAGCAACCCAGAACAACGCCTAACCCCATCCATGGGATTAATAACATCATATTCCTTGATTGCTCTTAACGTATTAAATAAAGGCGACCTACGCACTTCTTCATCTTTGTAAGGATTGGGTATAAGTTTCAAAAACTCTGTGGATTTCTCATTAATTGCTGTAAGTGCAATCTTATGAGCTTCTTCAACAGAAGCACCTATGGTTGAAATTCCACCCAATATTCTTGCGTGAGCTTTTAAAACCGTAAGAATACCACCCAGTTTCTCTCCAAGCTCTTTTGCTTCTTTTAGCGACGAATAACCTTGGCTTATTTCTTCAGTTTCCTCAAATTTACGCAATACTTTAACTACAATACTATTTATGCCGCCCACCGCCACATCCACACCCTGCATAAGTATGGCGTACTCCTGCTCAGATACCTTTCTATGGCTGTATTTCGCATCATCCCATCTCTCAGCTCTATAAATGTCGTCTAATGGGTCAAATTCTCCGAAGTCCGCTGCAGCAACAAAGTAATGGCTACGTTCGCCTTCTTCTCTTAATTCCATTAACCACGCGCCTACTCCAATCATTGTCAAGGCTTCCCTTAAAATAATGGAATACCCTAGGCATAAAGCAGGGATATTTTCTTCTGTGCCTACGCTTCGGACTATATTCTTGAGCCTTACGATATCTTCTTTATCCAACGGCGAAGAGCCAAGTCTATCAATATAATATTTGCTTTTATGCGAAGATTTGCGTTTTCGGGATAATTTCTCCGCTAAAAGCAGTGTAATTAACGGCACCCCCAGAAGGAAAGCAATTTTGATAAACGGCTTGATTTGAAATGCCTGTTTTAATGAGCCATCAGAAAGAAGTTTGTATCTGGCGACATCCCACAACAAACTTTCCCACGTTGCTCCCTCATATGCGCTCACCATTATTTTGCTCTTTAATAATGGGATATTTGTCCTTGTTATATCAATATCAACCCACTCTTTGCTGTACGAATATTCATCAACATCGCGGAAATATCGCTTCAGGATAGGCAATAAAGCATCCCTGAATTGCTGTTTATCAGAATAAATATTGGTATAAAATGCATTAAGAATTAACGTATTGCTATCTAATCCATTGGCTTTTAATATAGTAATAAAATTCCTGACATTGGTATTTATTTCTTCTTCGCTTCGCCAGGTGTCATCTTGCCTCCACGGGCTAAAATGGGCCATTGCGATCTTTCCGTTAACGGGATCAAATATTACAACACCCACACACTGATCGGATTGCAGAGAGTTGGTAGAAATTAACCCCTCGGAGCTAATTTCTCTTAAAACCATTGTATTCTCATAAAATGTATTCATCTGCTCTTGCTCAATACGCTCCCCTGTATTTATATTGTAATAATTTTGTGCAAAAGCATTAACGAAAGAAAATGTCACTGAAATCAACAGCGATGCCGCAAACAAATATTTGCTTATAGTTGTTATAAGGGCGCCAAGATCAGCGAGGGTCGGTCCCTGGAGGAGGGTCGCGTGCTCCCGGACGCCCTTATAAACAACTTTAGCCGCAAGCGTTCCAGCCACGGAAGAAGCCTGCGGGTTTATTGAAATAATTGCGGAAGAAGCCTTATAAACTAGCCCTCTTCCGCTAAATAGCTTGATAATTTCTATTTCGCTAAGGCGCTCTCCCTTTTGGAGCCTGTCCCGTATTGCTGCCTCAGCGTTTGACCAGGCAAACTTGCCCTGAGTAGTAGGCATAAAAGCGCAGCCTAATTTATTGACATAGAAGCTGGCTGCCGGTCCGAAGGAATAGAAACCGGTAAAATCACTGAATGCCGCCATTTCCAATTCCTGGGAGGCAAGCTCCTTCCCGGCCCTAAATTTTTCTATAACGGCCAGGGCTGCCTTGCTTATTTTATATTCTCTTTTTTCGTTCAGGCGGGCATTGAAATATGCGCGAATGCGTTTTGTTAATTGGTCTTCGCTGACAATTTGATCCGGAGATATACCTATTAATGCGGGCTTTATGCCATTCAACGCAAAAAAGCTAAGTAACCTATTAACTCTTTGCCTGTAAATACCGGCCCAAAAATCTGCCTGGCCGGAATTTTTCTCAAAGCTCTGGAACCTTAAGATCAAATTCCGCTGGACAAGGGTGGCAATGCCATAGGCGGGAATTTCATTATTTTGGATAAATAATTCAAGATATTTAGCATCGCTTATCTTAAATAAGAACCATTGTAAGCCGCCTATATCAGCATTATCAATATGTGAACCGCTTACTGCATTTAAGCCCTCAATCGTAGAGCCGCGGCTGCGCAGCATATCGGAAAATGCTGCAATCATCGGCGAAACAGCTGAAGACGCAAAGACAAAGGTTCCCTGTGCCTGATTTATGAAGGTAGTTACAGGATTATTGTGCGTTGAGGCGGGTATTTTAGTTAAGCTGCTGCCTGCGGCCGGTGGGCCTCGGCGTAAAATTGAAGAAGATACGGCCCGCTCTATCGTGCCAAAACTAATCGGATTAACATATTTGTAAACACTGGAGCTCGCTGCTACTAAAGCGCCGAGTTTGCTTACTAATGCCGGAACTCGATGCAATATCGTTACAGCAATAGAAGGGGCAACCGCTTCCTGTTTACGAACGGGAGAAGCGGAGCTGGAATTCTCAGGAAGCTTTTCTTCCCTTCCATTCATAGCAACCACAGCACCAAGGCTGCCGTCAAAAGCTATCATTAATGGTGAACCGGCTGCCTCATAAATTAGAATCTTCTCTTTTCCGCTGGCTAATTTTATACGGTAAAATTCATATCTTTCGCGATGTTTAGGTGTTATTCCGTTATCTATCTTAACCCAATCCTTGCCTTTCTTTGCAACCCACTTCTTAACCTGGCCAGGCCCGGCATTATACATTGCAATAATAATATGCCAATCGCCCTTGCTGAATTTGCTAATCTTAGCCGGCACTAATCCTGCGTTTTGTGCTTCCTTCAGGCAATAATACAAGTAACCGGAGCCACAACCGATATTGTATTCTTCTGAATCATAGACTTTCTGAATATTTACTTTATTGCCGCCTAAGATCTTTTGGATAATGAGCCCGATGCGCGCATCGGACTCCATTAAAATGTCGAGCTGGGCTAAGGCGGTTTTCTCCGTTACCTGCATACACCCTATGCCTAAATCTATAGTAACTAGTGTTCCGATTATATTACCTTCTTCATCTCTCTCAAACTGAACGCCCTTGCTTTCAGCAAGCCGTAATGCCCTGATTGCCAGAGCGAATGAAGCCGGGTCATCTATGGCTTTATCATATTCTGAAAGTATCGCGGAGACATTATCCGCAACATCAATTACATCTATGGCGGCTTGAGGCTTTGAAGCTTTTTCCTTTGATTTCTCTTTCTTTTCTACCTTCGGTAACGCAGTATTAACCTCGGTAATAAACGGTTCTTGAATATCCCCCTTATCCCTCCAGAAAGCTTTAAGATACGAGCCAATTGCCATAGCCTCCTCGCGCGCTTCCTTTTCAGGGTAATCCAGACTCACCATTAGCCGGGTATAAAGCTTACCGTCTTTTTTAAATCCCGCATGATATGTCTTGTAACCCAATTTCTCTAAATGCTTTTCTATGTTTCCCACATTTTCATGTATCTTGCCATCATCTGAATTTGGCAGAGAAATTGCCACTACGTCATAGGTCTTAACCGTAGCTGTCTTATCTTTTTTCTTAGTATCTTCCTTTGTTGCCTTAACTTTATTATTTGCGGGAGTCGCCTTCTTTTCTTGAGCAGGCGCTGGCGGAGCTTTCTTTGCAGGCGCTGGCTGAGATTCAACTTTCTGGGGACCAACCACTACCGAGTCCAAAGGAACAACTATTTCCTGTGTTTTCGGATCGCGGGTTTTCTTGAGCATCTCAAGCGCTAAATCAGCTTCCTGCTTTTTATCCCACTCGTTATCCCACGGCCCTGCAATGCGCACTTCGTATGAGATTCTTCCTATGCCATCTTTTACATCTAATACAAAAACTCTATAATCCCGGTTTGCACATCTCTCAAATTTAGCCGTGAAGCGCGCAAAGAACATCATGGCGTCATCGCGAGAGGAAAACTTTCCTACCTTGATATTAAAATTCTTTGCCCAGTTATGCTCGTAACTTAACGCTTCTTCTGTGGCTGCTCCGAAGGCGAACGCCTGCGAAGTTACCCCAAATAAATATAAAGTTATAAAGCCGACCATTACAAAACGCTGGAATAACAGCCTAATTTTTCTCGCCCATCCAGTTTGGGATGTTTGCAAGGCAGAAGAAGACCCCCTGAAGATGCTCTCTGCTTTTTCTGTTTCGCTTTGACTGCCTTCTATGACCAAGATATCCTCAGGAAGAACTCCTATTCCCGGAACCTTTACATATACATTGACATTATTTTCAACAAGTCTCTTTAAATAATCATTAAGCGCCTCAACTGTCAGGGTATTCAAGATATCTTTAATGGCTATTCGAACTGTTGTGAGCTTAATTATTTTCCAGCCTGTTCCAACCTTAAACTTAAACCATCCGTCACCGGAGCCATATCTTGTAATTCCGGGTATCTTGCCTTTGTTGCCAAAAGCTTGCCAATTTTCTTCGTGTTGATTACACCAGGCTACCCGTTTTTCCCTTGCCAGCTTTTCTTCTTCTGTTTCTCTCCCGTCCTCTGGGGTTTTTGAATTGGCCTGCGGCACTCCAATACCCCCATCGCCAAGAATTTCTTCTTTTTTCTCTGCTACCGGTTCTTCCTTAGCAACCGGCTTTTCCACCACAGGCGCAACTGGTTTCTGCTGAGTGCCGGTGCCGCCTTTATCATCGTTATTTCCTTTATTTCTCTTCAGCAGCCTGTCTAAAACATAAATTCCTAAAAGCGCCAATATGCTTATTATTAAGCCTGTTGCAATATTATGATTCACTACAAAATTGTGCAGCTTTGAGGAGGAAAGGTCATCTGGCTCCTGCGCTGGTGGTACTGGCTGAGGTTTAACTGCAGGAGGAGTTTCTTCTTTGGGTGCGGCTTCCGGTGCTGTTACCTTAGGCTCTTCTGCGGTAGCTGCAGGCTGCGCTTCCTGCAGGGCTGCTTTCATGCCCTCTCCTTCCATGATAGCTTCGGGGGCTTCCTCAACAACTTCTTCTTCTCTGGCAGGCTCTATAGAAAGGGCTCCGGGCATTTCTTTTCTTTGCGCTTCAACTCCTTCCGGAAGTTTTAACACATCTCTGTCCCAAAGGATCACCACATCATAATCCGGCGTTTCTTCTCTGCTTCCGGAAATAACTATCCTGCCGTTTTCATCCCTGTGAATTCTCTCGCCTTTTCTATTCTGGATTGCCGGGTTAATATCATATACTTCCGGCCATCTGTTTCCTGAAATGCCCCAAATAGTATCACCTGGTTCAACTGTAACGGCGGTTTGCCCTGCTTCATCTTTTGTAGCCACCTGCGGCGCAGGCTCTCCAATATTTTCTGCCCTGTCCGCAAGCCCTAAGCCAGCCTCTTCTTGCGGAATTTCAGGCTGGCTGGTGATATTAACGGATTCAGTCTGCGTCGCGGCATTTCTCATCTCCTCATTCTTTGAAACAGTGGCGCAATTTACCTGTGTTGACAATAAAACTCCTGCTATTGCAAAGAGGGCGCCCTGATACAATCTCGTAAGGATAGATAGGCTACCCTTGTAAGCGAGGAAGGAAGAAGACTCCCCTTCTCCGTTAGGATAAGAGGAGCCTGTCTGTGTGGTAAGTGGGGACGCGGCCGTAAGCGAGATCTGCGCGTTTACGGATGATGGGAGCGGCATCAGGGTCAACATCAATCCACTGTTCGCCCTGTTGAGTACGGACACCATCGTATTCAATAAGGAAGTTATAAGTGTGGCCGTTCTCTTTAGCACATCCAAAAATAGTGCCTTCGGCTGTAACCACGATGAAGTGGGTGAAGTCCAGTTCCTGGAAGTTTTTGCACATGACGCACCTCCTTCGGTTTGTCTTGCCTGGGTTAATAATTTATTGGCCAATAAATCTATAAAAGTTGTAATGGGGGTATTGATGGGGGTCATTCCCTGGAGGAGGGCCATCAAAGCACCCCCGATTACAACATAATTTGCCGTTAAAGCCGTTAATTTAGTTGTAATGGAAGCCCGTACAAGAAGGGTCAGTCCCTGGAGGAGGGGTTCCTGCAGGGCTTCCATATACAACAATGCCGCAATTCCTAAACCTGCCACGGTAAGTAGGATATGCGGCTGATTTGCTCTATAATAAATTGTCTGTGATTTTTGGGTTAATTGTGTTGATTGAGAAGGACTATCTTTTACTGCGGGAGAATTTGCAGAAATAGGCGCTGAAAATGCGAAAACAAGGGCACCGAATGTTTGGCCCTGAGGCGGACTACGGGCACCATTGATTTTGGACAGGGTTTGTAATAATCTATTAAACCATTCTCTGACTGAATCAATCTTTATAGTCAGATTTCCTAATCCCTGCTTTTTACCAGTTACAGCTTTAGAACCACCGGTTCCGTTTCCAGAACCTGCGTTTGCTCCGTTTACACCTTGGGCACCTTGCGCCTTGTTTGTACCTGCGCTTCTTGCACCACTGGCATTTCCCCAGCCCTCTGCGTTGTTGCCAGAGAACCTGGATAATTTGCCGATTAAATTACTTAATATTTCGTTTGTCCTCGCGCTTATTTCTCCGAGACGACTTGCGATTGCGAGAATCGCAGCCGTCAGGCTTATGGTCGGACCCCTGGCCATACGTTGATTACCACCTTTACTCGCCATCACATAAGACAAATCTACTATTCCACTTGAACCCGTTGAAGCCAAGCTGCCTACAATTGCCCCAAATCCAATAGGCGAAGCAGAAATACCCTTGCCGCCAATGCTGCCTGTGCCTACTGATATAGGTAAGACTCTATTATTAACAGGATTTTTAACAGGCGGCACCATAGGCTGCGAATTCCTATTATTAGAAGGCTGGCTGCTGCGCTCAAAAGGAGCCCCTTTAGTAATCGGCGAGCCGCTCTTTTGCCTTATAACCCTAATCCCCGACTCCTGACTTATGTCTATTACCGCAACTCCCCTCTCTAACAATGCGGAAAATGCCTTATTCGCTTCCTGCCGCAATATCTCTGCTACCCTTATATTGCCGCTTCTTTCCAGCTCTTTGGCCCTGTTAAGCAATCCTACAATAGCCAAAGTTTCTTTTTCCTTCTGAGATGCAATTGATTGTTTAGCCATCTCTTCAGCTGCATTAAATAATGCGGCGGCTTCTTCGGGATTCCTGTTTAGCCTGGCAATAGCCGCATTTATATATAGCGTTCTTATCGGCTCGGCCCAAACCTGAGGCAGGACATAGTAAGATTGTTCTAAGAGGGAATCCTTAGCGACTTCCCTTCTCTGCTTACCTGTTTGAGGATCAATTACAAGCCTGACCTTAGGATTACGGGAAACCATTACCATTGTGTTTTCGGGGCCCATCGGGCTGGAGGCTGGCTCGACAAGTGTCACTTTGTGTTCACCTAAGCTAATTTCCCATTGGTTCTTTTCCCCATTAACAAACCTAACGGTTATATCCTCGAAACCTGGCAACTTGAATCCTCCGTTGCCAGCTTCAGTCTTTAATACAGGTGGTAACTTTTTGCTAAGAGAAGACCAAAGAGTCAAGCCTTCAGCGTAAAGTTTAACATGAAAAGAAAAGCCATTTAAATATACCCTGCTATTGAATGCCAATTCTTTACCAAGTCCTTTAATCTTATTAGAAACTTCCTGCGCAACAATAAGTTCGGTATATAATTCGTTTGGCCGGACTCCTCCTACGGTCCTGCCTGTAAATTGTACATCAAAGAACGGCAATGGGTCAAAATCATACATACGTATATTTTTTATCACGCCTCTCTCGACATCTCCGGACACATCTATTTCGTAGACTGTTTTCCCGACTTCAAATTCTTCCACTATACCCAAAGCATCTCTACTAGTTATTTTCGTAATGGGCTCTTTTGCGGCTTGTGGCTCTGCGTCTACCTGTGGAGCTTCTGCACCTATCTCCTGCGCAGCTGCCTCTGTTTCAGCCGATTCCAGCTCACCCTTGTCGTCTTCGGGCTGTTGCGCGTTCCTTTCTGCATCAAGCCTTTGGGCTATGCGCTCTAGCTTCTCAGCCTCTCTTATCCTGGATTCTTCCAGTATCTCCAAAGAATCCTTGAGATTCTGATTATCCGGATAGCGGTTTAACAGCTCCTTAAGTTCATTTATAGTTGTCTCTAATTCCTCACCACCGCGGGAACCGCGAGCAATAAGCCCGGCGATTTCGGATATTTTCGGCTGCGCCGCTTGAACCCCTGGCTCCTGGATTGGCTCTGTGGCTTGCGCCTCAGCTTTTGGCGCTACTACTTGCGGCTGCTTGACTGCAAATCCATCCAGCTCCTGCACAATTTTTTCAAATTCCCTAGTTTCGAATCCACCACCTATCTCTTTGCGTAAAGCTTCTTCTCTTCCCTTTATCAGCCCCTGAGCGATGAAACTTACTGCTTCTTCTACGCTCGCTGCTTCTACTTTTGCTGGCCTGGCTATTATCTGCTCAATGCTTGTTGTTTCCGCTTCCTGCTCAACACTTACTGTTCTTTGAGATATCTCTTGATTCGGTTTTCCGGTTAAAAGCTCAACGCCTTGCTCGGTAATCAGAATAGTGCTCTCTGTCCTGATACCTGCGATTATAGGCTCAACAGTAATAACCATACCGGGCTTAATCTCGCTAAATGAACCCTCATGCCCTTTTAAGCCTGTAATGTGGCCCCAGTTATAGTTTCTTAAATACAACCCGGCATATTCACTGCCGCTTTCTTCGATTGCTTTGCTTATTATTCTTTGGACATCTGCATATCCGACCCTATTGCCTGCTTTGATGCTTTCATCTATAAACTTAATAGCTTGATTGTGCGCCTTTAGAGCAACCCGGTATAATCCTTGATATTTCTGATATAGCTCGTATTTTGCGCTCCCTGGCTCGGGTATGGGGCCTACCCAAATCACGCGCGTCATATCAGAATTATATTTCCCTTTCTTTGCCCCGAAGTCAACTACGAGTATATCTCCGCTTAAATCTACATCTGGCCGGCCGTCAGTATATTCTTTATCTTCAACGCTTACGCGAGAGGCACCGGCATTTACTTTATAAATAATATCCTCTATATCTTCGCTGGTTAAGATTGCAATCTCGTGGCCTGCGGTAAACTTAACAAACTCTGAGCCGTTAGCTCTCAATTGCGCCAAGATTATCTTGATAAGTTCATCCTTACTTATTACCTGCCTCTTGCTATTACTTATATCGCTAAATATAGCATTAACTAAGCCCTCAAATGCCTTTTCTGTAATCCGGGAGGCTTCTTTTATTCCTGCTATATCTTTTGCAAGCTTCAAAAGGCCCAGCCCTCTTTCCGCTAGCATTAAAGCAGCCCTTTCTGCATGCTGGTTAATGGCATTGTTAATAAGGGCCTTCTCCTCTTCGGTTAACCCTTTGGCCCTTCTACCGTTGTTTAGATAATGCTGTGCGGCTATCTTCTTAACCCTTATTTCTGTAACTGTCTTGGCCTTATAAAAACCCTGAATCAGATTCTTTATCTTGTGCGGTTTCTCCGGTATAGGCAAAAGATTATCAGCCTGCTCTATAATCTCCTGAATTACGGGGTCGCTCTCAAAAGCCGCATCTTCAATATCATTTGCCCCGGATAAATCTTGGCTGGAAATAGCCTGAATAGACTCTTCATCCCAACCAATCTTTTCATAATGGGTTTTGAAGAATTCAAATACCTTGGGGTTGCTTTCTAATTCTCCCAGTAACTTTGTTAATATTTTATTTTCCTTTTTGTTTTCCGGCAAAGCCCTCCCCGCTAACTTGCCCAATACATAAGGAGCAATATTCCCGAATAATTCTGCGGCTACGCCGTATTCTGATTTTTTAAGTTTTACTTGGGGAGAAAGCTCTTCCAGTTGCTCTATTGAAATTGACCCCGCTGCCTGGCTTAAGAGGACTTTCATTTTATCTAAAGATTCCTGGGTCTTATGAGAGTTATTTTCGTAGTACCCGCTTGCCTCAATCGCTTCGACTATCTTTTGCAAGGAGGAAAACAGGATGAGAGGCAATTGAGATTCATCTATGTCGGGTTCATTTTTGGCTATGTGTTCCAATAAATTTTCTATGGGATTATTGCCGGCATCCCTTATTTGCCCAATTAGGTTACTTACGTATTTTCTTAATCTCCTGCTGCCGTAATCCTTAATGAAACCTTGCAACTCCTTAAGCTCCATTTCCATAAAACCGGAAACTTGAGCTTCCTGTGCCTGCCCCAATTGCTGGTTTGCTGAAGAGAAGGCGGATTTTAATTTAATCGCTTCCATCATACGCAGTGCTTCATTTGTCTTACCATCTGCCTTTAATTCTGAACGGGCCTTACCAATTATGCTTTCTAACTGCTGGAAGTCCTTTTTGTGTGTTTCTTCGGGGCCAAAATCTTTATGGGTCAGGTTATTAATCGCGTGCTTCTTCGTCCCGATTAACGCGCCATTACCGATAACCGCGCGCAGGCCCCCAATAGTAGCAAAAAGTTCATTGTAAGAGCCGTTTCCTGCATGCCTTAAGTCAATATCTTCTCTTAAGGTATCATCTTCGGCGAGTAGTAACTTTAAGACACCTTTACCAAAACTCTTTTCTAACCTTGCCTGCAGCTCTGAATCTATCTTTTTGCCTTTATATGTTTTATAGAACTTATCCAAACCAATGTGCAATAATTCGTGGGGGATATCAAAATAATGGACTATCTCATTAAGCTTGTAGGGGTTCTCTACCAGCCGGCTAAAATTAAATTTCAGGCCGAACTTTCCTCCTCCGAGCTTCTCCGACTCAGAATAAGCGTTGCCATGGCGGATCATCTCTCTACCGGCAGCAAACCTTATGCTTCTGACCTTGCCGCCTCTAAGCATTATTTCTTCCATCTCTTCGGGCTTAAGGCCCAACTTCCTTGCGTTAACAGGTAAATTGGTCAATACAGCATCCTCAATTAGTTTATAGTTTGCCTCTATATTCTTCAAAGCTATATTAACCCTGGAATTATCCACATTTAATGACCGCAACAATTCCTCTATTTCATATTCAAAGTAGTTCTCCCCTTTGAGTAGCTGGCTATATTCTGATTCTGCCTTTTTAGCTCTTTGTCCGGCTTGGGCGCTCAGCAGCCTGTTTCGTTCGAAAACTTGTTTAGTCCTGTTTTCCCTTATAGACTTCAAAAGATCAGCTTTCTTTGTGCGGTATTCTTCCTGCTTCTTTCTAAACCACGGAGCAGCAAAAAGCTCTGCATCCTGTAAATCCTCTCCAAAGCCGAATGACATCCTGCTGTTTAGTTCAAGTTTGTTAAAAGCAACGTCCTCGATCTTTTCTCTATTAGGATGGCCCTCCTCAGTCTGTTCGTCAGCGCCTTTCCTTGCCCCTAATAACAAATAGAGCTCTTCGGGCTTTGCTTTGCTGGGATCAACGTAGGAAACGGTTGCTACCCTCTTTAAGTTATCTATAAATGCCTGCCAGGAAACAGGCGGGGTTATCCCTACCAAAGCAAGGTATTTTAACTTGTCATTTTCATCCTCTATCTTGTGTTTTTTAAGAACTTGTTCATATTTTGTCAAAGTAAGCAGGAATTCCTGCTGTTTTTCGGCTAAAGATTTCTTCCTGCCTTCTTTGCGTTTTTCTTGCTTCAGAATGGGAGTCCTATCCAAGATAGGATTCCATATATTCCCTCGAATCCATGTAGTAACTCCCGGCTTGGAAATTCTTAATAAACCCTGAATAAGCTCTTTTGTATCTCCTGTGGCTGTCTTCTTCTCCTGTTTAAGCGTGGCCCGGGCGTCCTTTTCATTGTTTATAGCTTTGCTTAGACGAATCTTATCAGTCCTAATGCCTTCAGCTTCAAGACACAGGAACCACTTCAGGAGGTCTTCCCAGTCAAGAGAAGTTAATGATCTGGCATAGGCATCTTCGTATTCGCTCTTTCCCTTAAAAAGGAAGGTAGAATTTCTTCCGCTTGACCACTCGGTTAAA
This sequence comes from Candidatus Omnitrophota bacterium, assembly GCA_040754615.1. Taxonomy (GTDB): domain Bacteria; phylum Omnitrophota; class Gorgyraeia; order Gygaellales; family Profunditerraquicolaceae; genus JBFMBZ01. The sequence continues at coordinate 9,626 of JBFMBZ010000002.1, read as the reverse complement.
GCAAAGTTAACAGCATCCTGTAAGGCCTTATTTTCCGGTGCAAACCTCCGGGTAAATTTATCTATTCTGCCTTTTGAATCTATAAAGGGGTAATATTTTAACGAGCGGAATAAAGAATAAACCTGCCGCCTGCCTGCCCCGTCATAAGAATAAATCGCCTTTGGCTGCACCTGGCCGCTCAATTTTTCTTTCAGCCAGCTTCCCCAATAAGCGCGGCTGCTCTTAATATAGGATGCATTCTCTTTCCTGCCCAGGTCAAGGTATAATGAGGTATTCCTTGCCATCTCAGGGTTCAGGATATGGAATATCATATGCCTGCCGGCGCGCAGCCTTAACTCATCAAAGCTAAGCAACGGATGCAAGGTAGAGGCGACTATATCGCGAGCTGCGGTATTTTTTACATCATAAATAAAAGCACTGTTATTTAATAAAGCTATTGCCAAAACTGAACGCTCAGAATCGCTTAATCCATTCCAGGAAACTGCGTTGGGATTAATAGCCAGCTTTTTAAGGCTAAGCCCATGCTGTTCAAGCAGAGTATTAAATTCGCCAGGGGAAGCAGTAATGGTTTCCTGAATTAGTTTAAGGGCGTTGATAGTATTATTAATAAGCCTTTGTTTTTGCTGAGGATTAAATTCATCATCATCGTTATTATTGGGAAGGGCGGAAAGTAGCGGTATTAATGCCCTGATTAATTCGGGTGAACCGGATAAAGTTCCCGAGTTACCTTTCTCAAGAACCTCTCTTAAGTTTTCTATTTCTGCATCAGATATTCCCTTTTCCTTTGAATCTGAACCTCTGACTCTTTCAATTGCATTAACAATCTTCTGTTTTGCCAGGCTCACATCCGCCCTGTAGCTTTTGCTGACATACTGCGGCAAATCAGACCGGGTGAGTTTGGCATTTACATAATGCAATGCGTCTACGATGGTGGGCGCGCCATAAACTCCGCCCTTTAAGCTCATCAGTATTTCTTCAGCTCCGGTCAGCTCGTTCTTACCCAGCTCAACCTTAACCTTAGAATCGCTGATACGCTTGGTTATTTCGTTAACCAACTTGCGGTTTTCAGAAGAGAGCGGCGCATCCTTCAGGTTTTCCGTGAAAAACTTCTTTGCCTTCTCAAGAGTGCCTCCAAAAACCATCTCAGGAGTTATGTTATCAATTCCTAAGTATGTATCCTGATGCGACTGGTTCTGCCATTTTATAATCAGCTTGCTGACAGCTTCTCTTTCTGCGTCTGTCCTTGCATTTCTATAAAGGGTCTCTAGCGTATTGGTGTGGGCCTGTATAAGGCCATTAAGCGCAACTTCGTATTGGGCTTTCTGGCGCTCTATCAAGCCATTCTGGCCAAGTTTATCCTGCAACTGCCTGACATCAATTTCTCCTTTAAGCTCTTTGCTGATAAGAAAAACCTCCATATCCGGATAACGCTTGCTGCCAACAATCTCCCTGAAACGGCCCATTGCCTGATATGCGGCAATATCAGAAGTGCGTTCTCCTAAAAAGACATAACCCTTAACGCTCCTGGCCATCTTCCAGTCTGTGGCCATGCTTCCCGGTTTGTTTATATAGGCTAAAACCTCAAACTGCTTCAGGCCGCCTACGAAATCCTTGAATTCTTGGGATATCTCTTTAGAATCGCTGAATTCTTTTTCTCCTCTTGCCAAGAGCCACTTCGCTTCTTCAACTGTAAGCTCTCTTAGTTTTGCCCCATCCGGCCGATAGAGGACAAATTTGTTCCCTCCAGGCGTTGCCTCTGTAAACATTTTATAATACCTGCCAAATTTTTCTCCTTTTAGGGGAGCCAATACATCGCCTGCCTCATCTAATTTTTCCGCAGCCTGCACAATCACAATATCCCGGCCATCTACGCTAATTTGGTCTATGCCATCTTTAAATGACGCTATTCCCAAAGCTCTATCCACGCTGTTAGTTGCAAAATCCCCGAAATATTTAAGCCGCGGGTCAAGGCCAAGGGTAGTTTTCATATCAAAGCCATAATTAACTACACCCTCAACTCCCCTCAAAGTTGCCGTCATCCCGATAACATTACCGCCCTGCTCTTTTATCTCTGTCAATACCCTGTTCCAGGTAGACTGCATTGATTCAGGGCTTATTTCCAGATTATTGAAATCCGGGGCGTAATCTTTTTCTTTTGCTCCCCGCAATAACTCTAATGCCACCCGTATTGCCGCATCGGAGAAATGCATATTGGGCGCTGGCTGGCCATTGTGAACCGGTACAGTTTTGCCTTCAACAACGGCATACTGGTTTCCTGCTCCGCTATTCCATCCCGTAACTAAAGCGCTCTTATGCATTGCATCAACCACAAAATCCCAGTCTTTCGCAAACTCTCTTGCCTTTTCTACCCATTCTTCACTGCCGGCAATAGAAAATTCGCTATTTTTATCGTTCAAATTCTTTTCTTCTGCCTTTTTATCCCTATTCTTGAGTCTGTCTTTTTGGTCCTTTTCTACCCGGTCTATCCTCGTCTGAATTTCGTCCGGGGTTATAAACTTGCCATTTTCCTCCATGATAGTAATGTCCAACTCGTCAAACCCCTTTTCTGCAACATATTGTTTTAACATTTCTTCTACAACCCATGCTTGGACATTCTTCTCAAATCTTCTTTCCCCGGAGACTGGGTTTTTACTAAAGAGACTCTCATTGTTTATCCAGTCCTTGCCATATTTCTCTTCCAATATCTGCCAAACCTTCTGGCCTATTTCGCTGTATTTGGCATCAGGGGGTGATTTTCCGATACCGGTGATATACGGAGTGTTATCTATGGCAGCGATGTGGAATTCATCCTGGAGGGCATACATTCTCCTGGTGAGCGTGCTAAACAGTTCCTTGGCAACCCAATTCCTTGAATCCGGCATCCTGGTTTCATTATAGGCAAAGCATAAAACTGAAGGGTCAACAAATACAGTGTCCGCCTGCTTAATCCTCTTTAAGGTCTCCGGATTATGTATATCTTCTTCCTTAATAAGCTCAACCTTATTCCCCAGCTTGTCAAAGGTACTTTTTAATAACTTATAGGCATTTTCAGAGTTAGTAACGCTGTCAAAAACAACCATGCGCTTGGCATATTTTTCCCCATATATGCGCTTAGCAGCATCGCTTACAAGTGGGATAAGCACATCTGTCTTTCCTGCGCCTGTGCCGGCTTCAAAGGCGCTGTTTTTACTTAAAAGCATATCCTTTGCCAGCTTAACTTGCACATTGTAAAGCGAGAAATCCTTGGCTGATTCTGTTTCTTCTATTACTTTATTTAACTGCTCAACAAAGAACTTGGTTTCTATCCGCTCAACTGCATCAAGCTTCTTAAATCCTTCGTCATTTATTTCAATATGATAAGTTTTGTCTTTTGTCCCGGTTCCCCTGACAACCGTGCTATCATTTAGCTTCTGCTGCCTGCTTGCTTCCCTCAGGTTTGCATCTGCCTGAATGTAGTCTTCAATAAGCTTATTTGCCTCTTTGCCTTTTCTTGCCTCTGCGATTTTAGCTTCCAAGACCTTCATATGGCCTTCTTGAATTTCAATAAAATTCTTCCTATATTCATTCCTGGCTTGCAGAAGTTTGGTTTCAGCCTTTTCTACTTCGACCAGTGCTTTGCGAATTTCTCTATCCGCGTCTATTCCAACATCATTCAGCTTCTCCACTCCTTGTTCTATCTGCGATTCTTTTAATTTGGCCTTATGGCGTTCTTCTTCTGCCCTGGATAAATCTTCTCTTATTTGGCTATCTTGATTTGCTTGCTCTCTTACGGCTTCCAGCGCATCCCACTCGCCTTCCTTATTCAATTCTTCTTCTATTCTAGCTTGTCTATCTTTTAGTTTCTTTATGTCCTCATTTAAGACAGTACGATGGCCATCAATAAGTTCTGTAACTGCTTGCCCTGATATACCATCGTTAATAGACTTTAATTGCCTCTCCTTGATTTCCAAGGCTTCTGTTACTTTCCGATACTCTGCTTTTAAATTCTCTATTCTTTTTTCTGTATCTAATCCTTTATGTGCATTCTTCATTAATATGCGAAAATCATTAAGCAATTTTTGGTAAGTCAACGGTTTTTCCACAGATGCGCCGGTTTGTTTCATATTCTTCATTTGCTTAATGAGATCCAGGCCGTTTATAACTATTTGATCTCCTTTTGCTTCTAACTTTTGCTCCTGGAATTCATGCTCATTATTTGTCTCTATGGCTTTGCGGAATTTAGCATCAACTTCAGATTCTTTTAACTTAAAGGCCTTTTCACTCTTAGGCATTTTTGCTAATTCAAGTTGTGCCTGTTCAAGCTCTACTCTTGCCTTAAGCGCATCTACTTTCGCCTTAAGGGTATCATCATCACTTCTCCTTGCTTCATCTTCAAACCTGGCATATTCTTGTTTCACATCACTCAAGCTTTTCTCTCTCGAATGAATATTAACTAATCTTTCTAACCTTCCCAGTTCAAAGAATACCTTAGTATCCCCGGCTTGGTTTTCATCTTTAAGCCGGGCAATTAATTCATTGCTGGTTAGTTCAAGTTCTTCGGGCGCTGCATCATATGCCCTTTCAATCTCCTTTGTTACGTAATCTAATTGAGCTCTGGCATTAGCTAGCCCATCTTTATCATTGGTGAGCTGCGCGAGTAATACTTTTTGCATCAAAAATCCCGTCAATTCTTTTGAGCTGCCATTACCGAAATTGATATACTCTTCTGTTGCATCCCAAACTGCCTTGCGCTGGCTTAATAACTCTTCATTTGAAATTCCCGGCCCTTTTTCAGCTTGCTCAAGCTTTGCCTGCTCTGACTCTACCTTTTCCATAATCTCCCTTGTCTTGGTAGTGTCCTGAGACAAATAACCCAAAGCTTGAAAGGCTTGTTTGGTCAAAGAATCATTTACATCCCTGCTCTCCCAGGCCACCTGATAAGCAACCGCCCTTCTTAAATCCGGAGTGAGGTAATCTTCTCCGTCTTGCTCCAACACAAATTTTACATTGCCTTCTGTTACAAACTTCTTTGCAAGCTCGTTAGTTGCCCAATCTTTTAGGTATTCTCCTTTTAAATTCATTGTTAAGTTTGTATTCCGAATAGCGATACTCGCATCTCCACCGCTACTCAGAGAAAGAAGGTCAAAGACGCCTAATGAACCTTTGTTTTTCGAAGCGACTTCCCTAGTAACTGCTTGTTGTAACTCTTTTGTATTTACAATATCTGAACCTACGTATAATTCCTTATTATCAGCGGAAGTTAACATTATCCATTTTACGTTAGGGTCTGACCTATCAACCATCCGCTTTGCCAATTCATTTGCGGCCCAAGTCGTTAGATGTTTAGCTTCAAGTTCTGACCCTGCGGCTTCTACATTCTCGCCTTGGATTAATGAAGTTAAATGACCATCCTCTATTTTGCCTCTCCTTGCTAAGTCTTGTGCTGACTTCTTAGCAGAAAACTCATCAGCCTTGATTCCATTTATGGATTCTGCGGGAGTGGAAACGCCTAATAACCAGCCGAGCTTGCTTATTTCAGCGCTAAACTTACCGTCACTGTTCAGTTTAACCTTCCCATCTAACAATATGCTTTCTGCAGCCTGTTGCACCTTGCTATTGCCTGATTCCATGGATTTTTTTGCGGCATAGATCTTTGCTGTAGTCTCATTAGTTCCTAACTGGATATAGGTTGCTGTTGCAAGTCCCCCAAATATAGGTAACCCTGCCCCATAACCCAAAGCCTCACTTATTGCCCCCGCACCGCCTATGGTGGTCAAACGCCGCGCTTCCTGCCCTAAGCTTGACCATCCTCTTTCGAAGACATCTGTTGACCATACCGCGGCTTCCTTATTTTCTTTTAACATCTTTTCTTGCTCATGGGTCATCCCGAGAAGCGCAGAAGAAGCGAGTAAAGAACCCGCATCTAAAGTAAACCTCATTGCAGAGAGAGTATTAACCTTTCCATTTTGATTATATTCATGTATCAATCCAGCTGCTTCTTGGGCAAGATTAAAATAATAAGGCATAACCACAAAATATTGGTTACCCGCTTCAAATATCGCTTGCAGAGGCTGTCCAATCCTAGGAATTACACCAAAGGCCATACCTGTTGCTTGGGTTGCCTTACCAAGAGTAAGCATTGTAAAATATGTTGAAGGAACTTCTATGCCTGCGGCTAAAAGTAAAGTTCCTAAGCCGCTTAGCTTATCGCCATTGTCATAACTTTGCGCGGCCAACTCTAATAAAGTAGGCACAAGCCCGCATCCTTGCTCTTCCGTCGGACGCAATTTAGAAAGCTGCATTATTGAAGAAACATTATCTGCGCCCACAAGATTAGCAATAACTTTGCCGTCAGCCTTTTTACCCCAGAACATTGCGTAACCAATAGCTTCTGCCTGCCTATCGCTATATGTATCCAAGCCAAACAACTTGTCAATTTTTCCCCAAACTTTACCGTGAAGATAAGCCGTGCTACCGCCTAATTTCTCTAAGCCAAAATGAACTGGCGCGGTAATCCATCCCACCGTCCTCTGGACAAGATCTCTTCCTACTTCATGCGTTCCAAACGATAAAGCAGAAATTCCCAAGAAAGCCAACCTTGAATAAGCTGGGTTATACATCAATTTTTCCGAGGGTTTCAACAAATTAATAAAAGATTCCTTGCGTACATTCGTTAAATATTTATCTGCAGACCCTCTTGCTAATCCTCCTGCCGAACCTACCATAAAACCTGCAAGAGCCCCTGTTGCTCCTACTTTTACACCAGACCAACCTATGCTTTTTAAATACCCTGACATAGTTCTACTTTGCTCTGGAACACTTTGCCGATATTGAATAAAACCACTTAGTCCTCCGAGGCCAAAACCAAATTCGCCGCCCGCCAAACCTCCTTGAATACCTCCCATAACCATCTTCCATGCCAGAGGCTTATCGGCAATATATCTTACAAGATTACCTGCTAACGAAGAGCTAGTTCCAGCTTTGACAGTAAGCCATTCGGCAAATTGTTTATTTCCAGCCAATACTTTCGGCATAAGATAAATGCCATCCGCGATAACCGCTCCTGCCAGCATAGATTTAGTGAGACCAGAAGCCGTAATACGATTGCCGGTAGCTAAACTGTAAGCGCTATAGATTCCTGCACCTCCCCCTGCTCCTTCTACAGTAGTTATGGCCGTTCCAACAGTTAGAGGATATTTTGTTGCTAACTTCAATGCGGTACTTGCGCCAGGGGCTCCGGTCTTTGCAAGGAGATTTAATATTGTAGAGTTGGCTGGATTTAAAAATGGGGCATTCTTTAATAAAGGCACTAACTTAGTTAATGGCAAACCTAAGGCTGCGCCAGTAATAAAATCCCCGGCCATTCTTCCGCTTAGAGACTTTCCCATTTCATAGCGAAGAACAATATTGCGCTCTTGGGGAGTTAACTTTTCAAGGTCTCTATCCCGAGCTTCTAAATTAATTCTTTCTGTCCATCTAAACGCTTTTTGTATTGATTGCTGCTCTCCTACTGAAGATCTAGTTCCGTTGATTCTAGCAGTTTCCAAGCCAGCGCCTATAAGTGCTGAGCCTGTTCCGTAGATAGCGGCTTGCGCAGGATTTGCTATACAAGCTAATACTGCCACCGGAGTTATTGCTGTTTTAACTATCCCCCATATTTTGTCCGATGTAGTTAATGGATCTCCTGGGTCGTATATTGCTCCATTGTAAGGATTGTAATATTTATATCTTCCATCAAAATCGAGTGGCACCCCTTCTTTATGTTGTAAGACCCGGATACCTCGTTCAAAAGACTCAGAATCCCTTAAAGTCAGACCAACCGCAACATTTAAAGCAGCTTCAAACCTCTTATTCAAACTCGCGGGTAAGTTTTCGATAGTACCAATAAGCATCGGAGAGCTGTTGCGGGCCATTTCTTGTATAGTCACGCCTCGATTGATTAAAGGCCCTTGATCCAATGCTCTAATTGTTGGTTCGCTAGAAGTCTTATTAGAATTGGAGTCTTTTGAAACCAATTTTAATACCACACCAAATAAATTACTATAATTGTACGTGTCTGAAAATTTTATACCTTTAAACATACCCGAAGGGTATCTCTCTAAAGTAGGTATCCCAAGCTTACCTACATTTTCTAAAGTTTTCCCTCCTGCAAATCTAAGTGCATCGAATGCTGTGTCTGATAAATCGGCAATCGCTGCCATCTGAATCTCTTGAGATTGCTGCCTTATCCGCATAGATTCATTGGTAGCGTCTAACAAAGAGGCAACGATCTTCCCCGGTATTTCTCTATTGCTGTGGGCTAAGAGCGGTTTCTTAGCCGAAGCTAGCTCCATCGCTTTATTTGTTAGCTCCGTTGGGACATTAGTAGCAATTTCTTCACCCTTTGTCCATATCAATTCTCCACTTGAATCTCTGTATAATGCAAATTTACCTTGAGTATATATGAGTTCGGTTTGGCCGATTTGTTGCTGGGCAATTAAAACTCTATAATTGTATTTATCTAAGGCCTGCTTAAAGGCCTGGTCATCGTTGATGTCGCCGGCAAAGCCGATCTGCTTGGCAAGCTGCCTGCGGTCGGAGATGATCTGGCTGTTAAATTTATCTAAGGCCTGCTTAAAGGCCTTGTCATCGTTGATGTCGCCGGCAAAGCCGATCTGCTTGGCAAGCTGCCTGCGGTCGGAGATATTTTTTTCAAACTTTACTTTTAATACACTAACTAATTCAACCGAATCTTTAGAAATTTCTTTAATACTCTTTCCTATCTTTAAATCCCAAATTGTTCCTAGGCTATCAATAGCGAATGACCCTTCTCCAGTAACAAAGCTTATTTCTTTCTCTCCCTCAAAGAACTGCTGCGAGATGGCATTGATTTCCCCGATATTATCTATGGCATACTCGCCCTTTATAAATAAATCCCCCCGGGTTTCCGTGCCTTTATAAGTTCCGGCCGGGACAATGAGTTTTCCGTTGGTTACGTTAATTACCTGGTTCTTGCCGATCTCCAGATCCAAATTCCCGTAACTTACCTTGCCGTTAGAATTATATCTGTAGTTCAAGCCTTCGGCTAAGCTAATGCTATCAAAATTGAATTTTCCTTCGGCGTCAGTGCCCATTATCGCCGGCATCAAGGCGTTCTTAGCAGTAAGGACTCCTTTCTCATTGCTAATAATGTCTGAGGTATTATCTAAAAGGTATCCTAATTTATGGGAAACCTCAGAAGGCTCTCCCTTTGCCAGGCTCTTCCCCGGCTCAACAAAATCTAAGTCCTGAATCAAATAATGCAGAATCTTTTTATTCTCGCCTAATTCCAGCCTTGAGTCCTGCGCAACTACTAACTTATCATTCCATCCGGAATTATTTTTATTCTGGTAAATTCTAAAATCTAACGGCTTGGCAAAATCAATCCTCTCCTCAGGTATAACCCATTCTCCATCCTTATTTATGGAGTAAGTCCATATTTTATCTGCTGCAGTATAAACCACCCCTCCATCTTTAGTAGGTTCACTCTTAAATCCCGGCTCCTTCAGGTAAGTTAATGAGAGCATGCCGGCATTGTCAACCTTGCCGTTTTGCCTGAAGGTAAACTTTTCTGAGGCGTCTCTTGCGCCTAAGTAGGATAAGGAGAGGTTGCCTGCCTTGTCTTTATT
>JBFMBZ010000001.1:0-7422 GCA_040754615.1 Candidatus Omnitrophota bacterium | reverse complement strand
CAAATAACATGAGTTTAATTAAAACAAGAAAAACTAAATTTGTCAAGCATTTTTTTATATTTTTTTACTTAAACTTACTTGTAATTACTCTATGGTTAAAATAAGATAAAGACACGACATGGTTTAGCAAATAAAATTATAATACACTTACTTATATTTTTGATTTGTTTAAGAAAAATGGGGGTAACCGGTATCGATTAAGTACTTGGAAGGGCGTAATCTGCGGTAGAATAGATGCAATAAGGGACTCCTCCCGGGGTTGGAGCAGTGCAATTTCCGACTCCCACAGGAGAAATTGTGATTTCAACTTCAGAAATCGAACCGGGCAAATCAAGGTCATTCACATCACAACCAGTGCGGCAAAGTCTCTTAATTACTGAAGGACCTCCGACAGCCGGTATCCATGTAGCGTCTCCTCTCCTTAGCATGTCTATGGCCAGGGTAGCTCCGGCCCTGGCAGCATAATATGCCTGTATGCGACTGACCTGATGATGCGTAAGCCTGGCTTGGCTGGAAACTAAGCCGAGAATAAGGTTCGCCAACAAAACCATAATTAAAAGGGTCGCCAGCACAATAAATAATATTATTCCCTTATTATTAGTGGAGGCCTTATTCATCTTTTCTTAAGGTGATTCTATAGTCGCCTTCAACCTGGAGAACAACCACATGACCTTCCCTGGCAAGCCAGCCCAGGCTCATTAAAACATTATCGCGCGGCTTGTCTATGCCCCTGAGGAGCTCTGACAACATTGCTTCTCCGTGCTGGTCCAGGTAATGCCAGATATCCCCCGCAACAATCCCGATTTCTGTAATCATTTTTATAACTCCTTATCAATTAATATTTTAGTAAGAAAATTCTTTCTGTCAAGATTTTTTATTATAACTGCCGCAGCGCGGGCATACGGAGATTTCCTCTTCTTTGGTATTAATATAGCTATAAGTGCAAATTGAGCAATGCCAGATAAATTTCGGGTCCAGGGATAAGTCCCTGCCCTTTCCTTTCTTGTTAAAAAGCCAGATAAATAAGATGATTATGAAAAAAATAAAAAGATAGGAAGCGATGGCAAAAGAAAAATCTATGCTAATCATTTTTTACCGTAAGGTCTATCTTTAGGGCATGCCAGCCGTTACTAACAAACTTTGAGCGCTGGATAAAAAGAAAATGGCTGATATAGCGCATGCTCATTAAATCAACTTCGGGGTTTCCGGAAGCAATGCTTCTTTTGATTTGTATTGGCTCCCGCTCTTTGGGGGGGATGTTAAAGGCAAGCTCAATATGGGCAACCTGCCGGTCTTTAAAATAAAGCCGGAAGTCATGCGGCAAGACAGGATGGAATATTATCTCCTCCTGCCTTTTTTTCAGGAAAGGTAATACCGGGCTCAAAAAACTGCGGAAAGCCTCCTTCTCGTTATAAAATGGCAAGGTTACGTTAGGTTTTATAAAGGGGGCCTGTAAATTGAAAGGCTCGCTGGGTAAAATCTCAAACACCGGGTTCTTTAAATCTGAGGCTCCATCCCTGATTATGCGCTCAGTTACCTGCGCCTGGCCCAGGAATTGCCCCCAGAAGTAAACCGGAGAATCTATGCCTTTTAATAATTTATTGCCGAAAGAAAAACTGAAAATGCTGAAAATCGCCAGGTGGCCTAGTAACGAAATGAATATACTCTTTTTAAAGGTGCTTTCAGAAATCATCCTGAGCCTATTCCTGATTCGTAGCGATATTGACCTGAGAAAGCCCCAGGTCCCTTGCCATATCCCAAATCTCAACTACCCGGCCAAGCGACGCGCGTTTATCCGCCTTGATAAGCACCGACTGATTTCTTTTCCCCGCCTCTTTAAGATAGGCTTTTAATTCCTGCAGGGTAACTACTTTGCTGTTTAAATAGGTTACATTCTCTCCGGTTACGAGTATCTCGATATTCTCAAGTTTTATCGCATCGCTTGTCACTGCCCTCGGCAGGTTTACCTTTATCCCCGGCTGCATAATAAAGCTTGATGTCAGCATAAAGAATATGATTAACTGGAAAACTATGTCTATCAACGGCGCGATATCTATTTGTTTTAAACCGTGTTCTAACTCCATCCTGCCCTTAAAATGCATAATCCTCCTCCGGCCCTCTTATTCGGTCAAAAAATTAACAAATTCCGTAGAAGCCTTTTCCATCTCTAAGATAAAATGATTGATCCTGTTTGCCAGTAAATTGTAGGCTACAAAAGTGGGGATAGCGACAATTAATCCTGCTACCGTGGTTAACAGCGCCTCCCATATGCCTCCTGCCAAATCTCCGGGAGAAACCGGATGAAAGCTTGTGGCCTTGGCCTGAATGGTCTGGAAACACCTGACCATCCCGGTAACCGTTCCCAGGAGCCCTAAAAGCGGAGACACGTGCGCAATGGTAGCTAATGCGGAAAGCTTCCTCTCTATTTTAGGTATCTCATACAAAGAGGCGTCCTCAATGGACTCAATAATCTGCTGCCTCGGCCGGTCATATTTTAAAATCCCTGCCTTTAAAATATTGGCTATGGGGCTTTTGGTGGTGTCACAAACCTGCAGCGCCTCTTTTGTTTCATGGCGCTTCATCTTTTCCAGGACTTTAGCCAGAAAAGCCTGGGTATCAATGCTTACCTTGTGCAGGTACCAAAACTTCTCAATAATAATCTGCAGGGCAAAAACCGAACACAAAAGTATAGGCCACATCACCGGCCCTCCTGCCAGAAAAACCTGCAAGAAACTCATCTTGAAAAGGTCCATTTCTCTTCCTCCCGGTTAATATTCGTGTCAGGTATCAAGTGTCAGGTATCAAGCAAAAATTTGACACATGATACGTGACACATGATACAAAACTATTGATTATTTTAGACCGTGCTCCGTTATCCAGTCTATCCTCTCTTTTGCGTATTTTGCCTCCTCAACATCCATAGAGAGGATCCTTTTGTAAATGTTGACGGCTTCTTTAAAATTTTCCTTGCCTTCGTAAATCTCTGCTATGCGTAAAAGCGCTCTTACCGCAAAAACCTTATTTTCCGAGTAAAGATAGGTTACTTTTAAATATTCGCTGACCGCCTCATCGCTTAGGCCCTTGGCCTCTAAAACCTCCGCGATCTTCAGCTGGACAGAAGGCATTTCTTTTACCGGGACGGCCTCAAGGCACTTTCGGTAAAAATCCAACGCTTCGTCGTAATTCCCTTTTTTATAGAGCAGCCCTGCCAACTCCGGATAAATGATGCTCGTAAGGTTAGGGTAGTCATTTACGATATCCTTGTAAGTTTTTAATGCCTCATCCAGGTTATCCATCCTGGCATGTATCCCGGCAAGGGCAATAGCTGCCTGCGCTTTTAAATCGGCTTTTCCCAATTCTATGGCTTTTTTGAAATTTTCCCTTGCTTCATCGTAACTCTCTTCTTTGGCGTAAGTTGAACCCAACGCATAATAGGCATCGGCAACCAGATTGCTTTTGGGAAAATCCTGTATCAAGGATGAAAAATACCTCCTGCTTAAAGCCAGGTCATCATTCCTGTAATAATACTCTCCCAGCCACCACATTATCTCCGCGGTAAGGCCGGAATCCGGGTATTTTGAACGCAAGGACTTAAACCTTGCCATCGCTTCCTTCTCATCGCCCATTTGGTAGAAACAGTCTGCTATCTCATACTCTGCCTTCTGGACCAGGTCGCTCTCCTGGCCATAGAGCCTGATGACATTCTTAAATACTTCTATTGCCTCGGAGAATTTCCTGAGGTTGTAAAGGCTAGTCCCCAGCAAATAAAGCGCATGGGCTTTCAGGCTGCTATCCTGGAACTCTGCGTTGAACTTCTCAAAAACTTCTTTGCTGGAATTGTAATCCTGGCCCTGGAAGTAAGCCAGCCCTAAGGCGTATGTCGCGTCATCTAATAATTTTGAATCAGGGAAATTCCTCTTTAAGGCGAGAAAGCTTAAAGCCGCAGCGTTATAATTATTCGCCTTAAGCAGGGTTAGCCCCAGCTGGTACTGCACATAGTCGCCATATAAACTATCCGGGTAATCTTTTAATATGGTATCGTAGGTTTCCTGGGCCTTAGCATAATCCCCCTGGTCCTGATACGCATCCCCTATCTGGCAAAGAGCGCTTACCTTCACGACCTTGTCATCGCTCTCCCTGGCTATCTTCTGGAATTCTCTGATTGCTTCCTTAAATTCCCCCTGTTTTAGATAAGACCAGCTCAAGCCATAGTGCAATTTATCCATAATCTCGGGGGCAGCTGTGCCTGACTCATTCTTAGACAAGGCTTCTTTATAAACACTAATCGCGCCTTCATAATCCGCGAGGTTATAAAGCGCGTCTGCCTTGCCCAGGTATGCCTGCATTAAAACAACGGGGTCATTGGTAGAATCGAGAAGATGGTCGTATAAATTCTTTGCCTCATTTATCCTGTTGGTCTCTGCCAAAAGCAGGCCTCTGGCCAGAAACCCGGAATCCTGGCTTCTTTTCTCCAGGTTTTCCATTTTAATCGCCAAGAACGCCTCTTCTGCTTCTTTATAGCGCTTTAGCTTCAGGTAGGACCAGCATATCCCTAACCTGGAGAGAGCCTGGATTTTGGGGTCCTGGGTGTTGGCCAAGACCTTAGAATACCGCTCCACAGCTTCCATAAGGTTATTCAGGTAATAATCCGCTTCAGCGGCGTAAAAATAAAGATAGGAGAGCCCGGTCGTATCCTTGGCATACAGCTTCAGATAGTTCCTGGATTTTTCTTTGAGCCCTGAGTAATCCTTTAAATTATAAAGGCACTCTATTATCTTAAAAGGCACATCCCTGGCCTGTTCATTTTTGGGGAATCTTTCTTCTACGGCCTTAAAATAAGTCAGCGCCTCCTTAAAGTCTTGCTCCTGGAAGCGGCACCAGCCCAGAGAATAATGCGCTGCAGCCCCATAGGAAGATTTTGGGAATTCGTCTATTATCGCCTTATAAAATTGCGCTGCCTTATTAAAATTATTCCCTTTAAAATGCACCTCTGCAATCCAGTAAAAGACCGCATCCTTGATCTCCTTTGCCTTAGGATTATTAAGCAGGCCCTCAAATTCCTTAAGCGCTTCCAGGAATTTTCCCTGATGAAAATAACACTGGCCGCTGAGCAATTCTGCTTCAGGAGCAAAGGTAGAATGCGGATAGTCCTTTAGGAAGCGCTCCAGAAGGTCAAGGCTTACTTCATAAAACCCGTCTTCAAAGGCCTTTTTTGCCACAAAAAGCGCTTCCATCTCCTTTGATGATTCCTCGGCGTATATAGAGGCGATAGGTGGCAGGTAATAGGCATTAGGTGATAGATAATAGGCAAATACTATAAAAACAAAAGAAATAAGAAACAATTTTATTTTTCTGAACCTCATATTCATCGGCAAAGACTATATCACTGCTTCAGTTGTTCTTCAATAATTTTCTCAAAAATATTCCCGTATAGGAACGCCCTACCTTGACCAGCCCTTCCGGGCTTGTAGCGGCGATGAGTTCTCCGCCCTTGTCTCCCCCTTCTGGCCCCAGGTCAATAATATGGTCAGCGCATTTAATTACCTCTAAATTATGCTCAATGACAACTACGGTATTGCCTTTATCTGTGAGCCGCTGCAAAACATCGATAAGCTTTGACACGTCCGCAAAATGCAGTCCGGTGGTCGGCTCATCTAAAATATACATTGTTTGCCCTGTTGCGCGCTTGCTTAATTCCGCGGAGAGTTTTATGCGCTGCGCCTCCCCTCCTGATAAAGTGGTAGCAGCCTGCCCTAACTGGATGTAACCTAATCCTACATCGTAAAGATAAGTAAGGATGTTCTTTATTTTGGGGATATTCGCGAATAATTCCAGAGCCTCCTCAACAGTCATCTCCAGAACCTCTGCGATGGACCTTCCCTTATACTTTACCTCTAAGGTCGCTTCATTAAAACGCAGGCCCTTACAAACATCGCATTTTACATATACATCGGGGAGGAAATGCATCTCTATTTTTTTTGTGCCGTCACCCTGGCATGCCTCGCAGCGGCCTCCCTTAATATTAAATGAAAACCTCCCGGGCTTATAGCCCCGTAGCCGCGCCTCGGCAAGCGCACTAAAAATATCCCTGATAGCGCCGAATACCCCCGTATATGTCGCAGGATTAGAACGGGGAGTCCTTCCTATCGGAGACTGGTCCACAACAATCACTTTATCTATATATTCTATTCCGATTATTCCCGCGTGCTGGCCGGGTTTTTCCCTGGATTTATAAAGCTTTCGGGCAAGAGAACGGTAAAGTATTTCGTCAATTAGGGTAGATTTTCCCGAACCCGATACGCCGGTAACGCAGGTAAAAACACCTAAAGGGAAAGCTACATCTATATTTTTAAGATTATGCTCCCTGGCGCCTTTAATGACCAGGGATTTTTTCTCCTGCCACTTCCTTCTTAGCTTTGGGATATCAATCTTTAATTCCCCCCTGAGATATTTTGCCGTAAGAGAGCCCTCACACTTCAGCAACTCGGTAAAATCCCCCTGGCAAACCACTTCTCCGCCGTGCCTGCCTGCGAGCGGGCCTAAATCTACGATGTAATCTGCCGCGCGCATAGTAGACTCATCGTGCTCTACGACAATCAAGGTATTCCCCAAATCTCTAAGCGCTTTTAATGTAGCAAGTAATTTACCATTATCCCTTTGATGTAAGCCGATGCTCGGTTCATCCAGGATATACAAAACCCCCACCAATCCGGAACCAACCTGCGTAGCCAAGCGTATCCTTTGCGCCTCCCCACCGGAAAGCGTAGAACTCTTCCTGTCCAGGGTCAGGTAATCCAAGCCCACATCAATACAAAACTTCAGCTTCTGGCTAATCTCTTTTAATACCTGCCTGGCAATAATCTTCTGCTTTTCGTCCAATTGCAGGCGGATAAAAAAATCCTGCGCCTCTTTTATGGAAAGAAGCGTTACTTCCCAGATATTTTTATTATTGATTTTTATTGCGAGGCTCTCTTTTTTAAGCCTTGCGCCTTTGCACGCAGGGCAGGAAAGGCTGGACATAAACCTGGAAATTTCTTCTTTTAAATAATCGCTTTCAGTTTCGTGAAAGAGCCTCTCCAGGTGCGGAATAACTCCTTCAAAAGGCTTATTCCCTACCACCTCATCCGTTCCGTAAAGTATTGCCCTTTGCACATCTTTTCCTAATTTCTTAAAAGGCATATCCAGGCTAAAGCCCATCTGATGCGATAATTCCCTGATCAGCCAGCGGTAATAAAGTATGTAGCCCCTGCCTCCTCTTTTCCAGGGCTCTATCGCGCCTGCGTTAACGGATTTATTTTTATCCGGGATAACCAAATCCGGGTCAAATTTAAGCTTTGTCCCCAGGCCGTTACATTCCGTGCAGGCTCCGTAGGGAGAATTAAAAGAGAAGTTACGCGGCTCAACTTCGGGGTAACTGAGGCC